>DASZRM010000097.1:0-18711 GCA_035549135.1 Rhizomicrobium sp. | reverse complement strand
ATCGAATGGGCGCTGAAGGATGCCCATATCCCCTCGTTGATGATGGCGCTGGTGCATCTGACCGGCGACGCTTCCATTCTTACGCCGGATATGAAACCGGTCTACGACTTCTTCGGCGACGGGCAGGGAGGCTTGAGCGCCGAAAAGCAGCAATGGGTGCGCGAACGCGCCAAGGCGGCGATGCTGGACTATCTCGCTGGCCGGAAGCTGCCGCCATCGCCGGATGAAGCGACGATCGGGCGGATGATGGATTTCATCGCCGGAGTCGATATCCCGGACCGCTATGTTCCCTTCCTGAAAGAGGAACTGGGAATCTCGGTCGAAGACACGCGCGTGCCGCATTGGGATACGCCGAAGCTGAAAGAGGCCGCGGCGAAGATGAAGGTCGTGATCATAGGCGCGGGATTGTCGGGCATTCTCTCGGCGATCCGCTTGCAGCAGGCCGGCGTCGCCTTCGAGATCGTGGAGAAGAATCCCGATGTCGGCGGCACCTGGTTCGAGAACGCCTATCCCGGCTGCCGCGTCGACAATCCCAACCACATGTATTCCTTCTCCTTCGAACCCAACCACGACTGGCCCTATCATTTCTCGACGCAGGATGTGCTCTACGATTACTTCCGTCGGATCGCCGACAAATACGGCTTGCGCAAGCACATCCGCTTCGAAACGCAGGTCACCGAAGCGCGGTTCGACGAGAAGACATCGACGTGGACCGTCACGGTCCGCGACAAGACCGGAAAGGAAGAAACGCTCGCCGCCAACGCCGTGATCAGCGCGGTCGGCCAGCTCAACCAGCCCAAGCTGCCGGACATCAAGGGCGTGGGCGCGTTTGCGGGGCCGGCGTTCCACACCGCACGCTGGCGCCGCGACGTCGATCTGACGGGAAAGCGCGTGGCGGTGATCGGCACCGGCGCCACGGCGTTCCAGGTGATTCCGGAAATTGCGCCGAAAGTCGGAAAGCTCCTGGTGTTCCAGCGCTCGGCGCCGTGGCTCGGCCCCACGCCCAACTATCACGACAAGGTCGCCGAGGGAAAAAAGTGGCTGCTCGAGCACGTTCCCTTCTACGACAAATGGTACCGCTTCTGGCTGTTCTGGACGCTGACCGACGGCATCCTCGATGCGGTGACGGTCGATCCTTCGTGGAACGACACGTCGCGTTCGGTCTCGCCGATGAACGAGATGCTCCGCGCCATGCTGATCGAGAAGATGCGCGAGCAGATCCCCAACCGTCCCGATCTTCTGGAGAAGGTCACGCCCGATTACCCCTTCGGCTCGAAGCGCTCGGTGCGCGACAACGGCGTCTATCTGGCGGCGCTGGCGCGGGAGAATGTCGATCTCATCACCACCGGAATCGAGGAGATCACGCCCAAGGGCATCCGCACGAAGGACGGCGTCCTGCACGAGGTCGATGTCATCGTCTACGGCACCGGCTTTCACGCCAGCGATTTTCTGCGCACCTATCGCGTCGTCGGCCGGGGCGGCGTCGAGCTGCATGAGCGCTGGAAGGGCGATGCGCGCGCCTATCTCGGCATGACGGCGCCGGGCTTTCCCAATTTCTTCACCATCTACGGGCCCAACACCAACATCGTCGTCAACGGCTCGATCATCTTCTTCTCCGAAGCGAGCGTGCGCTACATCGTCAACTGCCTGAAGCTGCTCGCCGAAACCGGCGCGCGCACGATGGAGGTCAAGAGCGACGTCCATGACGCATTCAACCGCCGTGTGGACGAGGAAAACCGCAAGATGGCGTGGGGCGTGCCGAATGCGAAGAGCTGGTACAAGAATTCCCTCGGCCGCGTCAGCCAGAACTGGCCGTTCAAGCTGGTGGACTATTGGAACGCGACGATCGCGCCCGATCCGAACGACTTCGTGGTCTCATGAAATCGAAACCCCGCCGGATGGCCGGCGGGGCTCCGTATTTGCTCTTTCGTCTGCGTTCAGTCGCCGAAAGCGGCCGTACCGTTGGGCGTGCCCAGCCCCGTCGGGCCGTCATAACCCGGCTCGCCGGTGCAGAAGTAAGCGTGGCGCCCATGCTTGGTTCCGCAAGTGCCGTTCTTCCCTGTGGTCACGTCGAAGAGCGCGTCGGGATGCTCGTACGGATTGGAGCCAAAATTCACCGACCCTCCGTTGGCGCCGTAGATGCCGCCGATCAGCGGCGCCGAGACGCTTGTGCCGCCGAAGACGAGCCAGGCGGAGCCGCCCGAAATGGGGCCATAGACGGCCACGCCCGTCGCCGGATCCGCGACCGCCGATACGTCCGCAACCATACGGTGCTTGCAGCCCTTGTCGGTCTGCCAGCTGGGCTTTTCGTGCAAAGTGCTGCAGCCGCTGCCCGCGCCGCCCCAAACCGTCTCGGCCCAGCCGCGCGAGCTGGAATCGCGAACTAGGTGCGTTCCACCAACGGCGGTGACGTGCGGAGACGTGGAGGGATAGCCCAGGCCAAATCCGCCGTCGCCCGAGCTCACGGTGACCGCCACTCCCGGATGGGTGTAGGACGCTTCGTAAAGCAGCGTTCGTCCGCCGTCGCCGCCGGAATAGGAATTGGAGATCACGTGCGCCCCGAGGCGAGCCGCAGTGTCCACCGCGCGCGCCAAGTGGCGGAGGGAATTCGTCTTCGCCTCGACCAGCCAGATCGAGCAATTCGGGCACATGGCGCTCGCCATGTCGAGGTCGAGGGCGGACTCCTGCGCCCAGCCCAGATTCTGAGCTGGATAGTCGCCTTCCTTGCCATGGCCGTTGAGTTTCTTGAAGCAGCCATTGTCGGTGGTGCAGGCGGGCAGGCCGAAATTGGAGCGATAAACCGCCAGATCCGATTCGGCGTTGTCGTAGCCGAAGGCGTCGACGATGGCGATCACCGTGCTGGATTTTCCGTTGTCGGTGATCTTGTAGGCGTCGCGCAGGTCGCTCGGACCGTAGCCGGCGACGGGCGCCTTCGCGTTAGAAATCAGCTTTCCCTGCTTGTCCGTCACAACATAGGACAGGCAGTTCGCCGCCATACCGACGGCGCGCGCGCAGACAGCCTTGTAATAGGTGTTTCCGCTGTGGCGCACGGCCTGGTTCTGCGCGGCTGACGCGCCGCCTGCGGCGCAGGCGATCGCAAAGGCCGAAATCAGTCCCCCGATGATCAAATTTCGCATGTGTTCAGTCCCTCCCTTGACGCAATTATGAACTCTTCCTGTCGTGAAGATGCGACGCACCCTCAGCCGATGCGGCTTGTAGCAGAATGTAGGCCTGGGCGATAGCGACGGCGGCAGATGAAAGCCCCGCCGCAGGCGGCGGGGCTTTCCGGGGAACCCCCAAGGTCTTGCGCCTTCCGAAAGGCGCTCATGCGAGATCTCTCTCGCCTTGCAACAGATTCGATTGTAGGCGGCGGTCGGCCTTTTTCATCAGCCGGCCGTGGCTCCTGCGCGGAGCCCCGGTTCTATGCCCGGCGGAGTGTCTTCCATGCGGAATCTCCTTGTTGGCGTTGCACAGTTCGCGCTGGCTCCCGCCGCATCGCTTCGGCATACGCCGAAGCGCGCCGCCGCCGGGCGGCGAGGCCGCTGCGGTGAAAAATCATCCGCCCGGCCTTCGCCGCTGTCAACGCCGAAGCGTCTTGCGACAAAAAATGTGAAGCCTCAGCTTGCGCGCTGCGCCCTGTCTTTTTCGTTGGTGGCGCGAATGCGCTTTCCGATCGCCTCCCATTGCGCATCGCCGAGGCTCGACAGGTGAGAAAAATTGCCAGTTGCGCCCAGATGAAGCGCGCCGTCGATGGCGATCGTCTGGCCGGTGAGATAATCGCAGCCGTCCGCCATCAGGAAGACGGCGAGATTGGCGAGTTCCGCCATCTCGCCATTGCGGCCCATCGGGATGCGCTCGCCCGCGCCGATCGCACCTGCGCCCGCGCCAGCATCGAGGCGTTCCCACGCGCCCTTGGTGGGAAAGGGGCCGGGCGCGATGGCGTTGAGCCGGATGCCGAACGGTCCCCATTCGGTCGCCAGCGATTTGGTCATGATGTTGACGCCGGCCTTCGACATGGCGGAGGGAACGGTGAACGGCCCGCCGTTCCAGATCCAGGTCGCGAGGATGGAAATCACGCTCGCCTTGCGCCGCTCATGGATCCAGCGCTTGCCGCAGGCATGGGTGACATAGAAGGTTCCGCGGAAGACGATGTCCGAGATCGCGTTGAAGCCCTTCGGCGTCAGATCCACGGTGCGGCTTATGAAATTTCCGGCCGCATTGTTGACGAGGCCGGTGAGCGGCCCTCCGTCGCTCCAGATTGCGGCGATCGTCTCTTCGACGGCTTCGGGCATGCGGATGTCGCAGCCAAGACCCACCACCTTCGAGCCGGTTGCGCCGGCGATGCGCTTGGCGGTTTCTTCGACCACGCCCTTGCGCCGGCCGCAGATATAGACGTCGGCGCCGAGTTGGGCGTAGGCCTCGGCCATCACCTCTCCGAGCCCGGTTCCTCCGCCCGTGACCAGAATTCGCTTCTGCTTCAGCAGCCCATCCTTGAACATGAGCTCGTACATGATCTGTTCCTCTGGATAGCGATGGGGCAGAGTAGGGCGCGATGACGGGCCTGGCAAAACGATCAATGGATTATCAAAGACATTCCCTCTTCCCCACTTGTGTGTGGGCGAGAGCTAGGGTGAGGGAGCGTTGCCGTTGAGTGGCGCTCCATCCGTCCACTCGCCCCAACCCTCTCGCCCGCTGCGCGAGGCAGAGGGGGGATCATTTCTTTTCCCTTCCCGTTTCGCGCAGTGGTTCGCGTCGCGCGGATGGAGCCCGAGGCCGCATCAGCTGGCGCTGGTCGAGCACGCTGCGAAGGGCGAGAGCGTGTTGCTCGTGGCGCCGACCGGCGGCGGCAAGACGCTCGCCGGTTTCCTGCCGAGCCTGATCGAGCTTTCCGAAAGCTCCCCCCTCCGTCCTTCGGACACCTCCGCGGTAAAGGGGGGAGGAAAAGTTCCGCGCCGGCCGCGCGCCCTGCACACGCTTTATATCTCGCCGCTGAAGGCGCTCGCCGTGGATGTCGCGCGCAATCTCGAAACGCCGATCGCGGAAATGGGCCTGCCGGTCCGCGTCGAGACCCGCACCGGCGACACGCCCGCCGCGCGACGCCAGCGCCAGAAGACTTCGCCGCCGGACATTCTTCTCACCACGCCCGAACAGCTTGCGCTCCTGATCGCCTCGCGCGAGGCGGAGCGTCTCTTCGCCGATCTCAAGGCGGTCGTGCTCGACGAGTTGCACGCGCTGCATAATTCCAAGCGCGGCGATCTGCTGGCGCTGGGGCTTTCGCGACTGCGCAGGCTGGCGCCCGGCCTTCGCCGCGTCGGTCTGTCGGCGACCGTCGCCGACCCCAAGCCGCTGATGGATTTTCTGGGCGGCGCCGAGCTCGTCCGCGGCGCGCCGGGCGCACAGCCGGAAATCCGCATTCTCGCCTCCAACGCCCATGTGCCGTGGTCGGGGCATCTGGCGCGCCACGCCATGGTAGACGTGATGCAGGCGATAAAATCCGCGCGCACGTCGCTCGTCTTTGTCAATACCCGCGCGCAGGCCGAGCTGACCTTCCAGGACCTCTGGCGCATCAACGAGGACAATCTGGCGATCGCGCTGCATCACGGCTCGCTCGCGCCGGGCCAGCGCCGCAAGGTGGAAAGCGCGATGACCAAGGGACGTCTGCGCGCCGTGGTCTGCACCTCCACGCTCGATCTCGGCATCGATTGGGGCGCGGTCGACCAAGTGATCTGCATCGGCGCGCCCAAGGGCGCGGCGCGGCTCGTCCAGCGCATCGGGCGCGCCAATCACCGCCTCGACGAGGCGTCGACGGCGCTGCTCGTGCCCGCCAACCGCTTCGAGGTGCTCGAATGCGAGGCGGCGCGCGATGCGGTGATGGCCGGCGAGCTCGATGGAGACCGGCTCAAGCGCGGAAGCCTCGACGTTCTGGCCCAGCACGTTCTGGGCAGCGCCTGCACGGCGCCCTTCGATGCGGATGCGCTCTATGCGGAGGTGACGTCGGCTTCGCCCTACCGACATCTTGCGCGCGCCGATTTCGATCGCGTTGTCGATTTCGTGGCGACCGGGGGCTATGCGCTCAAGCGTTACGATCGTTACGCGCGGCTGAGGCGGACGCCGGAGGGTAAGTGGCGCATCGCCCATCCCGACGTGGCGCAACAATACAGGCTCAATGTCGGCGTTATCGTCGAAGAGCCGATGATCGACATCCGCCTGCAGGCGAAGGGGCGGCCCATGGGCTCCGGCGGGCGCGCGCTCGGCCAGATCGAGGAATATTTCATCGAGCAGCTGACGCCGGGCGACACTTTCGTCTTTGCCGGCGAGGTGCTCGAATTCGTGGGCATTCACGACGATGCGGCCTTCGTCGCAAAGACTCAGGACCCGCAGGCGCGCATACCCTCCTATTACGGCGGCAAGTTTCCGCTCTCCACCTTTCTAGCGGCGCGCGTGCGCGAGATGGTGTCGCGGCCGGAAAGCTGGCATGTGCTGCCCGATCCGGTGAACGAGTGGCTGCGCATCCAGCAAGCGCGCTCGGTGATCCCCATGCCCGGCCAGCTTCTGGTCGAAACCTTTCCGCGCGCGAGCAAGCACTATCTCGTCTGCTATCCGTTCGAAGGCAGGCTCGCGCATCAGACGCTGGGCATGCTTTTGACGCGCCGGCTCGAGCGGCTGGGCATGCGCCCGCTCGGCTTCTCCGCCAACGAATATGCGCTTGGCGTCTGGGCGCTGCGCGACATGGGCGGTCTCGACATGGACCGCCTGTTAGACGCCGACATGTTGGGCGACGATCTCGAGGCCTGGCTCGCCGAAAGCAATCTCTACAAGCGCACCTTCCGCAATTGCGCGATCATCGCGGGGCTGATCGAACGGCGCTTTCCGGGAAAGGAGAAGACCGGACGCCAGGTCACGTTTTCCTCCGACCTCATCTACGACGTGCTGCGCGAGCACGAGCCTGACCACATCCTGTTGCGCGCGACCCATGAGGATGCGGCGACGGGGCTTCTCGACATCGCAAGGCTTTCGGAGATGCTGGCGCGGGTGAAGAACAGGATCGTTTCCAAGCGGCTGGAGCGCGTCTCGCCGCTCGCGGTTCCGGCGCTGCTCGAAATCTCCAAGGAAATGGTGGCGGGCGAAGCCAATGAGGATATTCTGCGCGAAGCCGAGGAAGAACTGATCGCGGAAGCGATGCGGGTGGATTGATGCCGCCCCCTTGAGGGAGGTGGGAACGCGAATTTGAAAGGTGTGCATGTCCGACGATCTTTGCATCGAGCTGAATGGCGAGAGCGTGGCGCTCGATCCGTCCGGCGCGCTGTGGTGGCCGGAGCAAGCGACGCTCGTCTTCGCCGACATCCATTTCGAGAAGGGATCGTTCTACGCCCTCGCGCGCCAGTTCCTCCCGCCCTACGACACGCGCACGGCGCTTGGCCGGATCGAGGCGGCGATGGCCGCGAGGAAGCCCGCCCGCGTGATCGCGCTCGGCGATTCGTTCCACGATCGTCAGGCGCCGGACCGCCTCGACGAGATGGATCGCGCGAGCCTCGAGCGCCTCGGCCGCGCGGCGGACTGGATCTGGATCACGGGCAACCACGATCCGCAGCCGCCCACCTGGCTCGGCGGATTCATCGCCTCGGAGATTTCCTTCGGACGCCTGATCTTCTGTCATGAGCCCTCGGTCTTCGCCCGCCGCGGCGAAGTCGCCGGACATCTTCATCCCTGCACGACCGTCCATCGGCGTGGCCGCAGCCTGCGCCGGCGCTGCTTTGTCAGCGACGCCAGGCGCATGGTGCTGCCGGCCTTTGGCGCCTATGCCGGAGGTCTCGATCTAGCGGATCCCGCGATCGCGACCTTGTTCGACGGCGATTTCGCCGCCTTCGCGCTCGGCGCGGGGCGAGTCTATGCCGTCGCCGGCCGCGCCGATCTTCATTCCATCCGGCGGAAGGCCAACGAGGAAAGCCAACCCAGCGCCAGCGCCATCAACACGGCGCAGAGGCCATAAGGCAACGGATCGAGTTCCGCAAAGTCGTACAGACGGCGCTCCAGCCCGGTTCGATCGATGGAAAGCCACGAGGAGCGCGCATCGATCACCCGCCCTTCGCGCAGCATGTAGACCTCGACGAGATAACGCCCGCGCGGCGCGGAGGCGGGCAGGGGCACGCGCACGCGAAACAGCGTTCCGCTCAAGAAGCGAACTGCGCCGTCTTCCTGAAGATAAAGTCCGGCGCGTCTCTGATGGCGGATCAGCGCCTTGCGGAACGGTTCGGGATCGTGCCGGCCCATGGTGGAGCGCGGCATGAGCGCCGCAAGGCCAAGGCCGTATTGTTCGAGAACCGTCCGCGGCGCGATGCGCTCGAGCGGCGCGTTCGCCGCCGCGAAGTAATAGGTCGGCATGCCGCGCAGCACCACGCGGTTGCGGTTGATCCAGACCCCAGCCATGCGCGCCTTCCGGCGAACGCGCATGTCGGCGCTGGGGCCGCGAACCACCACCACGATGTCGGGCCGCCTCGGCTGGGGCCGCTCGATCGCTCCGAACACGACGATCTCGGCTCCGGCGTAGCTCGAGGTGATCTGGATCGTGTCCTGCGACAGCCCGGAGACGAGATTCTCCGAGCAGACCGCGGGCGACGGCGCGAGCGCCAGAAGGAAGGCGGCGAGCGCAAGCCTGCTCATGCGCCGCTCGCGGCCACGCTATAGAGATCGTCCGGCGCGCTCACGAGATCCGCCAGCAACTTGCCCGCCACCGCAAGGACCGCAAGCGCCAGCAACAGCCGCAGATGCTCCCCGCGAAGCCGCGAGGCGGCGTGAACGCCGAGCTGCGCGCCGATCGCCCCGCCCGTGACCAGAAAAAAGGCCAGCACCAGATCGACGGCGTGATTGTTCACCGCCTGCAGAACGGTGGTCAGCGCCGTCACCACGATGATCTGCGCCAGCGATGTTCCCATCACCACATTGGTCGGCATGCGCAGCAGATAGATCATCGCCGGAACGACGATGAAGCCGCCGCCGATGCCCAGCACCGCCGACAGCGTTCCGACCGCAAAACCGATGACGATCGGCGGTATGACGCTGATGTAGAGACCCGAAACCGGAAAGCGTTCCTTGAACGGAAGGCCGTGAATCCAAAGATGCCTGGCCGGCGGATGGGCGCGCTCGGGCGCGCCGGCGCGCGCAAGGCTTAGCGCGCGCAGGCTTTCGCGCAGCATCAGCGTCCCGATCGCCCCGAGCAGCAGCACGTAGCTCGCCGAAACGGCGAAATCCATCTGGCCCGAGCGGCGCAGCGCCGCGAAAAGCCAGACGCCCATCAGGACGCCGAGCACGCCGCCCAGCGTCATCACCGCCGCCATCTTGAGGTCGACCGCGCGGTTTCGCCATTGCGCGAGCGCGCCGGAGGAGGCGGCTGCGGTGAGATGGCTCGCTGTCGTCGCCACCGCCACGGGCGCGGGAATTCCGACGAAGATGAGAAGCGGAGTCAGAAGGAACCCGCCGCCGACGCCGAGGAGACCGGAAAGAAATCCGACCGCTCCGCCCAAGCCGAGAACGACCAGCCAGTGGACCGACATCTCCGCGATGGGCAGGTAGATATCCATCGACCGCGCGAAGGTGATTTGAGACTCACAATGTGCGCGGCGGCGCGCTTGCGGTCAACCGAGCGGACGAATTCTTCCGAACTGGCGGCGGCGTTCAGCCGTTCGGCAGCTCGCTCTGCGTCGGCGCGATATTGGCGCGGGAATCGATCGGCCTGGCTTTGAAGGTGTCGGCCGCATGCTGGGCCGCGGCGCGATCGTCCGCCGAAATCTGCGTCGCCAGCGCCTCGATGCGCAGCTTCGATTCGGAATCTCCTCCGGCGGCCGCGATCGCGTACCACTTGTAGGCGTCGAGCAGGCTCTGCGGCACGCCCTGTCCGCGCTCGTAAAGGACTGCGAGGTTGAACTGCGAATCGGCAAGCCCGAGAGAGGCGGCCTTGGAGAACCAGCGCGCGGCTTCGGCGAGATCCTTTTTCACGCCCGTGCCTTCGGCGAGGGCGACGGCGAGATTGTGCATCGCCTTGCGGTTGCCCTGCAGCGCGGCCGCCTGATACCAGCGCGCCGCCTTCTCGGGATCGGCCGCGACGCCTTTGCCGCGCTCGTAGAGCGTGCCGAGGCGATATTGGGCGACCGGTTGTCCGCTTGCGGCGGCCTTCTCGAGCCATTTCGCAGCTTCGGCGTCGTTGGCGGGCGTGCTCTGGCCGTTCAGATATTTGAGGCCGACGATCAGCTCGGCCTTGGGATCGCCGCTGTTGGCAAGGGCGGTTAGCCGGTCGAGCGCAGCCATCGGCGCGACAGGCGAAGCCGACTTTGCGGCGGGCGCATGCTTGTTGTCGGCGACTTCGCGCGCGGCGGAATGTCCGGCCGCCATGCGCGCCGCGCCCGATTTTTGCTCCGTCGGCGCCGATCCGAGCGAGGCGGAATTTTGCGTCCCCTTGGCGAAGAGGGCGGAAAGTCCCGTGGATCTGCCGCTGGAGCCGACCAGGCCCTGGCTCAGCACGATCCCCGCCACCAGCGCGATCGCGATGAGAGCGATGAAGGCGACAAGGACGACGCGCGAACGCTCGCCTTCCGGCTCGCGATCTCCGCGTCCGATGCCCCAGGCGAAGCCGCGCGAGGCCTGTTCGGAATCGGCCGCGTTGGCCGCCGCGAGCGCCGAACGGCGCGCGGCGTGGAGAAAGGAGTCCGGTCCCGAGGCGCCCTGCAATGGATCGATCGCAGTCTCCGGCGAAGGCTCGTGTGCGGGCTCTCCCTGAAGCGGCTCGTCCAGCAGGGACGGTCCTTCTTCGGAGGGATGCGGCGGTAGGAACGAATCCCCGCCCGCGTCGAACAGCGCCGAAGCCTCGCCCGGCGAAACCTCGGGGACGTGCCGCTCTGCGAAATCGGCGTGCGGCTCTGTGAAGCCGGCTGCAAGTTCGTCCGACGGAGCGGCCGCGAAAGGCGGAGAGAGCGGCTCATGTTGCGCCTGGAAGGGCGGTGGCGCGCCTGGCGTCGGAACGTCCGGAAAGCCCGCGATGTCGAAGGCGGGCGGAGGCGGCGCTGTCGCGGGCGCCGGCGCAAAGGCGTCCGCGGCTGCGCGATGCTCCGGCGCCACGAAGCTCTCGATCGCAGGCGTCGCGGCCGCGAGGGGCCTCGCGTCGAGCGCGTCCAGTCGCGCCACGATTTCATTGAGCGAGGCGCGCAGCGCGGCGATCGAATCGAGATGGCGGCTTTCGCTCGTATCCAGGCGCGCGCCAAGCTTGCGCAGCGCCTCGTCGGCCGACTTCGCCGCGGCGCTGTCGCCGCCGTCGAAGCGGCGGACCAGATCGCCGAGCGAGCGCTCGATGCCGCCGAGCCTGCGCTCGATGTCGGGATCGGCCGAGCGGCCTTCCAGCCGACCGAGCTTTTCCTCCAGCCGCGCGATGGCGCTTGTCGTGGCGGATTCGCGGCGGTCGTTTTCGAGATCGCGCCGCGCGCGGCTTTGCTGCATGCCGTCGAGCGTGCGTTCGAGCGCGGCGACCGTGGTCTGCGAAGCCTTTTCGACGGCGTAAATGCGGTCGTCGAGCGCGGCGATGCGGCGTTCCAGACTTTGCGTCGCGGTTTCGACGTCGCCGCGCGATTGCGCCAGCCGCGAGGAAAGCGATTCGAGATTGGCCGAAAGCGATCCGAAGCGCGCGGCGGAGTCGCCTGCGTTCTGGTTCATCTGCTCGGCAAGTCGCGAGAGGCCGGCATGGAGCTGTTTGACGGCCTCCTTCATGCCGTTTGCCGCGCTTGCGCGCTCGACCCGTTCGATGCGATCGGCCAGAGTTACAACATGGGCGCCAAGCTGATCGAAGGCCTGCGTCTGCTCGCGGGCCGCGATATTCATCTCGGTCGCGGCGCGGCTCATGACGCGGTTGTTTTCCGACTGGCTGCGTTCGGCCGCGTCCATGCGGCGCGCCACTCCGCGCAACTGGTCTTCAATGCGGCGATAGATTGCGGCGATCGGCGACTCGCTTCGCGGACGATCCGTCCCTGCGTCGGGCGGAGTCTGGGCCTGCTGCTCGGCGCGGAACATGTCGCTGTCGCTCCAACTGTCGTCGGAGAGCTCGCCCTGGAAACCGCCATCGGCCAGGCCGCGCAGAATGCGCCGCGTAAGCCATTCGCCGACGGAAAGTCCCTCGTGGCGCGCAGCCGCTCGCGCCGCTTCGCGCGCTTCCGGAGGTATTCCCGCCACGGTCCAAGGAAGATCAGGCCGCATTTCGAATCACGCAGCGACGCACCCCCAACCATAAGTACCGACGGCATCATATGGTGTAAAGGAACGCTGCGCGCCCAAAACATAGCCGCTCCCGGCTTTCTTCGAGGCCAGAGCATTTCACAGATAGGATTAATGCGCGGTTATCGCAGAGGCGAAACGCGCCCCGGTTCGACGCCCGCGCGAGTAAGATCCTGCCCGAGCTTGCCGCTCGCCCAGCGCCAGGTCATGCGATAGTCCGAGACAAGCGACCAGAGCGGATAGCGGAACGTGGCCGGCCTGTTGCGCTCGATGAAGAAGTGGCCGATCCAGGCCGGTCCATAGCCACCAGCGAGCGCGGCCAGCCCGAACCATGCGTCGCGCGTCAGGATGGCGGCCAAAAGAAGCGACGTCGAAAGAAGCGTGCCGAAATAGTGTATCGCGCGCGTTCCGTGCTTGGCGTGTTCCTGAAGGTAATAGGGCCAGAAGTCGCGATAACGCTCGATCGGGCGGTTGGTGTTGCGCGCGTCTTCGCTCATCGTCCGAGACTATCACTTAGGATCGTCGGGCGCAGCCTTGCCGGTTTCGTCCAAGGCGAGGCCGGCCGCGAAGAGTTCCGTCACATAGATGGTATCGCCGTTCGCCGCCGCGCCCACGCCGGTCAGCCCATAGTCGGCGAGCGTGAGATTTTCGCGGTGCTTGGGGCTGTTCAGCCATTGATCGACGATGGCGCGCGCCATGGCTTTGACGTCCAGCGCAACCGACTTGACGAAGTGCTCGGCGGCGAGATTTTCCCCAAGCAGGCCCTGGAAGCGCGGATCCTCGTCCATCAGCAGGCTGGCCGAGGTTTTTCCGTCGGGCGCGGCGTGGGCGAAGTAGTTCTTCCGCGCCATGTCCGTCGAGCGTTCGCGCGCGATGCGCGTCAATTCCGGATCGATCGCCAGCGGCTTTGCGCGTGCGTCGGCCTTCTCGCGCTCCTCTTCGACCAGAAGCGCGATGCGTTGTTCGAGCGCCGGCATGAGGGTCTGCGGATCGGGTGGAGGAGTCGGCGCGGGCGGCGTCGTGGCGCAGCCGGCGAGAAAGAATGTCAACGCAAGACCGCGCGCCATTTTTCGAGGCGAGGCCGCGTCATGCCGAGGCGCGAAAGCCGGCGAGCCTCGAAGCGTCTCGGTCTTCCGCCTCAGAATGACGGCCAAGGGAGTCACTCGCGCCTAAGGCACGAACTCGAACAGGCCGGCCGCGCCCATGCCGCCGCCGATGCACATGGTGACGACGCCGAGCTTGGCCTTGCGGCGGCGCCCTTCGAGCAGGATGTGGCCGGTCATGCGCGCGCCCGACATGCCGTATGGGTGCCCGATCGAGATGGCGCCGCCATCGACATTGAGACGATCGCGCGGAATGCCGAGACGGTCGACGCAATAGACGACCTGCGCGGCGAAGGCCTCGTTCAGCTCCCAAAGGTCGATGTCCTCGACCTTGAGGCCGTGCCGTTCGAGCAGGCGCGGAACCGCGAAGACAGGCCCGATGCCCATCTCGTCCGGCTCGCAGCCTGCGACCGCAAAGCCGCGGAAGACGCCAAGCGGCTTGATGCCCCGCTTGGCGGCGACGGCGGCGTCCATCACCACGCAGGCCGCGGCGCCATCGGCGAATTGCGAAGCGTTGCCGGCGGTCACGTATTTGCCCTGCGCCACCTTCATGCCGCCCTGCAGCACGGGTTTTAGCGCCTTCAGGCCTTCGAGCGTCGTGTCGGGACGATTGCACTCGTCGTGGGTGACCGTGTAATCGACGATGGATTCCTGTCCAGTCGCCTTGTCGAGCTTCTTCATCTTTGTGGCGAGCGGGACGATCTCGTCCTTGAACTTGTCGGCCTGCTGGGCGGCGGCGGTGCGGCGCTGGCTTTCGAGCGCGTATTCGTCTTGACGCTCGCGGCTGACGCCATAGCGCTCCGAGACGATCTCGGCGGTCTCGATCATCGAGATCCAGAGCTCGGGCTTGATCTGCATCAGATGTTCTTCGGTGATGTTTCGGGTGTTCAGCCCGCCCATCTGAACCAGCGAGATGGATTCGACCCCGGCGCCCACGGCAACCGGCGTTCCTTCGGCGACGATCTGATGGGCGGCGACGGCGATCGCCTGAAGCCCCGACGAGCAAAAGCGGTTGATCGTGGTTCCCGCCGTGGTGACGGGGCATCCCGCCCAGATCGCCGACAGCCGCGCGATGTTCATGCCGGTCGCGCCTTCGGGCTGGGCGCAGCCCATCACCACATCCTCGACCTCCTTCGGCTCGATCCCGGCTCTGGCGATGGCGTGTTTGACGGCGTGGCCGCCCATCACCGCGCCATGGGTCATGTTGAAGCCGCCGCGCACGGATTTGGCGAGGCCCGTGCGCGCGGTCGAGACGATGACGGCTTCTCTCATGGCGGTTCTCCGATGGGTGGACCGGGAACCTAGCCCGCGCTCCGGCGCCGCGAAAGGGCGCGGGGCGCCTCAGATATAGGCGCCCTGATCGGTCAGTTCCGGCGCGGCTCTTACGCGCGCCCTATGGGTGATCATGCGCTCGTGCAGATGGCGCACCGCGCGGCTTCCGGTGGTCACGAAGAGGAAGGGAAAGACGCCGTGCATGAGACAGGCCAAGCCCGCAAGCACCATTCGCGCGCCGAAGCTCCAGGCCGATTCCAGGTGCTCCGCATAGGTCTCGCCGACGGTCTCGGGGTGGGAGCAGAACGCCTCGCGCAACATGGCCATGGCCGGATCCCTAGATACCGGCGCAGTGTGGCCACGAAGGGCTGAAAACATCATTATTCGTTTTGCCTTTGATCGGTGTCCCTGTAGGATAATTTTCTACATTTGACGAAATTTGTGGAATGCTTGACCATATCGACCGCAAACTGCTGGCGCTGCTCCAGCGCGACGCCACGCTCACCGTGGCTGAGCTTGGCGAGCGGGTGGGACTGTCCTCAACGCCCTGCTGGAAACGCATCCGCCGGCTCGAAGAGGAAGGATATGTCAAGCGGCGCGTGGCGCTCGTCGACCGGGCCAAGGTGGGACTGAAGGTCACCGTGTTCGTGAGCGTGCGCACCAACGAGCACAGCGCGGCGTGGCTCGAGAATTTCGCGCGCGTCGCCTCGTCCTTTCCGGAGATCGTGGAGTTGCACCGCATGAGCGGCGATGTCGACTATCTGATGAAGGTCGTCACCGACGACGTCGAAGGCTATGACCGCTTCTACAAGAGGCTGATCAAGGCGGTGAAGCTGACCGACGTGTCTTCGGCCTTCGCGATGGAGCAGATCAAGTATACGACCGAATTGCCTCTGCTCGAGTCGTCCTAGGTCCTGCGCGTCTTCGGCGGCAGGCGCGCGAGAAAGACGCCCAGAAGGGCGATCCCCACCGCCGCCACCAGGCTTTCCGCCATGGCGAAGGAGGCGGCCCCCTTCAGATAGAGCGCGGGCAAAAAGTCGAGCGCCAGATGCGCCGCATAGGCGAAGATGAGCCAGCGCCATTGCCGGAACTGGACGGCCCGCCAGACCAGGAGCGACAGGCCGATCTGTGCGAGGAAGGCCCAAATCCGTTCGAGGCCGCCGGCGATCGCGACGGAAAAGCTGAGATGGGTAAGACGCTCATGAAGAGTCACCAGCGTCGGCGCGCTCATCTTGCCGGCCATCGCCGAGTTGAGGCGGCCCGCGTTTAGAAGCAGGGCCAGGGCGAGCGTGGAGATCTGCGCGCCTAGCCCGATCGTCACCGCCTCCAGCCCGCCATGGCCGATGGCGTAGGCGACGGCCGCGCCCGGCCCCTCGGCGCGCGCCGCAAGAAAGCGCAGGGCCAGGAACCGGCCGGTCTCCTCGAACAGGGCCGCGGCGCCCGCGGCGTAGACCGCGAAAGCCAGAGCGTTGTCGCGCAACGCAGCGGCCGAAACCGGGTTGACCCTCAGGACATAAGCGTTCGCCACCCCCTCTAGCGCGAGCGCGAAAAGGAAGAACGTCGCCGCCCCGAGCGCGATGTTGCGAAAGCCGAGCGCCATGCGGCCGCGACAGACGAAATAGGCGACCACGGGCCCCGACAGGGACATCAGCGCGCCAAGCGCCAGCCCCAACAGCGCCGCCGGCGAAACCGTCATGCGGCGCGGGCGGCGGCGCGCTCTCGCAGCGCGCGTCTCGCCAGCGTCTGGAAGAACAGGTACTGGCCTATGAACAGCGCCACGATGATGAGCGCCGGAATGAAGGTCGCATATATCAGCCAGTCGCGGAAATTCGCGGTGAAGGCGATGATCGCGTTGGCGAGCGCGAAGCACAGCATCAGCCCCGCCCAGCCATATTCCGCGCGCGCGATGGTCCGCCGGTCGACGTTTTCGCGCACGATCTGCGGCAGATAGGGCGTCAGCCAGTCGCGCGTCGCCATGAACGCGCCGGCCGCCAGGTCAAGGAGCGTCGGCTTCAGCATGATGAAGTGGCGGTTGTGCGTGACCAGCGTGAATGCGCCGAGGGTGACGACAAGCCCGAGGCTAAGCCATTGCAACGGCCCGATCGGCTGGCGTAGCGCCTTGTGATAAACGAGCTGGATCAGCCCGACGCCGATGCCGACGCCTACGGCGATGTTGATGTCTTTCGACACGAAAAAGGCCACGGCGAAAAGGATCGCCGCGAGCAGATCGACGAGCACCGGCTTTGCGACCGACCAGAAATGCATCCGTATCCTCAAGGAGAGCCGGTTAGGGCGTTCGCCGGCGCGCCATGGTCCGCGCCGCGCGCCCTAAACCTAGGCGCCCACGGCCAAGGCGCAAGGAGCCGGTCGCCGCGCCGCGCCCTTTAGCGCTGCGGCGCAGCCGGCGCAGCTCCGTATTTGCGCGTGACGTAGACGGTCCAAAGATGGGCGATCGTCTTGTCGTTGGCGCCGCCGTCGACCTGAGCGAACGCCGCCTCGGCGTCCTGGTTCTTTCCTTGTCTGGCGAGCGACATGCCCACCAGAAGCCTGGCCTCGGCCGGCGATTTCAGTCCGCCCTTGCTCAGCGCCCGGCGCGCCGCCTCCTCGGCTTCGGCGTAACGGCCATAGCCGTAATAGGTCTCAGCCAGCTTGACATCGAATTCGCCGGTCTTGTGGGCGCGGGCCTGGGCGTCGAAGCTCGGCAGGCTGCGCTTGTCCTCCGCCTCCTTGGCGCGGGCGCCCGCGAGCAGGGACGCGGCCTTGCTGCCGGGCTTGACCGCGCCGGACGACATGCCGTGCTCCAGCATGGCGACGGTCTCTCCCGGATAGCCGGCCTTGCTCGTCACCGTCGCCATGATCGCATAGTCCTCTTCCGGGGTCGTGGCGTTCGCGGCGACGCGCAAGCGATAGATGTCGAGCGCCTGAAGGTCCGTGAGGCCTCTCAGCGTGAAGCCTTCATTGTCGATGAGCCGGGCCCAGTCGTTGGGATCGCCGTAGTTCTGAACCAGGGTTTCGAGGCTCTGGATGGCGGCGGCGTTGTTCTTCGAGCCGGCTTCGGCGTTGGTCATGATCTCAAGCAGCGCCTGGCTCGGCGGCTTTCCCGCGGCGCGGTCGGCGTCGACCTGCTGCTTGGCGAGGGCGATCGCCTTGTCCTGGGCGCCGGTGTTGAAATAGGCGACGGCGAGCGGCTCGACCAGATTGCCTTCCAGCGCGTTCATGCTCTGCAGCAACGAGCCGTATTGCACCACGGTCGGCCAGTCCTGGAGATTGGTCGCCACCTGTGCGAGGACGGTGTAGACATTCTTCTTGTCGGCGTCCTTGATCGCCGGAGAGGCTGCAACCGCCTTGAAGTGGGCTTCGGCGCTCTTGAGGTCGTTCTGCTTGAGCGCCAGGTTGGCCGCGAACTGTTCGATCGTGTAGGTGTCGAAATCCGTGCGGTCGGAAGCGGCCATCGCCTCTTCGATCTTCGCCGACGCGGTCGCCAGATCGTTCGACTTCATCGCCTTGTCGGCGGCCTGGAGCGCGACGCCCACATCGTGGCTCAGCTTGTCTTCCGCCGCTGCGGCGCTGGCGCCGAGCGCCATCGCGCCGGTCATGGAGGCGAAAAGCAGAATTCGGACGAAACGCGCGCTCATCGTGGTTCCTCTCTGGCGGTCACGCAAACGTAATGTTGGAGCCTTCGCTTGACCCATCTTCGCACAATTTGCAACCGCGGGATGGCCGCATCGTGGCCCGAATGCGACGTCGCGCGGCATATTGCGACGCCGCAGAAAAGCGCTTATCACCGCGGGAACATTGGCGAATCCCGCAGAATGCCCGCCTCAAGCCCGAATCTGCCCGAGGACGCCGAGCCGATTTCCGCGGGCGGATTCCATCTGTTCGCCGGCCCCTTCTATCGACTCCCCGACAAGGGCCAGACGCGTCGCTTCGCCTTCATAGCGCTTCAGAAGCACATGAATGCGGCGGGCGCCGTTCATGGGGGATTGCTGATGACCTTCGCCGACGTGGCGATGAGCCGGACCGCGCGGCTCGCCACGGGGGCCGGTTCGTGCAGCACCGTCTCGCTCAGTTGCGACTTCGCCGG
>DASZRM010000096.1:0-5477 GCA_035549135.1 Rhizomicrobium sp. | reverse complement strand
CGGCTCATCACATCCTGGGGCTGTAGCCGGTCCCAAGGGTATGGCTGTTCGCCATTTAAAGTGGTACGTGAGCTGGGTTTAGAACGTCGTGAGACAGTTCGGTCCCTATCTGCCGTGGGTGTTCGAAACTTGAGAGGACTTCTTCCTAGTACGAGAGGACCGGAAGGAACGTATCTCTGGTGGATCGGTTGTGGCGCCAGCCGCATAGCCGAGTAGCTAAATACGGACGAGATAACCGCTGAAAGCATCTAAGCGGGAAACTCACCTCAAAACCAGGTTTCGCTTGAGAGCCGGGGAAGACGACCCCGTCGATAGGCCAGGCGTGTAATCGCAGCAATGCGTTGAGCTTACTGGTCCTAATCGCTCGATCGTAACTCTTGATTGCGAAGCACCTCGTTCCATGTCTGGAAACAAGGCCAGACGCGCGCGCCTACCCGGCGCGCAAATCAAGTTGAGTGTCGTATTCGCGCCCAGCGCGGAAGTCAGAAATCAGAACTCAGAATTCAGAAGTGAAGTCGCGCGAAGCGCGCCGTAATTTCTGATTTCTGTTTTCCGAATTCTGATGTCTGCGCGAAGCGCCTGTGCAAACGTTCTTGGCCGACCTGGTGGTCCTAGCGGAGGAATTCCACCCGATCCCATTCCGAACTCGGCCGTTAAAGCCTCCAGCGCCCATGGTACTGCGTCTCAAGACGCGGGAGAGTCGGTCGCCGCCAGGTCTGCCAAGAACGTTTGTTCACAAACGCCTTCACTGCTCATCGAAAGCCCGGCCTTGCGAGACATCGCAGGGCCGGGCTTTTTGCTGTGCGCACTTGCCATGCGATGGGAGAAATCTCGGAAAGGGCCTTCTGCCTTGTATTGTATCCGAACATGAGCCGCGGCTTCGATTTTACCCATGCCATCGTCCGCACGCCGGGACGGAGCGTTGTCAACGGATTACGCGACGATCCGAGCCGCACGCCCACCTATGACGGCGTCATGCGCGAACACACCTCTTACGTCGCTGCGCTGCGTGACGCAGGCTTGAATGTCGATGTCCTGCCGGCGCTCGAAGATTATCCGGATTCCGTTTTCGTCGAGGACCCTGCCTTCGTGCTCCCTGAAGGCGCGATCCTGCTCCGGCCCGGCGCGCCCTCGCGAACGGCCGAGCGCGAGCACATGCGAAGGGCGCTCGCAAAATACTTCGGTTCCGCGCTCGAACTCGGCGAAGGCGAATTCGTCGATGGCGGCGATGTCCTCGTCACGCCGAAGACGGTCTTCATCGGTCTTTCCAGGCGCACCAATCGCGCAGGCGCCGAAGCCCTGGCCGAAAAACTGAAGACGCTCGGCCGCGGCGCCGCCATTGTAGAAACGCCGAGCGGCGTTTTGCACCTCAAGTCGGCCTCGTCGCTGATGGACGAAGAGACGATTCTTGCGACGCCCGCGATGGAGCGCAGCGGCGCATTTTCCGCATTCCGCACGATCGTGACGGCGGAAGGCGAGGACGATGCCGCCAATGCGCTGCGCATCAACGATACGCTCTTCCTCGGATCGCGCTATCCGCGCACACAGGAAAAGCTTGAAAAACAAGGCTTTTCCGTGCATTCGCTGGCGATCGACGAGGTGGCCAAGCTGGATGCCGGCCTGTCCTGCATGTCGCTGCGCTGGTGATCAGACGCACTGCGAGGCGTCGCCTTCGACGATTGTTTGCTCGAGTTTCGGCGCTTCTCCCGCTTGCCATAGCTTTGCGCGGTGGCGCACGCGATAGCGCAACGGCCCGCCGTCTTCTCCCGCCGCGCGTTCGATCGGCCGCGGGATGCAAACGAATTCGGCTTCGAGCGCATCGCCGCTCGCCCGCACGACCGTGTAGCCGTGCCCGCCCCAATCCACGAACGACAGTTGCGGCGCGAATGCCGGGTTCGGCGCGCCGGTTCCAAGACCGGCCTGTATGCCGTGAAGCACCGTGCGATTGATGTTGGGATAGAACGCCTTCGCCAGCTTGTGGTCCTTGGGAAAGCGGTACTCCCATGCCTCCAATGTGCCCGGCGCCGAAATCGATCCGGTGACGAACTCAAGTCCGACAGGCTCGAAACCTTTCGGCGGCAAGGACTTCGACAGCAGCCCCGCGAAGTAGGCATGCCGGTCTCCGGCGACCGACGCAAACCCGGTGATGCCGCGCGCCCTGACGAAGTCGCAGATCTCGGCGAACTCGCTGCGATAAGCGGTCCAATCGTGAACGGTGATGGTCGCGAAACCCTTGTCCGGCCACGGCACGATATTCTGATTTTGAAAATCGATGCGGGTGTCGAGGCTTCCAAGCGTATTGCCCCATACTTTCCAGTGCGACTTGGACGCGGCGAGTTGATCCAGGAACCAGGCCTTTTGCTCTTTTCCGAGCATGGTCTGGGCGGGGCTATTCTTTCGCCAATTGGGAATCTCTTTGCCGTCGAAGTGGAGCGTGTCGGGCGGATCGCCCCCATTATAGGTCTTGCCGGCATCGAGAATTTCGAGCGCCTCGAAGGGCGCGGACTCCGGGAAGTTCCGATACCCAACCGCGTTCGACTCCGGATCGTCGTTGAACGATTTCGAACGATAGCTGCGATTGTCCGTCAGGATGACATCGACATTCGCTCCGTAATTGAGCGTGCGATACAGGCGCAGCGCATTGATCGCGGAGAGATTGTTCGGCTCGATTCCGAGCCCGTTTTCATCGAACGTGGCGACGGGCGTGTCTGCGACCTTGGGCGCGTCGAACCGGTTCCAGTCTTTGGGGCCGCGTATGCGCGCAGGCTGGTATTCGAACCAGGCTTTGGCGGCCGCCACTTTGCGCGTCTGCGCGGAAAACCAGTCCTGGCCGTAGTTCACGAGCGACTGCCAGCCTTGCCAGGAGAACTCGTGATTGTCCCACATGCACACGAACGCAAAGCGCGCCCGCGCGTCGGCGAGATCGGCGTCGGCGAGATAGGCGCGATAGATCGCGCGATAGTCGTCGACATCGACGGGGACATGATAGTTGCTGTGTTTTTCGCCCTTCGGATAACGCACGATCTCGCGCACGGTCCGCGCGTAGTAGGTTTCCCTGTCCTCGGGATACCAGACCATTTCATAGAAGAAGTCGCCCAGATGCAGCACGAAGCCCAGCTGTTGATCTTCGGGCTTTCTCGCATCTTCGAAGATCATCTTTCGATAGGCGTTCGCCGCGCCCAGATTCATGTTCTGGCAGCTTACGAAGGCGAAGGTGACCGGGCGCGCGTCGCTCGGCGCCGGCGCCGTGCGCGTGCGTCCGATGCGGCTGCCATTGCCGGCGCCGTCGGTGAATCGATACCAATAGGTCGTGGCGGGCTTCAGTCCAGCCGCCAGCACGCGCACGGTCCAGTCGTTGTCGGCGCTGGGCGTGACCTGGGCGCTGGAGACCACGCGCGCAAACGTCTCAACCTCGGAAATTTCGACAGTCAGCGCCCGTTTCGCCTCGTACCGGGTCCACAGAATGACGCTTTGGGAGTCCGGATCGCCGGACGCCACGCCTTGCGCGAACAAATCCCGCCGCTCGGTCCATTTGAGATCCGATGGTCTCGCGCGGCCTGCGCGCGGCCACGCAAGCACGGCGCCCATGGCCGTGGCGGTTTTCAGGAAATGGCGGCGGTCCAAGCGTGCGGTCATGCCCCGTCCCTTTCTAAGGCCGGGCCGATCTTGCGCACTCATGGGAGGCGGATGAAGGGACTGTCGAAAAAGTGATCCGCAATGCTATGAGCCTGCGGCCGCCCGCATGCGCCGATTGGTGTATTGCCGGCGCGGGGTTAGAATTTTCCGGTTGCTGGAAGGGATCCTGACATGCGCCACATCGTCCTTGGAGTCGCCGCAGTTGCGGCGGCCGTCTCGCTCGCCTTGGCCGCCGCGCCCCGCAAGCCGCCCGCCGCGCCGATCCGGCCGGTCACGGAAACGATTTTCGGCCGCAAGGTAACGGACAATTACCGCTACATGGAGGCGCTCGGACCGGAAACCATCGCGTGGATGAAGGCGCAGGGCGCCTGGACCCGCAAGATGCTCGATGCGATCAAGCCTCTCGCCCAGCTTCAGGCGGACGTCGCCGCCTTCACGGCGAGTTTCGGGCTCGTTCAGGGCTATGCGAAATTCGGCGGCCGCGCCTTCTATGAGGAACGCGCGCCGGGTTCCGACAATTTCGATCTCCTCGTCAAGGACGACAAGGGCGCGCGCAAGATCGTGGATGTCGCCGCGCTCAGAGCCGCCAATGGCGGCAAGCCCTACGCCATCAACTATTTCCTCGCCTCGCCGGACGGGGCGAAGGTCGCCGTCGGCGTGTCGGAGGGCGGATCGGAAGACGCCTCGCTCACGGTCTATGACGCGGCTACCGGCGCCAAGCTCGCCGGACCCGTCGACCGCGCGCAGTTCGGCGCGACGGCCTGGAGCGACGACTCCAAGACGCTCTATTTCATTCGGCTCAAGAAGCTAGCCGCCGGCGAAGCCGAGACCGACCGCTACAGGGATGCGACCGCCGACGCATGGGATCTCAAATCCGACCCGAAGCCGATGCTGGGAGCGACCGTCGGGCGCGGGCCCAGTTTCGGCCATGACGAGTTTCCGGCCATCGTCATCAGCCCCGGCTCGCCGCTCGCTGCGGCGCTGTCGATCAACGGGGTCCAGAATGAAATTGCGATCTGGACGACGCCAGCGGACCGGCTTTCAGACGGCGACGCAAAATGGACCCAGCTCGTCTCCCGCGACGACGCCGTCACCAACGCCGATATGAGGGGCGATGAAATTTTTCTTTTGAGCCACAAGGACGCGCCGACCTTTAAGGTGCTCGCGCTCAAGGCGGGCCAACCGCTCGCCGAGGCAAAAGTGCTCGTTGCGGCGGAGCCGGACCGGGTGATCGAAGGCATTCACGCCGCGTCGGATGCGCTCTACGTCATGGCGCGCAAGGGCGCCTATTCCCAGCTTCTTCGCATTCCCGCCGGCTCGACGGCGATCGAAGAGGTCGCGCTTCCCTTCGAAGGCCATATCGGCGAGATGTTCTCGGATCCGCGCGCCCCCGGCGTCACGATCCAGATATCGAGCTGGGTCAGGCCGCCATCGGAATTCGCCTACGATCCTGAGACCAAGCGCTTCGCCGATTTGGCGCTCGGCCAGAAAGGCGACATCGAAGCCAGGCGCTTCCTGGTCAGCGATCTGGAAGCGAAATCGCATGACGGCGTCATGGTCCCGCTCTCGCTGATTCAACCGATCAAGCATATGAACGGCCCGCAGGTCACGATCGTCGAGGCCTATGGTTCCTATGGAATTTCGGAGCTGGCGGATTTTTCGACTCGGCGCGCCGCGGCCATGCGCGCGGGCATCACCTATGCGGTCTGCCATGTGCGCGGCGGCGGCGAGCTTGGCGAGGCCTGGCGCCTCGGCGGCAAGGACGCCAACAAGCACAATACGTGGGAGGACCTGATCGCCTGCGGCGAGGACCTGATTGCGCGCGGGGTGACGACCAAGAA
>DASZRM010000095.1:0-1578 GCA_035549135.1 Rhizomicrobium sp. | reverse complement strand
AGCGGGCCCGTCCCGCGCGCCACCGGATAGACGGCGGAGAACGCCGCGCTCTCATAAGATCGGACGAGCAGCAATTCGTAGAACGCATGCACCAGCGCCGTCCCCGCCAGGAACCACAGCGCGCCGCCGCGCGGCAATGGAACGAAGGCCAGCGCGGGCGCGACGGCGATCGCCGAGCAGACGCCGATCAGAAGGCGCGCGGCGTATTTGTCTTCGGCGCGCTTCGTCAGGATGTTGACGATGGCGTGCGTCGCCGCCGACACGAGGATGAGCGCCAGCGCCAGGGTCATGGGAGGGGCAACGAATTGGCGTTACGGCCGTTATCGATGGGAGAGTTTCATTGCGATCGAGCAGGTTCAATGGCGAAAACGCAGCCCAAACCCGATTTGCGAAGCGGCCTTCCGGGCCATGGCGGGGCCCTGCCGAAACGGCGCGGCCCGCTCGCCATCGAGGATGAGGAGGCGCTGAAGCGCTCCGACGACACGCCCGTCGAGAGCGATCCCGACATCGTCAGCCCCGAAGTGGGCAAGAACATTCCCTCGGGGCAGACCACGAAGGCCTGAATTTCGCTGGATCGCGGCCCGCCGCTTCGCGCAGACTGGGCGCGCAACCATCCGACGGATGCGCCCCTTGCTGAACGAGGAGCTTGTCGGCGTCCCCGGCGGACGCTGGAAATTGCAGACCCCCGCGCTCGTCATCGATCTCGATGCGCTCGAGCGCAACATCGCCCGCATGGCCGAGCACGCGCGCCGCGCAAAGGTGGCGCTGCGCCCCCACGCCAAGACCCATAAATCGGCCGAAATCGCAAAGCGCCAGATCGCGGCGGGCGCGCTTGGAGTGTGCTGCGCCAAGCTCGGCGAGGCGGAGGCCCTGGCCGAAGGCGGCGTCGATTCCATTCTTTTGACGTCTCCGGTCGTCACCGATGCGGGGATCGGCCGGCTCATGGCGCTCAACCGACGCATCGGCGAGCTGATCGCGGTCTGCGACGACGAAGAGGTGGCCGCGCGTCTCGACGCCGCCGCCGGCGCCGCCGGAAAGCCGCTGCGGCTGTTCGTCGACATCGATCCGGGCATGGGCCGGACCGGGGTGCGGCCGGAGCGCGCGCGCGCGCTCATAGCCCGCGTCGCGCGATCGCCCAATCTCGCCTATGCGGGGCTGCAATGCTATGCGGGCCATGTTCAGCACATGGAATCGCCCAACCAGCGACGGGACGCCTCGCTCGCCGCGCTCAAGGAGCTGAAGGCGCTCTCCGAAACGCTCGCCGGCGAGGGCCTTGCGCCGAAGGCGCTGTCCGGCGGCGGCACCGGCACCTTCGACATCGACCCCGACGCGCAGATCTTGAGCGAATTGCAGGTCGGCTCCTACGTCTTCATGGATCGTCAGTACAATGACGTATGGACCAAGCCCGGCGACCGCCCGCCCTTCGAGACGGCGCTGTTCGTCGAGACCACGGTCATCAGCGCCAGCCGCGACGGGCTCGCCACCACCGACGCCGGCCTCAAATCCTTCGCCACCGACGACGGCGTTCCCACGATCGCGTCCGGCGCGCCCGAAGGGGCGGCCTATTTCTTCTTCGGC
>DASZRM010000094.1:0-8955 GCA_035549135.1 Rhizomicrobium sp. | reverse complement strand
ACCGCGCGCCGCCCGCGCGCCTCGTCGCGGAGATGAGATTTTTCACTTCGCATGCGCCGACCATAGCAACCACCCTCCCCTTGAGGGAGGGTCGAAATCTTCGCGAGCGAAGAGCGTGAAGATTTCGGGGAGGCGTCAGCGCCGTCCCCTCCCCGAATTGCTGACGCAATTCGACCCTCCCTCAAGGGCAGGGTGGAAGCACGGCGCACGGCGTTGAAAGCGGACGGGACCGAACGCATCGTTGGAGTTTGGATCCTCACGGGCCTGCAAGTGCAGGTGGGCGCCATATGTCCGAGGCCACGGCCCCGGTCAGGGACAGCTCCCGGTGAGTACCATTAAGGCCCCTGGGCATCGCTATCCTGACGCATGGCCCAGTACCCGTCCGGGAAGAAAGGTAGGCTCGGCGAGGCGCCGGCGCAACGACTTGCGCAGGCAAAACTGTTAAACTTCGAAGCGCATTGGAGGAAGATCCATGGCCGCAAGCCTAAAATCCCTGATGGAGGCCGCCAACGCCGCGGCGCCGAGAATATCGCCCGACGAGGCCAGAGCGAAGATCCGCGACGAGACCGCCCTCGTCGTCGATGTGCGCGATCCGCACGAGGTGCAGGCGAGCGGAAAGGTGAAGGGCGCGCTGAACGTTTCGCGCGGCATGCTGGAATTCCGCGCCGATCCGGATTCGCCCTACCACGATCCGAACTTCGCCAAGGACAGGACCGTCATCCTCTATTGCGCCTCGGGCGGGCGCTCGGCGCTCAGCTGCAAGGCGCTCGTCGAGATGGGCTTTGCTCGCGTCTACAATATGGGCGCGTTCAAGGATTGGGTGGCCGCCGGCGGCGAGGTGGAGAAGAGCTAGCGCGCGCCGCCTCAGGCCGCCTTCAGCCTGGCTGCGATCGCCTCGAGACGAACCGCGGCGTCCTCGAGGGTCCGCGCGGCGCTTTCCTCCGACTTGCTGGCGCGGCCGTGCAGCTCTGCCTGGGCGCTCGACAACTCGCCCACCTTGCGCGCATGGCCGTCGAGTCGGGCGCGCGCGTCGAAGAATTCATCGGTGATGAGGACCGCCGCCATCAGCAGCAGCTTCTGGTCTCCCACCTGGCCCACCGCGCCAGTGAGCTCGCGCACCTTTTGGTCGACATGGGCGGCCAGCTCCCTGAGCCTGTCCTCCTCGCCCTCGTCGCAGGCGATGGTGTAGGCGCGCGAATTGACCATGACGTTCACGAGGGGCATCGCCTACTCCTATGTCTGCCGGGCCTTTGCACGGCGCCTGTCCGCGCGCGTCGGGCCCTGGTTCGCCTGCGCCGCCGCCCGGCGCCGGTGCGCCCCTAAGGATGGCGCGGCGATCATCGTCCCAGCGCGGTTCTGATTTCGGCGATCGCGCCGTCGAGGCGGCCTTCGATCTCGCCGGACACTTCCATCAGACTCGCCTGTTCCTCTTCGAGCCTTGCGATGCGCGCCAGCAATTGTTCCCGCTCCTCGGCGGCGGCGGCGAGACGGGCGCGCAGATCGGCGGCGTCGTCGCGCGCCTTCGCCAGTTCCTCAAGTCGCTGTTCGAGCGCTGCGAGGGCGCCGGAAAATCGTTCCGCGGCGGCGCCAATCCTGTCCATCGCACACCTTTTGTTCGCGCTGCGACTCGAAACCTTAGGCCGCCGCCGGAAACAGGGCAACGCTCGCCCGTTCTTATCCCTGTTAGAGAACGGGACGAGCGCCCTTGACGGGCGAGGCCGCCGGTCGCTAAGGCCACGGCGTCGCGGCGCCAGAGACACTGATTCATGGAGACCAAGCAAGCCCCACCGCCGCGGTCCGCAGAACAGGCCCGAATTCGCCTGCTCGCCAATGCGATTCGCGCCCTGTCGATGGATGCCGTGGAGCGCGCCAAGTCCGGCCATCCCGGACTTCCGATGGGCATGGCGGACGCGGCGACGGTGCTGTTCTCGAAATTCCTGAAATTCGATCCGGCTGAGCCGCACTGGCCCGATCGCGACCGATTCGTGCTGTCCGCGGGCCACGGCTCGATGCTGCTCTATGCCCTGCTTTATCTCACCGGCTATCCGGGCATGACCATCGAGGACATCAGGAACTTTCGAAAAGTCGGCTCGCCTTGCGCCGGCCATCCCGAATACGGCCATGCGCCGGGGATCGAAACCACCACCGGACCGCTCGGCCAGGGCATCTCCAACGCCGTCGGTATGGCGATCGTCGAGCGCCATCTGAACGCGCGCTTCGGCGACGAACTCGTCGACCACAGGACCTATGTCATCGCCAGCGACGGCGATCTGATGGAGGGCGTCAGCCACGAGGCGATTTCGCTGGCCGGCCATCTAAAGCTCAACCGCCTGATCGTGCTTTACGACAACAATGGCATTTCCATCGACGGCAAGACCTCGCTCGCAGATTCGACCGACGAGATCGAGCGCTTCCAGGCGGCCGGCTGGAACACCATCGCCATCGACGGGCACGACGCGGCCGAGGTCGAACGCGCGCTCCAATGGGCGCAGACCAGCGACAAGCCCGCGCTCATCTCCTGCAAGACGATCATCGGCTTCGGCCTTCCCACCCGGCAGGGCACCCAAAAGGCGCACAGCGACGCGCCGGGCGAGGAAGAAATCGCGGGCGCGCGCAAGCTGCTGGGCTGGAGCGCCCCGCCCTTCGTCATTCCCGACGACATCCTCTCGGACTGGCGCGCGATCGGCGCGCGCGGCGCGCCGCTGCGCGAGGCCTGGAACAGGCGCGCCGGCGCATCGCCAAGGCGCGCCGAATTCGAAGCGGCCATGGCGGGCGAGGCGCCGAAGGAGCTTGCCGACGCGCTCAACGCATTGAAGAAGAAGATCAGCCTCGAAAAGCCGGCCATCGCCACGCGCAAATCCTCGGAAGCCGCGCTCGAGGCGATCAATGCGGTCTGGCCTCTCACGATCGGCGGCTCGGCCGATCTCACGCCGTCGAACAACACGATGACGAAAGGGATGAAATCCATCGAGCCGGGCGACTATGGCGCGCGCTACATCCATTACGGCATCCGCGAGCATGGCATGGCGGCTGCAATGACCGGCATGGCGCTGCATGGCGGTGTCGTTCCCTATGGCGGCACCTTCCTGACCTTCTCCGATTATTGCCGCCCGTCGATCCGGCTCGCAGCCCTGATGGGCGTGCGCGTGATCTATGTGATGACGCACGACTCGATCGGCCTCGGCGAGGATGGGCCGACGCATCAGCCAATCGAGCATCTGGCGGCGCTGCGCGCGATCCCGCGCCTCAAGGTCTACCGCCCCGCCGACGGCGTCGAGACGGCGGAGGCCTGGCAGCTCGCGCTTCGGGACCGGAGCCGGCCGAGCCTCCTCGCGCTCACCCGCCAGAACGTAGCTACCGTGCGCGCGACGCATACCGACGAGAACCTGACCGCCAGGGGCGCCTATGAACTCGCCGGCGACGTCGGCGCAAAGGTGAGCATTCTCGCCACCGGCTCGGAAGTGGAGCTGGCGCTGAAGGCGCGCGAGCTGCTCGCCGGCGCGGGCGTCGCCTCGCGCGTCGTCTCCATGCCGTGCTGGGAATTGTTCGAAGAACAACCCGAAACATATCGTGACGCCACGCTCGGTCCGGGCACGGTAAAAGTCGCCGTCGAAGCTGGCGTGCGCGAAGGCTGGGACCGTTATATCGGGCCCAAGGGCAAGTTCGTCGGCATGCGCGGTTTCGGCGCCAGCGGTCCGTACAAGGACGTGTACAAACATTTCGGAATCACGCCGGAAGCGGTGGCGGACGCCGCGAAGGCTGCATTGAAGGGGTAGCAGAATGGCATTGCGCGTGGCGATCAACGGCTTCGGCCGCATCGGGCGGCTCGTGCTGCGCGGCATCGTGGAGAGCGGCCGGCGCGACATCGAGATCGTGGCGGTCAACGATTTGGGTCCGGTCGAGACCAACGCGCATCTTTTGCGCTACGATTCGGTGCATGGCCGCTTTCCGGCAAGCGTCACCGTCGACGGCGACACGATGACGGCGGCCGGCCACAAGATCAAAGTCACCGCGATCAGGAATCCGGCCGATCTGCCGCACAAGGAGCTGGGCGTCGACATTGCGCTCGAATGCACCGGAATCTTCGCTTCCAAGGAGAAGGCTTCGGCGCACCTGACGGCAGGCGCCAAGCGCGTGTTGATCTCGGCGCCCGCAGACGGCGTCGACAAGACCGTCGTCTACGGCGTCAACCACGACAGGCTGACGAAAGACGACATCGTGGTCTCAAACGCCTCCTGCACCACGAACTGCCTCGTGCCGGTGGCCAAGGTGCTCCACGACACGGTCGGCATCCAGCGCGGGTTCATGACGACCATCCATTCCTACACCAACGACCAACCGGTGCTCGACCAGCTGCACAAGGATCTCTACCGCGCCCGCGCGGCGGCGATGTCGATGATCCCAACCTCGACCGGCGCGGCCAAGGCCGTGGGCCTCGTCATGCCCGAGCTCAAGGGCAAGCTCGACGGCGTCTCGGTGCGCGTGCCGACTCCAAACGTGTCCCTTGTGGACCTCAAGGTCGTGGCCGGGCGCGCCACCAGCGCGGAGGAGATCAACGAAGCGATGAAGCGCGCCGCGGCGCAGGAGCTGAAGGGCATCCTCAGCGTGGTCGACGCGCCGCTGGTCAGCCACGACTTCAACCACGATCCGCATTCCTCGAGCTTCGCGCTCGATCAGACCAAGGTGATGGACGGAACGCTGGTGTCGGTGATGTCCTGGTACGATAACGAATGGGGCTTCTCCAACCGCATGGCCGACACGGCCGTGGCGATGGGAAAGCTGATCTAGCAAGAGCGCCATCCCGGCCAGGCGAAGCGCCGGTCCGGGATGGCGGGATTGCCGCTATTTCACGCGCAGATAGCCATGCGCGGCGCCGGCGGAATCGTCATAGAATCCAATGACGCCGCCGCGGTCGCTGCGTCCGCTGTCGACGGTTTGGCCGTATGTTCCGGTCGAGCCCGGCGGATCGAAAGTCTTGATCCTTCCGTTCTTCGACCGCACGAAGGCGTGCGCTGCGAAGTCGGCGTCGATGAAATATCCCGCGATCTGGCCGCCGGCGCCGATCCCGTTCACATAGGTGCCATTGGCCGCGCCAGGCGCATCGAAGCTTGTCATCGTGCCGTCGGGTTCGCGCAGGAAACCGTGAGCCACGAAACTTGCGTCCATGTAGTATCCCGTCACGGCGCCTTCCTCGTCCACGCCGTATGCGGCCGTGAACGTCGAGCCTGCCGGATCGAAGGTCTGAATCGTTCCGTTGCCGTCGCGAACGAAACCGTGGGTGATGTCGGCCTGATCGCGATAGAAGCCCGCAACCGCTTCGTGGTCGTTCATGCCGTAAACGGCGACGAACGTCGCTCCGGAGATATCGAAGAACTTGAACTTCCCGCTAGATTTGCGCAGGAAGCCGTGCCAGTCGGAATTGCCGTCCTGGTAATACCCCGCGATCACGCCCTTCTTGTCGACGCCGTAGGCGTAGGAGGCGACCGCACCCGGGGGTTCGATCGACGTAATCGACCCATCGGACGCGCGCATGAAGGCGTGGCCCAGATAGTTGGCGTCGTCGGCGTAGCCCGCGATGACGCCTCCGGAATTCATTCCGAGCACATAGGTTCCGTTCGCGCCCTTCGGATCGAATGTCGTGATCGTTCCGTCCGCGGCGCGCACGAAGCCGTGCTGCGCAAAGGAGGTGTCTTCATAGGAGCCCGCGATGACGCCGTCCACGACGCTCATGGGATAGGTGTAGAGCGAATTCGGCGGATCGAAGGTGACGAAGGTCGCCTTGGCGGCCGCGGGCTGGGCGAGCGCTGCGCTCGCAAGCGCCGCCATGGATAAACTGATGATCTTACGCATGGTTTCCCTCAAAGGCTGAACGCATCGCGCCGGCTGGCGCGAACTCTGCGACATTGTTGACGCGACATCCGCCCGGAGTCTTCGCAAAAGTTTCGCATCGCGGAGAATTGCCGCGAACGCCAATGACCCGAATGGATATTGCGCGGCGGCGCCGGCCGGCGCCTAGAATCTCACCGACAGATTGACCGCGCCGAACTGGTCGGCGGCTTTCTGCGTCGCATATTCGCGCGAGCGGAAGACATGCGTGAAGGACAGCTGAAAGACCTGGAATGTCACCGCGGCGCCGAGTTCCAGATCGCCGACCAAATTGCGCTTGCTTACGCTGCGGCTGGGCTCGAACGTATTGCCGTCGAGAAAAAGGTTGCGCGCGATCGCCCGTCCGTCGACGCCGGCGAAAACATAGGCGCCGAGCGCCGCATCGCCGCGCGGCTCATAGAAGCCCGATCCGGGCAGGCTCGGATCGATGCGCAAGGGCCCGTAATCCTTCGGCAGGTTGAACCCGATGCGCGCCATAAGCCCGGCATTGACGTAGTCGTAGACGTTGCCGATCGCGGCCCCGTAGTGGGGAACGACGTCGAAGCCGATCCCAGGCCCACGATAAGACGTGAGGAACGAGAACTTCACGCTTCGCTCATACTGGACGACGAGACCGGGCTCGTCGCGAAGCTGCGTCGACCATCCTTGCGGATTGACGCCGTTGATGATGCCGTGGATCCATTTCTGCGCGTCCTCGGCGAGCGACATGGGGCCGATGACGCCGAGGCTCACCTGAAGTTGGTCGAGGTTGGCGATCGGGCGACCGTCTTCTCCCGTATCGTCGACGACCCCGATGGCGCCATAAAGAAAGCCGGCATAGGGCCGGTCGGTCGGCGGCGGATCGGCCAGACGCAGATTGTGCGGCGTGAAGATGTCCTGGCCCAGCGCGTAGCGGGCGCGGACCTCGCCCTCCTGCGCGAAGAAGGGCAGCCAGCGCGCCCAGCGCACCGCCCAGCCGGGCGTATCCTTCGGCGCCGTGGTGTAACCGATGAGAACGCCATTGGTGTAGTCGTGGTCGGAATTGTAGAAAATGTCGTTTTCGAAGAGCACGGTGAGGGCGGCCTTCTCCTGCTCCCCTCGGCCGCTGCGGGCCCCGAAAGGAGCGCGGACAGCGCGGGCAAGAGAAGAAAGAAAGTGCTCCTCATGGGCGTTCCCCGACCCTGCGCCGGCGCGGGCCGCGCCCGCGCGCCGGTTCCCTTGTCGGAAGCCGCGCCCACCCCTTATACCACCGCCCGCAGCAGGAAGAGGACGCCGCTTGACGAGGTTTCAAACCCTTGACGGCCTGACCATTCGCGGCAAGCGCGTGCTGGTCCGGGCCGACCTCAACGTGCCCATGGAGAACGGCCGCGTCAGCGACGCGCTGCGCATCGAGCGCCAGGCGCCCACGATCCGCGAGCTGGCCGAAAAGGGCGCGCGGGTGATCGTGCTGTCCCATTTCGACCGGCCGAAGGGCAAGGTCGTCCCCGCCATGTCGCTGAAGCCGCTGGCGGAACCGCTGGCCGAGGCGATCGGACGGCCGGTGGCCTTCGCCGCCGATTGCGTGGGCGAGGTCGCGAAGGCGGCCGTCGCCAAACTGAAGGACGGCGAGGTATTGCTGCTCGAGAACACGCGCTTTCATCCCGGCGAAGAGAAGAACGACCCCGATTTCGCCAGGAAGGTCGCCAGCCTCGGCGACATTTTCGTGAATGACGCGTTCAGCGCCGCCCATCGCGCCCATGCGACGACGGAAGGCATCGCCCATCTGCTGCCCTCCGCCGCGGGCCGCGCGATGGAGCAGGAACTCGTCCATCTTCAGAAGGCGCTCGGCGACCCGGAGCGGCCTGTGATCGCGATCATCGGCGGCGCCAAGGTCTCCACCAAGATCGAGCTGCTGGAAAATCTGGTTTCGAAGGTCGACGCGCTGGTGATCGGCGGGGCGATGGCGAACACCTTTCTCGCCGCCGAAGGCCGCGAGGTCGGCAAGTCGCTCATCGAGCGCGACCATGTGGCGACGGCTCAGCGGGTGATCGCGATGGCGACCGACGCCGGCGCGGTGATCATCCTGCCCGTCGATGTCGTGGTCGCGCAAGAATTCAAGCCGCATGCGCATCATCACACCGTCGATGCCGACAAGGTGGGGCCATCCGAGATGATCCTCGATATCGGCCGCAGAAGCGTCGATGAGCTCAAAAGCCGGCTGATCACCGCGCGCACCGTGGTGTGGAACGGGCCGCTGGGCGCCTTCGAGACGGCGCCCTTCGATCACGGAACCGTGGCGGCGGCGAAGGCCGTCGCCGAGGCGACGAAGGCGGGCGACCTTTTGTCGGTGGCGGGCGGCGGCGACACGGTGGCCGCACTCAACCGCGCAGGGGTCGCGCAGGATTTCACCTATGTCTCGACGGCGGGCGGCGCGTTCCTGGAATGGCTGGAAGGAAAAGAGCTGCCGGGCGTGGCGGCGCTGATGAAATGACGGGGAAGGAAATGGATACCAAAGAACTCAACCGCATCGCGCGCGACATGGTCGCCAGGGGCAAGGGGATTCTCGCGGCGGACGAAAGCTCCGGCACCATCAAGAAGCGCTTCGACGCCATCAAGGTTGAGAACACCGAGCCCAACCGGCGCGACTATCGCGAGCTTCTGTTCCGCACGCCGGCCATGCGCGACTATATCTCCGGCGTCATCCTGTACGACGAGACCATCCGGCAGAAAGCCAAGGATGGCACGCCGCTGGTCGACATCATCGCGGCGGCGGGCGCGGTTCCGGGCATCAAAGTCGACACCGGCGCAAAGCCACTGGCCGGCTCGCCCGGCGAAACGGTGACCGAGGGTCTCGACGGGCTGCGCGAGCGCTTCGCCGAATACCACAAGCTCGGCGCGCGCTTCGCCAAGTGGCGCGCGACCTACGATCCGTCCGGCGGCAAGCCGTCCTACAACTGCATCAACGCCAACGCGCAGGCGCTCGCGCGCTATGCGGCGCTGGCGCAGGAGGCGAACATCGTTCCCATCGTCGAACCCGAAGTGCTCATGGATTTCGACAACGACATCGACGCCTGCGCCACGGTGACGGAATGGGTGCTGAAGGAAACGTTC
>DASZRM010000093.1:0-80118 GCA_035549135.1 Rhizomicrobium sp. | reverse complement strand
TGCCCGGACAGTTCGGCGCCGGCGTGAACTCGTCCGGCTACTGGGTCTTCTTCGCGCTCGTTCTGCTGATCGACGCTGTGAGCGTGCTCCTGGCAGGGCTGGTTCTGGCTCTGCCGGCGATGCGCGACGCCGCGCCTTCAGACGAACGGCGCCTGGCGCGCCATCTCGTCGACCGCGGCGGCGTGTCCGAAGACTCCAAGACTGCGGTTCTTGTGGCGCTGCGCGAAGAGGCGCTTGCGGCCCATCGCCAGCTCGTCGTCGGACGGACGATCCTGGTCGCTGGCCTTCTCTTTCTCGCGGCCGCTTTCGGCTGCGTTTCGCTCAGCTTTGCGCGCGCCGCCCCGCAGGGACGGATGTTTGCAGTGGACTGCGCGGCAAGCTGCGCCCTAGCGCCGTTTCCGAACGATCGCGTGGATCTGAACTCGGTCGAAATGTTCACGCTCGATCAGATCACCGGCGCAGTCTTGCTGGATGCGCCCGAGATCTATCGCTGGCGCGTTAGTCCGCTGGAGAATAATCCGCAGAGCCCCCTCTTCGCTCATTTCGTGTTCGGTTTCCGCACCCTCGTGGGCTTCGTCACGCTGCTCATCCTTGCGAGCTTCACGCGCCGCCGGCAGGCGCCTGAAAAGCCGAAGAAGGCGGCTGAAGTGGTCGCCGAGGCTGAGGCGGCAGCCTAAGCCGCCTGCGCCTCAGCTTCCGGCCGTGACATTGCGAGCGAAAGAACCTCGCGGTAGCTGCGCCTGATCTCCATGCGGGGGCCGAAGCCCTTGGCCAGCAGAAGCGCATGCAGCTTGGTCAGATTGTAGCAGGGCGCGTAGAACAGCAGGTGATGGTCCACGTGATAGTTGACCCAGTAGGGCGCCAGTAGCGCGCGCGCCCACCAAGAGGCATAAGTCGTGCGGGCGTTGCGGAATACGTCGTCATTGTCAGGAACGACGGCATGCTCGGCGATGTTGCGGATGCGCGTGATGACCATTTGCCAGGTCATGTCGGGCAAAATCCAGAATATGAGATAGTAGTGCGGCTTTCCGAACGCGGTGAGCGTGGCAAGCAGGATGACGTTCGCGGCGAGTTGGCCCCCCAGCTTACCCCAAAAGGCCCGCAGATGGCCAGCGAGCGTCAATTCCCGGCTCCCCCAGGCTCTGCGGAACTGCTCGCGCCGCTGCTTCAATGCGGTCTGACCGGTGATGTCGCGGACGAACTTGCGACGATAGCTAGATCGCGTGATCGGGAATGGCGCCGACAGGCCAAGGTCGGGATCGTCCGGTTGTTGGGTCGAGCGGTGGTGTTTCAAGTGATAATGGCGGTAGGAAATCATGTCGGCGCCCACCGGATAGGCGCATAGCCATTGTCCCACCCACTCGTTGAGCCGGCGCGTGCGCATCAGCACCCCGTGCGCGGCGTCGTGCATGAGAACCGCGAGCCCGAGCTGGCGGCCGCCGATCGCGATCACCGCGGCGAGGAACGTCAGTGGATTGGGCAGGATGGCGTAGATGGCCATCGCCGCGCCGATTACGATCCAGGCATGTGCGACGCAGAGCGCGCCGGTGAGGTCGGAGCGCGCGCGCACCGCCGCCATCTCTTCATGCGTAAAGCAGGCCGTCGGGTCGAAGCGCGCGACGTTCATGCGGCGATCATACATCCCTGTCCAGGCCTTTGCGAGGCTGAGTCTGGCGGCAATGCCTAGAGGAACCTTCCGCCATGCGCCGCGCCGCCGCGCTTTTTTTGAAACGTGGCGCGAGGCTGAGCGTTAAGCGTGCAAGGGGGCGACGGAGGCGACTATGAAGGTTTCGCAAGCGATGTCGGACGACGTTGAGACTGTGCGTCCGGAGACGACGCTCAAGGACGCGGCGAAGAAGATGGCCGATCTCGATCTCGGTTTCCTGCCTGTCGCCGACGACGAGCGCCTTGTCGGCATGATTACCGATCGCGATATCGCGGTGCGCGCGGTCGCGCAGGGCAAGGATCCGGCCAAGACCAAGGTCAAAGATGTCGTGACCGGACGCGTGCTGTACTGCTTCGACGACTCGGATGTCGAAGAGGCCCTCAACGATTTGGCGCGTCTGCAAATTCGCCGCATGCCCATCGTCGACCGCGACAAACGGCTTGTCGGCGTGCTGTCGCTGGCCGACATCGCGATCAAGCACGACAGCGAGCGCGCGGGCATGGCGCTGGAGGCGGTTGTCCAGCCGAACGGCGCAAACGCCATCGCCCACTAGGCGAGCCAGTTGGAGACCAGAAAAGCCGCGGCGATGAGCGCGCCTGCGTCACGATTGGAGCGGAACAGCCTCAGGCAGCGCGTCGGATCGGAGACGTCGAGCGCGCGCGCCTGCCAGACAAGATGGGCGCCGGCGATCAGCATGATCGGCGCGAACGCCCAGCCCGCGTGCTCGGCGAAACCGGCCGCCAGAACGAGCGTGAAAGCCGCGGCATAAAAGCCTAGGACCCAGCGCGGCGCATTCGCGCCGAAGAGAAGCGCGGTGGATTTCACGCCGATCAGCGCGTCGTCCTCGCGGTCCTGCAGCGCGTAGATCGTGTCATAGCCTAATGTCCAGAAGAACAGTCCCGCATAGAGCATGAAAGCCGCCACATCCACGGACGAGGTCTCGGCCGCGAAGCCGAGAAGCGCGCCCCAATTGAAGGTCAGGCCGAGCCAGGCCTGGGGCCACCACGTGATGCGCTTCATGAAGGGATAAATCGCGACTAGGATCAGCGATGCGGCGCCGAGGACGATTGCGAAGAGGTTGAACTGCAAAAGGATCGCAAGGCCCGTTGCGCACTGGGCGACCAGAAATAGCCACGCCGCCCGGAGGCTGACGGCCCCGGAGGGCAGGGGCCTTGCGCGCGTGCGCGCCACCTTGGCGTCGATGTTGCGGTCGACGATGTCGTTGTAGGTGCAGCCAGCCCCGCGCATTACGACGCTTCCGATCGCGAACAGCGCCAGTAGCCAAACGTCGCGAAGCGAAGCGAAGGGCCGATCCCCGGCGGCCGCGCCAAGGGCCAATCCGAAGACGCAGGGCCAAAACAGGAGCCAGGTCCCGATCGGCCGGTCGAGCCGCATCAGTCTCAGATAAGGCTGAATCTGCGCAGGCGCGCGCGCCACCCAATCGTGCGCGACCGCGTCTGCGGGCCTGCGGTCTTGCGGTTCGGCGTCCATACGCGCCAATAGTGTCATGGGCGGCGAGCTAACGGAACCCGGCGGCGGCGTGCGGCTTTATGTCGAAGCGGCGCTTATGCGCGGCGAGCGAGTCGCGCCCGGCGCCGGGCAGACGCATTACCTGCTTCATGTGATGCGCGCCAAGCGCGGCGACGCCTTGCGCCTTTTCAACGGCCGCGACGGGGAATGGCGCGCGCGGATCGAGGAGATCGGCAAGCGAGGCTGTCTGCTCGCTTGCGAGACGCAAACCGCGCCGCAAACCGAGGTTCCCGATCTGTGGCTTGTATTCGCCCCGATCAAGAAGACGCCGGCCGACTATGTGGTCCAGAAGGCCACGGAACTGGGCGTAGGCGTCCTGCAGCCAGTCTTGACTCGTCGCACGATCGTCCGTCGCGTCAATCTGGAACGTATGCGCGCCAACGCCATCGAGGCGGCCGAACAATCCGGGCGTCTCGGCGTTCCAGAGGTGAGGCCGCCCGTCGAACTTGCGGCGCTACTGTCGTCCTGGCCCACGGAGCGGCGCATTCTTTTCTGCGACGAGGCGGGCGGGGCGCCGCCGATCGCCGAGGCGCTTCGCGGCGCGGCCAAAGGACCATGGGCTGTGCTGACGGGCCCCGAGGGCGGATTCGATCCGGACGAGCGCTCCAGCCTGCGCGCTCTGCCGGGGGTCGCGCCTGTGACACTCGGCAGGAGGATATTGCGCGCGGACACCGCCGCGCTCGCAGCGCTCGCCGTATGGCAATCGCAGGTCGGCGACTGGAACGACTAATGCGCGGCGGGATCGGCCGGCGGCGGGTTCTGGACCACGGCAGGCATCTTGAACTCCACCATCACATGCGCCCAGTCGGTGGTCGCATCGCCGTTCTTGATCGCCGGAACGTAGCGCCAATTTGCGACCGCCTGGATGGCGGCGTTGTCGAGATCGTCGAATCCGGTCGAGCTCTCGAGCCTAATTTTCAGCGGTTTGCCCGTATCGCTCACCAGCACGCCGACGATAGCCTTGCCCTCTTCGTGATTGATCTGGGCCGAGGCGCTATATACCGGCGAAGGCGTCGGCATCGAGGTGTCGACATGGGCGGACGAATCCGCGAGGGCCGGCTGAGCGCCGAGCGAGAGGACGAGTGCCAGCGTGGCGCCGCTTAGAACGCTTTGCGCGGGAAGCTTGAATTTGCGATTCGACATAGGATCTCCAACCGGAACCGGGCGTCTCAGCCCAAAGTAGCACAGTCCCTCGCCGCTTTCATGTTCAAGCCGTCGTGAGCGAACGTAAGGGCGCCATGCGGGGCGGCGGCTTGCCGGGTTGGCCCGGCGCTATTACATACCGACGGCTGAATAGGCGGTTCAGGATTTAGATCGCCTTTTCGGCGCGCCCCAATCGGGCGGGAGGAAAGGCGTTCGCATGTCGATACCGCAATCTGCGGGTGGGCCCATCGGTTCGCGCGACGATCTCGTGCGCCACCTGGCCGAAGGCTGCAAACCGAAGGCGCAATGGCGCATCGGCACCGAACACGAGAAATTTGTCTACGACCTCAAGACCCGCAAGCCGCTAGCCTATGACGGCCGTCCCGGCATTCGCGCGCTGCTCGAGGGCATGCGGCGCTTCGGCTGGAAGGACGTAGCCGAGGGCGAAAACATCATCGGCCTCACCCAAGCGGGGGCGAGCCTCAGCCTGGAGCCAGGCGGACAGTTCGAACTGTCCGGCGCTCCCCTGAAGAATGTGCACGAGACCTGCGCCGAAGTGAACGCGCATCTGGCGCAGGTGCGAGAAGTGGCCGGCGAGATCGGCGCCGGCGTCATCGGCCTCGGTTTCGCCCCGACCTGGTCCATGGCCGAAACCCATCAGATGCCGAAGGGTCGCTACAAAATCATGCGCGCCTATATGCCGACAGTCGGGGGTTACGGCCTCGAGATGATGTTCCGAACCTGCACGGTGCAGGTCAATCTCGACTTCTCCGACGAAGCGGACATGGTCAAGAAGTTTCGCGTCGGCCTCGCATTGCAGCCGGTGGCGACGGCGCTGTTCGCCAATTCGCCGTTTCGCGAAGGCCGGCCAAACGGTTTTCTCTCGTACCGATCGCAAGTGTGGACCGATGTCGACAACGCCCGCGCGGGCATGTTGCCCTGGGTGTTCGAGACGGGCATGTCGTTCGAGCGCTATGTCGACTATGCGCTCGATGTGCCGATGTACTTCGTATACCGCGACGGTCGCTACATCGACGTGGCAGGCCGCAGCTTTCGCGAATTTCTGGCGCGGCGCATAGCCGAGGTGAAGGACATCGAGCCGACCATGTCGGACTGGGCCGACCACCTGACGACGATCTTCCCGGAAGTGCGGCTGAAGACCTTCCTTGAAATGCGCGGCGCGGACGGGGGCAGCTGGCGGCGGATTTGCGGGCTGCCGGCGCTTTGGGCGGGCATCTACTATGACGGGACTTCGCTCGACGCCGCCTGGGATTTGGTGAAGGACTGGACGGCGGAGGAGCGGCAGGCCTTGCGCAGCGCAGTGCCGATGCTCGGTTTCAAGACGCCGATCCGCAACACCACCGTCTGGGAACTCGCCAGGCGAATGTTGGATATTTCCGCGGCGGGGCTCAGGCGACGCGCAGCCGAGGACTCCTCCGGCATGACTGAGGATGGGTTCCTTGCTCCGCTACGCGAACTGGTCGACCGCGGCTATACGCGCGCCGAGGAGCTCTTGGGGCGATACCACGGCGAGTGGAAAGGCGATCTTGCGCCGCTGTTCACCGAATATAATTTTCTGTGACGCCTCCATGCCGTAGCTTGCGCCAATGTCGCAGAGCGAGATTCATGTCCGCCTGGCCGCTACGCGCGATCGCCGCGCGATCGCCGGATGCGACGCGCGAGTTTCCGCCGATCTCCATCGGCGCGAACTGGTCGACGCGGCCATCGCAGCGCGGCGATGCTGGGTGGGCGAGTTGGACGGCGCTTTGGCGGGCTATGGCGTTCTGACCGACAATTTTTTCGGCCGGGACTTCATTGAACTGCTGTTCGTCGCCGAGAGCGCGCGCCGAAAGGGGATCGGCGAAGCCATCCTGCAGACGATCGAGCGAGCGCGCCCATCCGGCCGGCTGTTTACGTCCACGACCGAATCGAACGACGCCATGCGCGGCTTGCTCGCCAAGCGCGGCTATCAGCCGAGCGGGCGAATCGAAAACCTCGATCCGGGAGACCCGGAGCTGATTTTCGTCAGGATTCCGGACGGCGCGAGTACCAGATAAGGCCGACTCCGATGACGAAGACAGCCAAGCCGTAATACGTCCAGCGCGCGACGCCGAGCATAAAGCTCGATGAGGGCCACATGATGTAGCCGCTTCCCTGGCCGATCCAGAGCAGTCCCACGAGCGCGGCGACGATACCCAAAATGAGCATGAGCGTTTTCATCGAATCCCCTCCAGCGGAACCCGAAGACTAGCACCGATCGCGCGCCTGGCCTACGCCGGAGGGGCCGCGTTCCAGCTAGGCGCGAGTCAGTCCGTGGGCAGCGGGATGAATTCGCGTTCGTCCCCCGGGATCGTTCCAAAACGCATGGCTCGCCAGTCGCCCTTGGCCCGTTCGATCCGCTCGCGCGAGCTGGAAACAAAGTTCCACCAGACATGGCGCGGACCGTCGAGCGGCGCCCCGCCGAGCAGCATGACGCGCGCATCCGTCGCGGCGCGTATTTGGGCGCGCTCGCTGCGGTCGAAGAGGATCATGGCTCCGTCGTCGTGGCGCGCCCCGCCTGCTTCGACAATTCCCGCCACCACCATGGCGCCGCGTTCCTCATAATCTTCCGGCAGCGCAAGCGCCGCCCCCGCTTTAATCTGGGCGTCGACATAGAAGATTGGCATGGGCGCGCGCACGGGCGAGGCAAGTCCATAGGCCCTGCCTGCGACGATACGCAGCGCGACGCCTTCCATTTCCCGCATCGGCAGATCGCGGTTTGCGACATGCTCGAATCCCGGTTCGTCTTCCTCATGGGCGCGCGGAAGGCCGACCCAGCTTTGGATGCCGTGCATGCGATGGCCGCGGGCGCGGACCTCGGGCCCTGTGCGCTCGGAATGGACGATGCCGCGCCCAGCCGTCATCCAATTCACGTCACCCGGAACGATTTCCTGCTCGTTGCCGAGGCTGTCGCGATGCACCTGTGAGCCCTCGAACAAATAAGTGACAGTGGCCAGCCCGATATGGGGATGCGGGCGCACGTCGACGCCGTGGCCTGGCTTGAAATCGACCGGACCGAAATAATCGAAGAACACGAACGGCCCCACTGTGCGCTGATGGGGATGCGGCAGGACGCGCGCGACGGTAAATCCGTCGCCCAGTTCGCGCTTTGCGCCCGTAAGGTCGCGCATGGCAGGCTCCGTCAAATTGCGTTGAAGACAAGATTGTTCGCTGCGACGATTATGTCGAGCTTGGATTTACGGTTTGCGACAGCGCGCATGGCGTCGGGGTATCAAGACGCGGTGCCGCCCACGGTTAGACCGTCAAGACGCAACGTGGGCTGGCCGACGCCGACGGGCACCGATTGGCCGTTCTTGCCGCACACCCCGACTCCGGTGTCGAGCTTGAGGTCGTTGCCGATCATGGCGACGCGGGTGAGCGCGTCGGGTCCGTTTCCGATCAGCGTCGCGCCCTTGATCGCCGGGCCGATCCTGCCGTTCTCGATGAGATAGGCCTCGGTGCAGGAGAAGACGAACTTTCCGTTGGTGATGTCGACCTGGCCGCCGCCGAAATTGGTGGCATAGATCCCGTTCTTCACGCTTTCGATGATCTCGCCAGGCTCCTTATCGCCCCCGAGCATGTAAGTGTTGGTCATTCTTGGCATCACCGAGGAGGCATAGGACTCGCGTCTGCCGTTGCCCGTCGGCGCCACGCCCATCAGTCGCGCGTTCTGGCGATCCTGCATGTAGCCTTTGAGGATTCCGTCCTCGATAAGAACCGTGCGTGAGGTCGGCGTGCCTTCGTCGTCGATGGTGAGCGAGCCGCGGCGCCCGGCGATCGTTCCGTCGTCGACCACCGTTACGCCCGGCGCCGCCACGCGCTGGCCGAGGAGGCCGGCGAAGGCGCTCGTCTTCTTGCGATTGAAATCGCCTTCAAGTCCGTGGCCGATCGCCTCGTGCAGAAGGATGCCGGGCCAGCCCGGGCCGAGCACGACGGTCATCTCGCCGGCGGGGGCCGCGACCGACTGCAGATTGACCAGCGCCTGGCGCAGCGCTTCGTCCACCGCCGCGCGCCAATATTCGGGCGCCAGATAGGTTTCATAGCCGCTGCGTCCGCCGCCGCCGTAGCTTCCAGATTCTTGCCGTCCGTTCTCCTCAACCACGACAGACACGCCAATGCGCACGAGCGGGCGGACGTCGCGATAGGATTCGCCGCCCGAGCGCAGAATTTCGATGGTTTGCCATTGTCCGGTCAGCGAACAGGACACTTGCTTGACTCGAGGGTCTTTGCTCCGAGCGTAAGCGTTCATGTCCTCGAGCAGCTTCACCTTGGTCTCGAAGGCGGCCGACCCGAGCGGATCGACATCGGCGTAGAGTTTCGCGTTGGTGCGGGCCGGCCCTTGGGCGAGAACGCCGGAATGGCCCCTGGAGACCGCGCGAACCGTCTCGACCGCGCGCCTGATCGCCTCCTCGGAAATTTCCGAAGCATGGGCGAAGCCGGTGGCTTCTCCGGCGACCGCGCGCAATCCGAAGCCCTGGGTGGTGTCGAAGCTCGCCGCTTTCAGCCGTCCGTCGTCGTACGCGAACGACTCGCTCTGGCGATATTCGAGATACAATTCCCCATCGTCTGCGCCGCTGAGCGCGTCCTCCACGCTCGCTTGCACGCGGCGGCGATCCATTCCGGCGCGGGCGAAAAACAGGTCGTTGGCGGGGCTCATGGCGACTCCGGCTAAGGCCTTGACCGGTCAGATATAGTCATTTCCGCGCCCCGTGCCATAAGGTCGCAATGACTTTGGGGGCTGCGCCCCTCTAAATCGCCTGCAAGAATCTAAGGGGAGCGGCCGGTTGCTCCCTCGTGGAACCATGCGAGGTCGGCTCATGTCGTGGAGAAAAATCGCCCTTGGCGCCGCCTCGGCCCTGGCGGCGCAGAGCACCGCGGCGCTGGCGCTGCCGACGGATTGGGGCGTCGCCTTCCAGTCCGCCGCTTCGCCGGTGATGGAGCGCATCGAGGGCTTCCACGCGATGCTCCTCTACATCATCACCGCGATCTGCCTGTTCGTGCTGGCGCTGCTTCTGTGGGTCATGATCCGCTACAACCAGCGCGCCAATCCGGCGCCGAGCCGCATTCACCACAATACTCTGCTCGAGGTGGTTTGGACGGTGATCCCGGTGATCATCCTGGTGATCATCGCGGTGCCGTCATTCCGGCTCCTCTACTTCGAATCGGACATTCCCAAGCCTGACGTCACCATCAAGGCGATCGGCAAGCAGTGGTTCTGGAGCTACGAGTACCCGAGCGCGAATTTCCAGTTCGACTCGCTGGGGCTGTCCGACGCGGATGCGGCCAAGGCCCATGAGCCGCGGCTCCTGGGCGTCGATAACGCCATCGTTGTCCCGGTCGACAAGGTCGTCGAAATTGAGACGACGGGCGCGGACGTCATCCATTCCTGGGCGCTGCCTCAGATGGGCGTGAAGATGGACGCCATTCCGGGGCGGATCAACCGCACCTGGTTCAAGGCGACGCGTACGGGCGTCTTCTACGGCGAGTGTTCGGAACTTTGCGGCGCCCGCCACGCTTTCATGCCCATCGAGGTGAAAGTGGTCACGGACGCCGAATACGCAAACTGGCTGGCCGCGGCGAAAAAGAAGTTCGCCGCCATCGACGACGGCGCCCAGTCGCGCCTCGCTGCGAACTGATTAGGGACGAGCGACATGGCTGACATCGCCCACGCACACGAAGACCATCCCCACGGCTGGCGGCGCTTCGTCTATTCGACGAACCACAAGGACATCGGCACGATGTACCTGGTGTTCGCGATCTGCGCCGGACTCATCGGCGCATTCCTGTCGATGATGATGCGCGCCGAGCTCATGGAGCCCGGCCTGCAGGTCTTCAAGGAGCCGCACACGTTCAATGTCTTTGTGACCGGGCACGGGCTGATCATGATCTTCTTCATGATCATGCCGGCGATGATCGGAGGCTTCGGCAACTGGCTCGTGCCGCTGATGATCGGCGCGCCGGACATGGCGTTCCCGCGCATGAACAACATTTCGTTCTGGCTGCTTCCGGTTTCCTTCTCGTTCCTGATCCTGTCGATGTTCGTAGAAGGCGACTCAGGCGGCATAGGCGTCGGCGGCGGCTGGACGCTCTACGCTCCGCTCTCGACTCAGGGTTCGCCCGGGCCGGCGATGGATTTCGCGATCTTCTCGATCCACATAGCGGGCGCCTCCTCGATCCTGGGCGCGATCAACTTCATCACGACGATCCTCAACATGCGCGCGCCGGGGATGACGCTCCACAAAATGCCACTTTTCGTGTGGTCGATCCTGGTCACCGCCTTCCTGCTGCTGCTGTCGCTGCCGGTGCTCGCCGGCGCGATCACCATGCTGCTCACCGACCGCCATTTCGGCACCGCCTTCTTCAACGCCTCCGGCGGCGGCGATCCGATCCTTTATCAGCACCTGTTTTGGTTCTTCGGCCACCCGGAAGTCTACATCCTCATTCTCCCGGGCTTCGGAATGATCAGCCACATCGTCTCGACCTTCTCCAAGCGCCCGGTGTTCGGCTATCTCGGCATGGCCTACGCGATGGTGTCGATCGGCTTCATCGGCTTTCTGGTGTGGGCGCACCACATGTACACGGTTGGTCTGTCCGTCGACACCAAGGCCTATTTCGTCGTCGCCACCATGGTCATAGCGGTGCCGACCGGCATCAAGGTGTTCTCATGGATCGCCACGATGTGGGGCGGCTCGATCGAGTTCAAGACTCCGATGCTGTGGGCGATCGGGTTCATCTTCCTGTTCACGGTCGGCGGCGTCACCGGCGTCGTGCTGGCGAACGCTGGCGTCGACGTCTCCCTGCAGGACACCTATTACGTAGTGGCGCACTTCCACTACGTGCTTTCGCTGGGCGCCGTGTTCACGATCTTCGCAGGTTGGTACTTCTGGTTCCCCAAGATCACCGGCTACATGTACAACGAATTCCTCGGCAAGCTGCATTTCTGGATCACGTTCATCGGCGTGAATCTGGCGTTTTTCCCGATGCATTTCCTCGGGCTGCAGGGCATGCCGCGCCGCTATGCGGACTATCCGGACGCCTTCGCCGGCTGGAACTACGTTTCCTCGATCGGCGCTTTCATCGCAGGCGCCGGCGTTCTGGTGTTTCTCGTCGCGATGGCGCAGGCTTTCATCGCCAAACGCCGCGCCGGCGATAATCCCTGGGGCGTGGGCGCCACGACGCTTGAGTGGACGCTGTCATCGCCGCCGCCCTTCCACACGTACAACGATCTGCCAAAGATCACCTGAGGCCGCATGGCGAGCGCCGCCGCACTTTCCGTTCGATCCACGGCCACGGTCGGCGATTTCTTCGCGCTGCTCAAGCCGCGCGTGATGTCGCTCGTAATTTTCACCGCGCTGGTCGGGATCGTGGTCGCGCCGGGCGCTATGCACCCTCTGACGGCGTTCACGGCGCTGCTCTGCATCGCAGTGGGAGCGGGCGCCTCCGGCGCGCTCAACATGGCCTATGACAGCGACATCGACGCGCTGATGGCGCGCACCGCCGGGCGTCCGATCCCGATGGGGCGCCTCTCCCGGGAAGAGGCGCTGGGGTTCGGCTATGCGCTCGCCGCCGGATCGGTGGCTCTGATGTGGCTCTTCGTCGGCGAACTCGCCGCGGCGCTGCTCGCCTTCACAATCTTCTTCTATGTCTGCGTCTATACGCTGTGGCTGAAGCGGCGTACGCCGCAGAACATCGTCATAGGCGGACTCGCCGGCGCCCTCCCGCCGGCGATCGGCTGGGCGGCGACGACCGGCTCTCTTTCTCTCGCGCCGACGGTCCTGGTGGCAATCGTCTTTCTGTGGACGCCGCCGCATTTCTGGGCGCTGGCGCTGTTCCGCTCGGACGATTATGCGCGCGCCGGCGTTCCGATGCTGCCTGTGGTTAGCGGCAAGAGGGCCACGCGGTGGAACATCTTCGCCTACAGCCTGATCCTCGCTCCGCTCGGCCTGACGCCGGCCTTCATCGGCCTCGGCGGTCCGATCTATCTGGCCTGCGCCACGGCGCTGGGGGCATGGTTCGTGTGGCAGGCCGCAGCGGTTCTGCGCGAGCGCGACGAATCGCGCGAGCCTGCGGCGCGCCGGCTGTTCGGCGTCTCGCTGCTTTATCTTTTCGCCCTCTTCGCTGCGCTGCTGTTCGAGCGGCTTGCGCATGTCGCCCCCTTGGGCGGCTGGATCTGAGGCGATGGATGAGCAAAGCCGCGCGGAACTCGAAAGACGCAGGCGCAGCATCGCTCTGGCGCTGGTGCTTGGCGCGCTCGTGCTGTTGGTGTTCTTGATGTCGATCGTGAAATGGGGCGGGCATATCCTGCCGTGAACCGCGAAAGGCGACGAATTTAAGGGGCGTGAAGCAGATGGCGCATAGCGAAGTCCACCACGACTATCATCTTGTCGATCCGAGTCCGTGGCCGATCGTCGGCTCGATCGCGGCCTTCACGATGCTGGCCGGCGCCGTGTTCTGGATGAACAAGGACTACCAGGGCTTCTTCGGGCTTCCCGTGAACGGCCAGCCTTATATCTTCTTCGTCGGCGTGGCGCTGCTCGCCTTCACCTTTGTCGGGTGGTGGCGCGACGTGATCCAGGAATCTGTGGTGCGCCACGATCACACGCCCGTCGTCAAGCTTGGCCTGCGCTTCGGAATGGTGCTGTTCATCGCCTCGGAGGTGATGTTTTTCGTCGCTTGGTTCTGGGCCTATTTCAATTCGGCGTTCTTCCCGCACGACGTTTCCATCGGTCAGTGGCCGCCGCAGGGGATCACCACGCTAGATCCCTGGCATTTCCCGCTGCTCAATACGCTCATCCTACTGACGTCGGCCACTACGGTGACCTGGGCGCATCACGCGCTCCAGCATGGCGACCGCAAGGGCGCGATCCAGGGCCTTCTGCTGACCGTAGCGCTCGGTTTGTCCTTCACTGGCATCCAGGCCTGGGAGTACAGCCACGCGCCCTTCACCTTTGGTTTCAACGGGGCTGCGCTCGCGCCATTCACCGATCCGGCGCACGCCAGCCTCGCCTCGGGCGTCGGCAATCTTGGCGCCATCTACGGCTCGACGTTCTTCATGGCGACCGGTTTCCACGGCTTTCATGTGATCGTGGGAACCATCTTCCTGATCGTGTGCCTTGGACGGGCGATCGCAGGACAGTTCACGCCCACACGACATTTCGGCTTCGAGGCCGCCGCCTGGTATTGGCACTTCGTCGACGTGGTCTGGCTGTTCCTGTTCACCTGGATCTATGTGTGGGGCGCATCGGCCGTAACCGGTTGAGCGGCGGAGCGTCCTCGACGGCAAGAGCGGCGCTGCTCGGGCGCTGCCCGCGCTGCGGCCGAGGCCGGCTGTTTCGCGGCTATCTCAACGTGGCTGCGCGCTGCGACGCCTGCGGACTCGACTATTCGATGTTCGATCCGGGCGATGGTCCCGCAGTGTTCGCGATTCTCATTGTAGGAGCGGTCGTCGCCGGTTCGGCGCTGTTCGTGGAAGTGAGATATCAGCCGCCCTATTGGGTGCATGCGGCGCTCTGGATTCCGTTGATCCTGATCCTGTCTTTCGCGACGTTGCGTTTCGTGAAATCGCTTCTGCTCGTGCTGCAATACAAGCACAAGGCCGGAGAGGGACGGCTGGAAGGCTGACCCCGCATGGCGTTCCTGTTTCGGCCGCTCTGGAAGCTCACCGTCGCCACTGCGGTCGCCTTCGCCTGTCTTGTCTCGCTCGGCGTCTGGCAGCTCGACCGGCTTCAATGGAAGCTCGCGCTCATTGCCGAGGTCACTCGCAACATGGCCGCGCCGCCCGTCACGGCTGCCGGGGCGCTCGCGATGGGGCCACGCGCCGAATATCGCCGTGTCGCGCTCGAAGGCCGCTTCGACAATGCGAAGGAGGCCTACATCTTCGGGACCGACGCGCACGGGCGAGCCGTCTATCACGTCGCGGTTCCGTTTCTCGACGATCGCGCGGGCTGGTTTCTCGTCGACCGCGGGGTCGTTCCGAAAGAGAAGCTCGATCCGGCAACCCGCAGGGAAGGCCAGATCGTTGGGCCCACCCGCGTCGTCGGCGTATGGCGAACGCCCGAGAAGCCGGGAGCCTTTACGCCCTCTGCCGATCTCGCCCGCCGCATCTGGTACGCGCACGACCTCGGCGCTATTGCGAAGGCGGACGGCGTTGCGCTCGCAGCGCCGGTGGTGGTCGAGGCCGATGCATCGCCCAATCGGGGCGGATGGCCGAAGGGCGGCCAGACCGTAGTCCGTTTCCGCAACGAGCACCTGCAATATGCGATTACCTGGTTTGGGCTGGCGGCCGTCCTTTTGGGGGTATACTTGGCCTATCACGTCTCCCTCGGCCGGCTCGGGCTTGTCCGATGAGCGAAGGGGGGCGCCCCCCGGGAACTTCGGACCGGCCGAAATTTCCCCGATCCGCCCGCAGCTTAGAAGCCCGCTTGACGGGTCGAAAAAAATGCCCGCTCTAGCCGGTCCGGGGCCTTGGTTCGGCCTTTCATCGCGGCTAGAGTGCCCTCTCCATGAATGTCGAAATTACTTGTCTTTCCAATGGGTTGACGATTGTCACCGACCCTATGCCGCAGCTCGAAAGCGCGGCGCTCGGGGTGTGGGTAAACTGCGGCGGCCGCAACGAGACACGGCCTTTGATGGGCGTGTCCCACATGCTCGAGCACATGGCCTTCAAAGGCACCGAGCGACGTTCGGCGCGCGCGATCGCCGAGGAGATCGAAGCAGTCGGCGGATTCCTCAACGCCTATACCAGCCGCGAGCAGACAGCCTTCCATGCGCGCGTGCTCAAGTCCGACGCGCCGCTCGCGCTCGACATTCTGTCCGACATCCTCATCCGTCCGACCTTCGATGAATCCGAACTCGAGCGCGAACGCCAGGTCGTGCTTCAGGAGATCGGGCAGGCGCGCGACACGCCAGATGACATCATCTTCGACCACCTCCAGGCTACGATTTACCCCAATCAGCCCATCGGCTGGCCGATTCTGGGCGAGGACGAGACGGTCTCGGCGCTGACGCGCGACCACCTGCGCGCCCATATGCGCGCGAACTACCTCGCCGGCGGCATGACATTGGTAGCCTCTGGCGCAGTCACCCATGCGGGCGTTGTCGCGCTCGCGCAAGAATCGTTTGCGGAGCTCACGCCGGGTCAGGCGCCTAAGCCGGCTTCGGCGCGTTGGCGGGGCGGCGACCTGCGCCGGGGCGACTCGCTGGAGCAGGCGCATATCGCATTCGCGTTCCCTGGCGTTTCGCAGACCGATCCCGACGTCTACGTAGCCCAGGTCTATACGACGGCGCTCGGCGGCGGCATGTCATCCAGGCTGTTTCAGGAAGCGCGCGAGAAGCGCGGCCTTTGCTATTCGATCTACGCCTTTCAGCAGAGCGCCAACGACAGCGGCGTGATCGGTGTCTATGCCGGTTCGGGCGAGGCTGAGGCGGGCGAGATCGCGCCGGTCGTGGCCGGCGAAATGGCTGCGCTCGCCCTCGGGGCCACCGAAGCGGAAGTGGCGCGGGCCAAGGCGCAGCTCAGATCCGCGCTCCTGATGGGTCTCGAACGGCCGATGTCTCGCGCCGAACAGATAGCCGGACAGATGTTCTCCTATGGCCGGGTTCTCAGCATCGAGGAGATGACCGCAAAGCTCGACGAGGTCGATGCGGCGGCGGTGCGCCGCTTCGGCGAGAAGCTCATGGCCTGCGCCGCTCCCGCGCTCGCCGCGCTGGGTCCTGTGGGCAGGATTGAGACATACGAGCGCTTCGCCGCGCGGTTCGGCGGAGCGGCGGCGATGCGCGCGGCGGAATGAACAGCGGTCCAATGGCCTTCATGCGCGGTCTGACGTTCCCGGGCGGCCAGCAGCCGGTCATCCGGGGCGATGGAGTCTATTTGCGCTATCCGCGCATGTCCGACTACCCCGGCTGGGCGGCGCTGCGCAGCGACAGCCGGGCCTTCCTGGCGCCGTGGGAGCCGGCCTGGGCGAGCGATGAGCTCAGCAAGGGCGCGTTTCGCCGCCGCATTAAACGCTATCAGAAGGAATCGCGTCTCGATTCCGCTTACGCCTTCTTCGTCTTCCGCAGGGAAGACGACGCGTTGATGGGCGGCTGTACGCTCTCCAATGTGCGGCGCGGCGTCACGCAGTGCTGCGCGCTCGGCTACTGGATTGGCGAACGGTTCTCGCGGAAGGGGTATATGTTCGACGCGGTGAAGGCGCTGGTGCCGTTCGTGTTCTCTACCCTGGGCCTTCACCGCATCGAGGCGGCCTGCCTTCCAACCAACGAGCCGTCCAAGAGTCTGCTCGCCAAGGTGGGGTTCCGCGAAGAAGGGCTGGCGCGTGGCTATCTGCAGATTAACGGTCAATGGCGCGACCACGCCCTATTTGCTTTGCTCGCGGATGATGCGCCTGTAGGTTAGCGCGTTGATCTTGGGCATTTCGGACTGGGCGCGATGATACGACTGGCCTTCGCCGCGGCGCTCGCCGCGATGGCGCTCGCGGGCTTGGCCGCGGCCGCGCCCCAGAAGGATGCGCACAAGATCGATTTCGCCGGTTCCGAGGCCGTCATGGAGCTCGGTGACGCGCTCGGTCCCTATAGCCTGCCCAAAGCGGCGCAGCCGCGCTCTGCAGAGTGGTACACCTTCACCGCCGTCAACGGCTCGAAGCGTCCGGCGACGCGCGTGCTGCATGCCGGGCAACCGGCGGCAGAGGCGCTGCGCATCCTGCCGCGGCCGACGCGTCCGGCGATCGTTGCGGTCGCAAGCGCCGATCCGGGCGTGATCGTGGAAAAGGCCAAGGCTTTCGGCGGTCGCGCCTATCTGGTGACGGTTCCGCCCGAGACCAGCGCGCCGATCGCCGTCGAAATCGCCAATGCCGGCTCCCCCCCATCGCTTCTGGCCTGGACCGAGCCCGCGCTTGCCGCGCACAACCGCCAGCTTGGCATCTTCATCGCCGCTGTGGCTGGACTCATCTTCGCCGCCGCTGCGATCGCCGCGGGCCTCGCCGTGATGTCGGGCCACCGCGCTCCGCTCTGGGCGGCGACCGCGCTCGGCTTGGTTCTTCTGTCGCGACTTGCAGCGACTGGCATGTTCGACGCCAGTCTCGCGACGCGTGTCGGCGGTCCATACGGTCTTACCGCCGCCTTTGCCGGATTGGCGCTCGCTGCTGGCGCACGCCTCGCTAACGCCGCGGCGCCAGTGACGGGACTGTGGCCGAGAGCCGGACGTCCGTTCCATCTCGGTGTGCTCGGCCTGGCGGTTATCTCCGCGCTCGCCTATCTCGGCGCCCCGGCTGCGACAGATCTTACATATCTCTGCGTCGTGCTGGGCTCTGGCGCGCTCGCGGCCTATCTTGTGCATTGCGGCGGACGGGGCGTGCGAGCGGCGCGCATGCTGGCGCCGAGCGCCACGGTCTTCGCGCTGGTGACGCTGGCCGGAACGCTTTCGACATTGGGGCTCCTCGGCGAGACGACGCTTGCGCCGGACATCGGGGGCGGATTCGCCGCCGCCGGCGCCGTGCTGCTGGCGTTGGCGATCGCGGCCGGAGAAGGTTTTGCGATTCTTCCCGGCGCGCGAAGGCACTCGCATCATGACGCTCATCCCATGGCGCTGACCGCCATCGGGGCCTCGCATCAGGGAATCTTCGACCTTGAATTCGGCGATGACGTGGTCGTTCTGTCGCGGGAGGCCGCGGCGCTGCTGGGCCTCGGCGAGGCGGAAGGCCGGATGCCGCACGGGGCCTGGCTCGCCCGCATCCACGACGAAGACCGGCCGGTCTACGAAGAGGCGCTGTCCAATTTCCGTTCGCAGAGCGGATTGGCCTTCCGCATCGAGTTCCGCGCCAGAAGCCAGAGCGGGCGCTATCCCTGGTTCGAACTGCGCGCCACCATGATGGGCGACGGGGCGTGCGCAAGCCGCTGCCTCGGCCTTATCGCCGACATCACCGCCCGCAAGGAATCCGAGCCTGCCGCAGATAGCGCGCAGAACGACGCGCTCACCGGGCTGCCCAATCGCGCCGCGCTTTTGGCCCGGCTCAAGGCGATGGGCGCCGGGCTGCGCGCCGCGGTTCTGGCGCTGCTCGACATCGATCGCTTCAAGGCCATTCATGCAAGTCTAGGGGACGAAGGCGCCGATGCGGTTCTGGCGCGCGCATCCGAACGACTTAAGGACCGGTTCGGGGCCGACGCGGAGGTCTATCGCTTTGGCGGCGACGCCTTCGCCCTGCTTTTTTCGCAGCCTAAGGCAAATGCGGCGGCAATCGGCGCGCAGATCGCCGAGACCTGCGCGGGCGCCTATGCGCAGGGCGGACGCAGCGTCTTTGCGCCTGCGAGCATTGGCGTTGCCGAGGGCAGGCAAGCCGAAGGCGGCGAGGCGCTGGCGAAAAACGCGGAGCTGGCGCTCATGAGGGCCAAGCGCGACGGCGGCGGCTGCGCGCGCGTCTTCGAGCCGTCGATGAACGGCGAAAAGCCGGTGGACCCAGTCGCTCTCGAGGCTGAGCTTCGCGCCGCGCTCGAGCGCGACGAGATAGAACTGTACTACCAGCCGATCGTGCGCCTCGCTAGCGAGGCGGTCGCCGGCTTCGAGGCGCTGGCGCGCTGGCGCCATCCCACAAGGGGTCTCATCGCGCCAAAGGATTTCATCGCCCATAGCGAGGAGACCGGCTTCATCGTCGAGCTCGGCCGCTTCACGCTGGAGCGCGCGGCGCGCGACCTGGCCCAGTGGCAGCGCTTCTTTCCGGTCGATCCGCCGCTCTTCGTCAGCGTCAACATCTCGCGCCGCCAGTTACGCGATCCGGCGTTCGAGCGGCTGCTCAAGCAGGCGCTCGACGGCAGCGGCGTGCTCTCCGGCACGCTCAAGCTCGAGGTGACCGAGAGCGCGATCGACGCCGACGCGCAAGACGCGCTCCACCGCGTTCGCGAGATCGGCGCGGGGCTCGCGATCGACGATTTCGGCGTCGGCCAGTCTAGCCTCAGTCGTCTCAAGGACATTCCCTTCGACACCGTCAAGATCGATCAAAGCTTCATTTCGCGTCCCGAGGCCGTGTCCGGAGAGGGCGCTGTCGTTCTGCGCTCGATCGTCGCGCTCGCCCACGAGCTGAAACGCGACGTCGTGGCCGAGGGAGTCGAGACGGCGGATGACGCGCGCCGCGTGCGGGACATTGGCTGCGAATTCGCGCAGGGATTTTATTTCTCGCCGCCGCTTTCGCTCGCGGACGCCTTGAACTACGTCGCGAGGCGCTACGGTCTCAAGCAGTCCGCCAAAAACGCTTCAGGCGCGGCCGGCCTCGGAGGACAGACCTGAAATGTCGGCGCCGAGCGTGCCGAGCGCCGCGCGCCAGCGTTCCTCGAAGTCGAGATCGAAGAGGATGGCGGTCTTTGCATCGCAATGTATCCAGCCGTTGGAGCTGAGCTCGCTTTCGATCTGGCCTGGCCCCCAGCCCGCATAGCCGAGCGCAAAGAGAGACTTCTTGGGGCCGCGTCCTTCAGCGATCGCCCGCAAGATGTCTATCGTCGCGGTCAACGAAATTTCCGAGGTGACGGACATCGTGGCTTGGCTCGTGGCGTCGGAGGTGTGCAGGACAAACCCCTGGCCGGTTCCGACGGGGCCGCCGAAAAGGATGGGCGCGTCGGGAGTCCTGTCGGTCACCTTCAGGTCAAGGCGCTCGATCAGTTCGCGAAAGTTCAACCCTTCGAACGGCTTGTTGACGATCAGGCCCATCGCGCCCTGCTCGGAATGCGCGCACATGAAGATCACGCTTTTCTCGAAGCGCGGATCGGGCATTCCGGGCAGCGCGATCAGCAGCTTTCCCAGCAGAAAGCCTTCCTTGGATTCCTCGCCCGGCCGATCCAGGTCCATCAAATGAGCTTAGCACGCCACGGCGGCGGAGCCGCAATTCCTTTGCGGGGCCGTGGGGTGTGCGCTAAAACCGCGCCCGGTTCAGGAATTGTGGAGACATCATGACAATCAAGGTAGGCGATCGCGTACCCTCTGCGACACTCATGCAAAAGCAGGATGGCGGACCCAAGCCCGTAAAGACCGACGAGCTGTTCGCAGGAAAGAAAGTCGTGGTGTTTGGCCTGCCGGGCGCCTTCACGCCGACCTGTTCGGCCAAGCATCTTCCAGGGTTCATTCAGAACGCCGACGCGATCCGGCGCAAGGGCGTCGACGTCATCGCCTGCGTTTCCGTCAATGACGCGTTCGTGATGGGAGCTTGGGGCGAACAGCAGGGCGCTGGCGACAAAGTGATGATGCTGGCTGACGGCAATGGCGAGTTCGCCCATGCGCTCGGGCTCGAGATGGACGCTTCCCGCTTCGGCATGGGAAAGCGGGTCCAGCGATTTTCGATGATCGTGGAAGATGGCGTGGTCAAGGCGCTCAATGTCGAGGAGCCCGGCGCGTTCTCGGTGTCCAGCGCCGAGCATATCCTGAAGCAGCTATGACGGCCCGCGCGGCGCAATGCTGTTGCGGCGCGCTCAAGGCCGCCGCCGAAGGCGAGCCTGCGGTGATCTCGCTCTGTCATTGCCTCGAGTGTCAGCGACGCACCGGCTCGCCTTTCGGGGTCGGCGCCTATTACCAAGAGGGCCAGGTGCGCCTCTCTGGGCCGTCGAAGGTCTATGAGCGCTCGGTCGATGGACGAAAGCTCAGCTTTCACTTCTGCCCAAACTGCGGCTCGACAGTCTATTGGCGCGCCGCCGGCCATCCCGGTCGAGTCGCTATTGCGATCGGCGCCTTTGCGGATCCGCATTTCCCGAGGCCGGCGCGCTCGGTTTTCGAACGCAGCCGGCATGACTGGGTTGGCGTCCCCGCGGACATTCCAGGGTTCACCGCCGGGCGGGACAGCGCTCCCAGCCGCTAAAGTCTCGCGATCGCGGCGCGGGCCAGCGCATCGGCGCGCGCGTTCTCGACATGGTCGGAGTGCCCCTTCACCCAGCGCCATTCGACACGGTGCGGCTCGGATGCGGCCTCCAGCTCGCGCCAAAGATCGTCATTCTTGACGCGCTTGCGGTCGGCGGTCTTCCAGCCGTTCGCCTTCCACTTCTTCATCCATTGCGTCACGCCGTCCATCAGGTATCGCGAATCGGTGTGGATGACGATCGCGGACGGCCGCTTGATCGTCCTGAGCGCGCGGATCGCCGCAGTCATCTCCATGCGATTATTCGTCGTCAGGGGCTCGCCGCCGGAAATTTCTTTTTCGTGCGCGCCCCATCTCAGGATCGCGGCCCATCCGCCGGGCCCCGGATTCCCCGAACAGGCGCCGTCGGTGAAGATGTCTATGCGGTCGGCCATGCGCCTTCCTGCGCAGCGTCGCGGAGAACCTTCATATCAGGACGCCAGCGCGCGCGGAACGTTGAAGGCGACATCCTCGCGCCGCACTGCGACATTCTCGATGGACAGTACGAAGCGCTCGCGCAGCGCCGCCAGCACCTCATCGACCAGGAGCTCGGGCGCCGATGCGCTGGCGGTGAGGCCGAGAGTGTTGACGCCCACCAGGCGCGCCCAATCGATGTCGGCGGCCCGCTGGATGAGCGCGGCGTCGCGCGCGCCGGCTCGCAATGCGACCTCGACGAGCCGCACCGAGTTGGACGAATTGGGCGCGCCGATTACGAGCGCCAGCTCGGCTTCGCGCGCGATGCGCTTGATGGCGTCTTGGCGGTTGGTGGTGGCGTAGCAAATATCCTCGCGATGCGGGCCGCAGATCAAGGGAAAGCGGCGCTTCAGCGCCCTCACGATCTCCAGCGTGTCGTCGACCGACAAGGTTGTTTGGGTGACGAAGGCGAGCGCCAGTCCGGGGGGAGGGGCAAATGCGTCGGCGTCGGCGACCGTCTCGATAAGGCTGATGGCGCCGAGTGGAAGCTGACCCAGCGTTCCCTCCACCTCTGGGTGGCCCGAATGCCCGATCAGAACGACATGACGGCCCGCGCGGAAATGGCGCTCGGCCTCCACATGCACCTTGGACACCAGCGGACATGTGGCGTTCAGATAGAAGAGCTGCCGCCGGCGCGCCTCGGCCGGCACCGATTTCGGCACGCCGTGCGCGGAGAAGATTACAACCGCGCCATCCGGCGCCTCGTCGAGTTCGTCGATGAAGACCGCGCCCTGTCGCCGCAGGCGCTCCACCACGAACCGATTGTGGACGATTTCGTGCCGGACATATATGGGCGCGCCATACTTGGCCAGCGAAAGCTCGACGATGCGGATCGCTCGCTCGACCCCGGCGCAAAAGCCGCGAGGGCTGGCGAGAAGGAGCCTCAGCTTGGGGCGTTCGCCCGGAAGATTGGCCGGTTCAGAGCTTCCCATCAACAGCCTGCTTGGCTAAAATCCGGCGTTGTCGAACGGTTCGAGAAGTCGGCTTCGAACCATCGAATGTCAAGCGAAAGGCGAAAGGATGGCGGGGCCCGTCGCGGCGCGCCGGATGCGCGTCGACGCTTGCGGCAATCGGGCTTTCATCTTCTGACGCCGGGATTCTCAACCATGCGCTTTCCATTGCTCGCAGCGGCCGCCGCCCTGATGCTTGTCGGCTGCGCGAGCGACGCCCAGAAGGGCCTGTGTCCAACCGCCGCGGTATTGGCGCCCGTCTCGGCGCTTACCGTATTCCGCACCGGCGCGCAGGCCGATCCGTCGGCCGAGCTCTATTCGGTGTGGATGACCGACGTTAAGGCCGGCTGCGATTTCGACAAGGACGAGCGCACCGCAGATTCCCATCTTTCCATCGCGTTCGCGGCCAAGCGGGCGCCCTCTGGCGAAGCGGCGAGCTACAACGTGCCGTATTTCGTCGCGGTGACGCGCGGCGGGGACAAGATCGTGTCCAAGAAAATATTTCTGGCTCCGGTCGTCTTTCCGGCCGGCGCCGCGACGATCCGCTTCGAGCAAATTATCGATTCGACAATGATCCGCATGGCGCGCGGCGCCAAGATCGGCGACTATCAGATCCTGACCGGACTGCAGCTCACCCAGTCGCAGCTCGAATACAACAAGACGCACCATCACTTCGCGCCATGAGCGGGCTCGTGGACGAACTCAGCGCGATCGCGAAGGCCGCGTTCGCGGCCGAGGGACTTCCGGAGTCGCTCGGCCAGGTCCAGGACTCCGACCGCCCGGACCTCGCACAGTTCCAATGCAACGGATGTCTGGCGGCTGCAAAGCTCGCCAAGGCCAATCCGCGCGCGATCGCCGACAAGATCGCTGCGCGGCTCAAGGCGAATCCGATCTTCGCAAAGGTCGAGGTTGCGGGCCCGGGGTTCATCAATCTCGACGTATCCGACGCGGCGCTCGCCGAGCGCATGGCGAGGCCCGCGCCCGCGACGTCGCCCAACGGCAAATCCGCGCTCATCGATTTCGGCGGCGCCAATGTCGCCAAGCCGATGCATGTTGGGCATCTTCGCTCATCCGTCATTGGCGACTCGTTGCAGCGGCTGTTCCGCGCCAATGGCTGGCGGGTCACCAGTGACGTTCACCTAGGCGACTGGGGCCTGCAGATGGGTCAGCTCATCTCCGAAATCGGTCGTCGCGGCGTTGCGCCGATTTATTTCGATCCCTCCTTCAAAGGTCCGTACCCGGAGCAATCTCCGGTGACGATGGAGGACCTCGAGGAGATCTATCCGGCGGCGTCTGCGGCCTGCAAGGCGGATCCGGCAAGGCTCGAGGAGGCGCGCAAGGCGACCGCGGAATTGCAGGCCGGCCGCCCCGGCTACCGCGCGCTGTGGCGGCATTTCTTCGAAGTCTCGAGAATCGGACTGGAGCGCGAATGGGCGAGCCTTGGCATCCATTTCGATTTGTGGAAAGGGGAGGCGAGCGTCGAGCCGCTCATCGCGCCGATGATCGCCGATCTCAAGGCTCGCGGCATCGCGGTGGATAGCGAAGGCGCGCTCGTCGTCCCGGTCGAGCGCAACAGCGACAAGAAGGCCATGCCGCCGCTGATTCTGGTCAAGCAGGACGGGGCGGTGCTTTATGGCACGACCGATCTGGCCACCATTGTCGACCGCGTTAAGGAACAGGATCCCGATCTCATTCTCTACGTCGTGGATCAGCGCCAACACCTGCATTTCGAGCAGGTGTTCCGCGCGGCGGAGAAGGGCGGGCTTAACGGAAAGGCCATCCTCGAACATGCCGGTTTCGGCACCATGAATGGCGCTGACGGCAAACCCTTCAAGACTCGCGCCGGCGGCGTCATGAAGCTCTACGACCTCATCGCCATGGTGACCGAAGAGGCCGAGAAGCGCCTTAAGGAGGCCGGCATCGGCGCGGACTATCCGCCGGAGGAACGCGCCGACATCGCCAGGAAGGTCGGCATCGCGACGCTCAAGTTCGCCGATCTCTCCAATTGGCGGCTGACGGACTATGTCTTCGACCTCGAGCGATTTTCGAAGTTCGAAGGCAAGACCGGTCCCTATCTTCAATACGCCGCAGTGCGCATCCAGTCGATCCTGCGCAAGGCGCGCGACGAGAAGTTTGCAGCGCTTCCGCCCGTCGTCCGTTCGCCGGAGGAGCGCGCGCTGGCGCTTCAGCTGCTGGCGTTGCCTTCAAGAATGCAAGCGGCGGAACAGAACCGCGCGCCAAACATACTTTGCGAATACGCGTTCGAGCTGGCCCAGAAGTTCAGCCGCTTCTATTCCGAGCACCACATCCTTTCGGAGTCCGACGCCGCGCTTCGCGCCGCCCGCCTCGGCCTTTGCGAACGGACGCTCGAGGCGCTGACGGGCGTCCTTGCGATTCTGGGCATCGAGATCCCCGAGAGAATGTGAGCGCCTGGCGCTACTCGGCCGGGAACAGCACCTCGAGAGGATAGGCGCCCAGCGGCTCGCCGCGCAGCCGCCGCGCGATGGCGCCGGTCGCCTTCAGGGCCCAGCGCCGCAGCGCCGAGCGCGGACGAAAGTGCGAGGCGAATTCGCGATTGATCTCGAGCGGGCGCCAATAGCCAGAGATCCATTCCTGGTAGGATTTCTTCAGTTCGCTTTCCTGCTCGGGACGAATCGCCAAATAGGCGCAATCGCAGCCGGCCCTCAGCGTGACATGTCCATCAGGCTCGAAGCGAAAGCAGTGGCGGCTGGGCTTGTGGCGCAGCCATGCGCCCTTCATGTCGAAATCCTCCGGCGCCGCGCGGAAGGACGACACCATTGGACTGACGTCCAGATAAGTCATCGACGTGCTCCATGGGTTTGGTTCACCCGTTGGCGCTGGCGACAGCGACGGCTTCGCCGGCGACCGGGAATGATTGAAAAACCAGCGAGCAAACCGGCGGTTCCGGGTGTGCGCGGCGGATTCGGCATTTCGCCCCGCACACCGTTACGCCCGCGATTCGCTGCGCCCAGGAACGCGCCAGACCTGGCTATTGGGCGCTGATTGACTAAAGGTTTCGCCTCCCTATGATGCCCGCCCGACGGGCTTTTCCGCCGCGAGGCGCATCGGTCCGGCCCTACAATCGATCCCCCGCGGGAGACATTCGCCGCGCCAAGGCCGCCTCGCCGGCCGAAGCCGCAGGCGAAGGCCGAAGGAGCAACCGCCCCGGAAACTCTCAGGCAAAAGGACCGCGAGGAAGATGAACTTCTGGAAAGCGGGATCGCGCAAGCGCTCTCCACCGAAGGGGTAATCCGCGAAAGCGGGGAAATCTCTCAGGTCCGATGACAGAGGGGCGCGGGTTCCGCGGTATTCGCGGTTCGCGCCGATGCAACTCTTGTCCGGACCGTCATGACCGACACGACCGAAACGCTTCGCAGGACGCCCCTCTACGCGCTCCATTTGGAACTGGGCGCCAAGATGGTGCCGTTCGCCGGGTACGAGATGCCGGTGCAGTACCCCTCCGGAATCCTTAAGGAACATCTACACACGCGCGAAAAGGCGGGTCTGTTCGACGTCTCTCATATGGGGCAGGGGTTCCTCTCCGGCGCGGATCCGGCCCGCGCGCTCGAACGTGTGACCCCGGCGGACGTCATCGGCCTCAAGGCCGGAATGCAGCGCTACGGCCTCCTGCTCAACGATGAGGGCACGATCAAGGACGACTTCATGTTCTCCAAGCTCGAGGGCGAGGCGGACATGTATCTCGTGGTCAACGCCGGGACCAAGGAAGGCGATTTCGAGTACATCTCAGAGAAGCTCGGGGGCGTGGCCTCGCTGACGCCGCGCTTCGACCGCGCGCTCATCGCGCTGCAGGGCCCATTGGCCGGTCGGGTGTTGGACCGCCATTCACCGGGCATCGACGGGCTTACTTTCATGAAAGTCGTGCGTGCGACCGTCGCCGGCTGCCCCGCCATCGTCAGCCGCTCGGGCTATACCGGCGAAGATGGGTTCGAGATTTCCATCGAGGGAAAGGACGGCGAGCGCGTGGCGCGCGCGTTGCTTGGCGAATCCGAAGTGCTGCCGATCGGTCTCGGCGCACGCGATTCCCTGCGCCTTGAGGCGGGCCTCTGCCTCTACGGTCACGACATCGACGAAACGGTGACGCCGGTCGAGGCCAATTTGGTCTGGTCCATCGGCAAGCGCCGCAAGATGGACAAGGATTTTCCGGCCGCCGCGAAAATCATGAGCCAGGTTTTCAACGGTCCGGCGAAGAAGCGCATCGGTATCTTGCCGCTCGGCAAGGCGCCCGCGCGTGAGCACACGCCGGTCGCTGACAAGTCCGGGCGCGTGATCGGCGAGATCACGAGCGGCGGTTTCGGGCCGAGCCTGAATGCGCCCGTCGCGATGGGCTATGTCGAAACCGCGTTCGCGAGTGACGGCGCCGAAGTCGATTTGATCGTGCGCGGAAAGCCGCTGCCGGCGCGCGTGGCGCCCATGCCGTTCGTACCGCACCGGTACCGGCGCGCGATATGAGATACAGGGGAGAAGCATGAGCGAAGTCAGATTCACCGATCAGCATGAATGGGTGCGCGTTGACGGGGGTGAAGCAACGGTCGGCATCACAAAATATGCGGCCGAGCAATTGGGAGACGTCGTCTTTGTCGAGTTGCCGGAGGCTGGCCGCAAGGTCGGAAAGGGCGGCGAGGCGGCGGTCGTCGAAAGCGTCAAGGCCGCGAGCGAGGTCTATGCGCCGGTCAGCGGCGAGGTCACGGGCGCCAACGCCGCGCTGAGCGAGGATCCGGCCAAGGTCAACGCCGACCCGGAAGGCGAGGGCTGGTTCTTCAAGATGAAGCTTTCCGACGCGGGCGAGCTCGGCAAGCTGATGACCAGGGCGCAATACGACGAATTCGTGAAGGGATTGTAGGTTTGCCAGCCTTTGAAGCTTCGCCCGCGTCATCCTGAGGTACGACCCCGGGCTTGAGCCGGGGGAGCCTCGATGGAGACCCCAGAAGCACCCCAGTGTGACGCGCTGTGCAGAAGAGGAACGATTGAATGCGTTACCACCCGCTCACGCCGGAAAATCGCGCGGCGATGCTGGCCAAGATCGGCGCGCCGAACATCGACGCGCTGTTCCGCGATGTGCCCAAATCGGCGGTCGTGCCGCTTTCGGCTTTCGACCTGCCCGACACTGCGGGCGAGCTCGAGGTCGACCGCCAGATGTCAAGGATGGCCGCGAAAAATGTGGCGGCAGGCAGCGTTCCGTTCTTCTGCGGGGCCGGCGCCTATCGCCACCACGTTCCTGCAGCGGTGGATCATCTCATCCAGCGCTCGGAATTCCTCACTTCCTACACGCCGTACCAGCCAGAGATCGCCCAGGGCACGCTGCAATACATGTTCGAATTCCAGACGCAGGTGGCGCTACTGACGGGCATGGAGGTGGCCAACGCCTCGCTTTATGACGGCTCGACGGCGACGGCCGAAGCGGTGCTCATGGCGCAGCGCGTGACGAAGCGGCCGAAGGCGATTCTTTCCGGCGGCCTGCATCCGCACTACGCCGAGACCGTGGAAACGGTCGCAAATCTGCACGGACAGGTCGTGCGGGCGGCTGTCGTGCCCGGCAAGGCGGAAGACCTCGCCTCCATGATCGACGGCGACACGGCGTGCGTCGTGGTCCAGTCGCCCGATGTGTTTGGCTTGATCCGCGACCTCAAGCCCATCGCCGAGGCCGCGCACGCCAAAGGCGCGCTCCTGATCGCGGTGGTCACGGAAGCCGTATCGCTCGGCCTGCTGGAGCCGCCGGGCCATCAGGGCGCGGATATCGTCGCCGCCGAAGGGCAGAGCATCGGCAACGGGCTGAACTTCGGCGGACCCTATGTCGGCCTGTTCGCGACGCGGGAGAAATTCATCCGGCAGATGCCCGGACGCCTCTGCGGCGAGACGGTCGACGCAGCCGGCAAGCGCGGCTATGTGCTGACGCTGTCAACACGCGAACAGCACATCCGACGCGACAAGGCGACCAGCAATATCTGCACGAATTCAGGGCTTTGCTGCCTGGCCTTCGCAATCCACCTGAGCCTCTTGGGCGAGGAGGGGCTGACCCGGCTGGCGCGACTCAATCATGCCACCGCCTGCAACCTCGCGGACAAGCTCTCGAAGGTCGGCGGTGTGTCACTGGTAACATCGAGCTTCTTCAACGAATTCACGGTCCGCCTGCCGAAGCCGGCGGTGGGCGTCGTCGATGCGCTGGCGGTGAGAAACATCATCGCCGGGGTGCCTGCCTCGCGCCTGCTACCGCATGACGCGGGTGCGCGCGATCTTCTGATCGTCGCGGCGACCGAAATTTCCACGGATGAAGACTGCGATGCCTTCGCCAAGGGGCTTGCGGAGGTGCTGTCATGACGATGAATACGCAGGGCCGCCCGACCGCTCCGGGCACGATCGAGGCAAACGAGCTGGCGACCATATCGGGCGACCGCGGCCTCGACCACGAGGAGCCGCTGATCTTCGAACTCGGCCGAAGGGGCATGACCGGCGTCGATATCCCCGACGTCCAGTTGAGCGAGTCGCGCCTCGGCGGCCAGCGCCGGCGCGGGCCCATCGGTCTTCCGGGGCTCTCGGAGCCGGAGGTTATTCGCCACTATGTGCGCCTGTCGCGGATGAACTACGCGATCGACGCCGGGCTCTATCCGCTCGGATCTTGTACGATGAAACATAACCCGCGCCTCAACGAAAAAATGGCGCGGTTGCCCGGCTTCGGCGATATCCACCCACTTCAACCTCAGGAAACGGTGCAGGGCGCTCTCGAGCTGATCGCCGAGCTGATGAAGTGGCTCACGCGCCTCACCGGTATGCCGGCGGTCGCCATGTCGCCCAAGGCGGGCGCGCATGGCGAATTGTGCGGCTTGCTCGCGATCCGCGCCGCCATCGAGGCGCGCGGCGAAAAGCGGCCTCGCATCCTCGTTCCCGAGTCGGCGCATGGCACCAATCCGGCAACCGCGGCGTTCGCCGGCTTCGTCGTCGATGAGGTTCCCGCCACCCCAAGCGGCCATGTCGACGCCGACGCCCTCGAAGCCAAGCTCGGCCCCGATGTCTGCGCCATCATGCTGACCAATCCCAATACCTGCGGATTGTTCGAGCCGCGAATCATCGAAATGGCGAATGCAGTTCACAAGGCGGGCGCCTATTTCTATTGCGACGGCGCGAACTTCAACGCGATCGCCGGTCGTGTGCGCCCGGGCGATCTCGGCATCGACGCCATGCACATCAACCTGCACAAGACCTTCTCGACGCCGCATGGCGGCGGCGGACCTGGCGCCGGGCCGGTGGTGCTGTCCGACCGGCTTGCGCCCTTCGCGCCATTGCCGCTGCTCGTGCATGACAAGAGTGGGTTCCGCTTCATCGAGGACCGCGCCGCAGCGCCGAAGGATGCCAAACCCTTTGGCCGCATGTGCGCCTTCCATGGCCAGATGGGCATGTTCACGCGCGCGCTCGCCTATATGCTGAGCCACGGCCGCGACGGTGTGCGGCAGGCGAGCGAGGACGCGGTGCTCTCCGCGAATTACATTCTCGCCTCGCTCAAGGACGTGATGAGCGCGCCGTTCGGCGAAGGCCCGTGCATGCACGAGGCGCTGTTCGACGACCATTTCCTGGAAGGAAGCGGCGTCACCACGCTCGATTTCGCCAAGGCGATGATCGACGAGGGCTATCACCCGATGACGATGTATTTCCCGCTCGTCGTTCACGGCGCCATGCTGATCGAACCGACGGAATCAGAATCGAAGGAATCGCTCGACCGCTTCATCCACGTGATGCGGACGATGGCGCTGGAGGCCAAGGCCGGAAAGCGCACGCGCTTCGAGGGCGCGCCGCGCCTCGCCCCGCGCCGCCGCCTGGATGAGACCGCGGCGGCCCGCAAGCCGATCCTGCGCTGGAAGCCGAAGGAGGTGCCGCAAGCGGCGGAGTGAGCATTTATTTCAAGGGTGGAGCTCGCGCATATCAAGTTTTGGGCTGTTCAAGCGGCCATATTTCGACGACCCCATGAGCGACTGCGCATGGGGTTTGCGCGACCATGCGGATGGCCTCCGCCAGGTCGGAGGCTTCAATGACTGCAAATCCGGCCACGGGCAGCGTCGATGACATGAACGCGGAGCTCTCCGTCTGGACCCCTGCTGCATCTGGGTTGCGGACCGAGGTAGGCCTCCTGGCGATACCCACCAGAGCGCCATGCTCGATCAACTTGCGATCATGAGCATGCGCAGCATTGCGTATTTCCGGCGCAGTTCGCTCATAGCCGGCGTCGTCTCCATAGCCGATCGTCACAAATTTCGGCATGCTTCATCTCGCTCGAACAGCTAACGGGCTGTTGTGCTAGGCGTTCCGTGAAACTCGCCGTTGAGCCTAGGCGCAAGGGGCTTTATCCGATTTCCCGCGCAAAAAAAGACCCCGGGCGGTACATCCGCGCCCGGGGCGAGTGAAGCGTCATCCGGAGGCAACCGAAGCGCTTGTCGGCAAAACTCTGAGGTGCGGGCGGGAAGGGGTCGTCCCGGTCCGGCGCCAATGCCGGCTGCGTCGCAAGGACCGGGCCAGAGCAAGAACCGGGTGGCGGCCGCGCGGGACATCCCTGAAAACGACCGCGCAATATCGAGGACCCCACCATGTTTCGCGCTGTCGGACTTTCGCCGTCCCAATTCGAACCACTTTTCGCGCTGAGCGACGCGGAGCTCGAGTCCCGCGGCATGCGGCGGATGGTCGTGGACGAGAAGCCGGGATTTCCCTGCCGCGTCAGCCTCGAAGACGCCGAGCCCGGTGAGCGGGTGATCCTCCTGCCGTTCGAGCACCAGACTGCGCATTCGCCCTATCGCGCCTCGGGACCGATCTTCGTGCGCGAGGCTGCGCGTCAGGCGTTCGATCGCGTCGATGTCGCGCCGCCGGTTCTGCGCGGGCGCACGCTGTCGTTGCGCGGCTATGACGGCGCGGACTGCATCGTCTACGCGGAGGTAGCGCACGGCGACGAGGTGGAGGACGCGATCAAGCGCCTATTCGCGCGCGAGGACGTTTGCTACATCCACATCCACAATGCAGGGCGAGGCTGCTTCGCCTGCCGAATCGACAGAGCCTGAGAAGCTAAAGCGCCTTGCCGACGCAGCGGGCGCGTAGTCGCCGCGCCCGACGACCCAGCCCGTCCTGTTCTGCCAGGATTAGGGCGGCTTCCTCATATTCTGCGTCATCGCAATCGGCATCCTCGAGCGCAACGGCGTAGAGACGCAGCACATGTCCGCCGCGGTCGATCACCTCGACGATGCGCCGCGCCTCAACGCTTTTTGTCTTCAGCTGCAACCGCTCGTGCTTCCGCAGGTGTTGCACTTCATGCAGGTGCCGTTGCGCACCAGCGTGAAATTGCCGCATGAGCCGCAGGCGTCGCCCTCGTAGCCCTTCATCCGGGCCTCGGCCGCGCGGCGCGCCTGCAGGTCGCGCGAACCTCCGGCCGACATCACGACGCGCTCGGTCAGGCTGGCGCTGAGCGTGGTGACGATATCGCCCACGGGATTGGCCGCCGCTTCGAGGACCTCGGAGCGGATTTCGCTGAGATCGACGGTCGCGAACTCGGCCTCCTCTTCGAGGCCGTCTTGGGCGTGCGCGGCGTGGCTGTCCTGCTCCTCCATCATCTTGGGCGCCGCGCCGCCGCGCACCACGCCAATGTTTCCGAAGCGTCCGCGCACGAAACCGTTGGAGGCGACCTTGCGCACGATCTCCTTGGCGGGGCGAGGCGCATCCTCCACACCGTCGCCGACGTCTTCGTCCTGACCGGGCGGAACATGGGCGAGGTCGTAACGGCCGAGATAGGAAATCGCCAGCTCGCGGAAAATGTAATCAAGAACGCTGGTCGCATTCTTGATCGAGTCATTGCCCATCACCATGCCGGCGGGCTCGAAGCGGGTAAATGTGAAGGCGTCCACGAATTCCTCGAGCGGCACGCCGTATTGCAGGCCCATGGAGATGGCGATGGCGAAGCCGTCCATCAACGAGCGGAAGGCGGCGCCGTCCTTGTGCATGTCGATAAAAATCTCTCCGAGCCGCCCGTCCTCGTACTCGCCGGTGCGCAAATAGACCTTGTGGCCGCCGACCACCGCCTTCTGGGTGTAGCCCTTGCGCCGGTGCGGCAGGCGTTCGCGGTCTTTCTGGCGGATGCGCTCCACCACCCTTTCCACGACGCGTTCGGTGACGACAGTCGTGCGCGCGGCCATCGGCGCCTCTTCCAGCTCGTCTTCTTCGTCGTCGTCGATCTGCAGCACCTGGCTCGCCAAGGGCTGGGAGAGCTTGGAGCCGTCGCGATAGAGCGCGTTGGCCTTGAGTCCAAGCTTCCACGACAGCATGTAGCTTTCGCCGCAATCCTTGACGGTGGCGGAGTTCGGCATGTTGATCGTCTTGGAGATTGCGCCGGAAATGAACGGCTGCACGGCCGCCATCATGCGGATGTGGCTCTCGACGCTAAGCGCGCGCTTTCCGATGCGGCCGCACGGGTTTGCGCAGTCGAAGACCGCCAGATGTTCCTCCTTCAAATGCGGCGCGCCTTCGAGCGTCATCGCGCCGCAAACGTGCAGATTGGCCGCGTCGATTTCGGCGCGCGAAAAACCGATCGCCTTCAGCAGGTCGAAATCAGGGGATTCGAGCAGCGCCGGGTCGAGCTTGAGAACATGCTGGCAGAATTCGAGCCCTAGCGTGTACTTGTTGAATACAAAACGAATGTCGAACGCCGCCTCGAGCGCCGCTTCCACAGAAGCGATTTCGACGTCGCCAAAGCCCTTCGCCCGCAATGCATCGTGCGTGAGCCCCGACTTGAGAGTCTCCAGCGTGCCGTGCCCGACCGCATAGGCGACGATGTCGTCGATCTGGTTTTGCGCGTAACCCAGCGTCGCCAGCGCCTCGGGAACGCAGCGATTGATGATTTTGAAATAGCCGCCGCCGGCCAGCTTCTTGAACTTGACGAGGGCGAAGTCGGGCTCGACACCGGTCGTGTCGCAATCCATGACGAGGCCGATCGTCCCGGTCGGCGCGATCACTGTGGCCTGCGCATTGCGATAACCGAATTCTTCGCCCATCGCCAGCGCATCGTCCCAGGCGCGCTTGGCCGCATGGGCAAGCTCCGGGTCCGGAATTGCGGCGAGATCCAGCGGAACCGGTGGCGTCGCAAGTCCCTCGTAACCACTCGCCTCGCCATGCGCGGCGCGGCGGTGATTGCGAATGACGCGAAGCATCGATTGGCGGTTTGCCGCATGCTCGGGAAAGGCGCCGAGTTCTCCGGCCATCTCGGCTGAGGTCGCATAGGACACGCCTGTCATCACCGCACTGATGGCGCCCGCTATGGCGCGGCCTTCGCGCGAATCGTATGGAATGCCGGCGGCCATCAAAAGGCCTCCGATATTTGCGAAGCCGAGCCCCAGTGTTCGATAGTCGTAGGAAAGCTGCGCGATCTCTCTCGAGGGGAATTGCGCCATCATCACGGAGATTTCGAGCACGATCGTCCATAGGCGCACGGCGTGTTCAAAAGCGGCGACATCGAAAACTTTCCTGCCGCCGGCCTCCTTCCGGAACGCCATCAGGTTCAGGGACGCGAGGTTGCATGCGGTGTCGTCCAGGAACATGTATTCCGAGCACGGATTGGACGCCCGGATCGGTCCGCCGGCGGGACAGGTGTGCCAGTCGTTAATCGTGGTGTGGAACTGTATTCCCGGATCCGCGCACGCCCACGCCGCATAGGAGATTTTTTCCCAAAGCTCGCGCGCCTTGATTGTCTTGACGATCTTGCCGCTGACGCGCTGCCGGAGCGCCCAGTCGGCGTCGTCGATCACCGCGCGCAGAAATTCGTCGGTGACCCGTACGGAGTTGTTCGAGTTCTGACCCGAGACCGACAGATAGGCTTCCGAGTCCCAGTCGGTGTCGTAGGTCTTGAAATCGATGTCGGTATAACCCTGCTTTGCGAAGGCGATGACGCGCTCGATGTAGTTGTCGGGAATCATCGCCCTGCGCGCAGCCTTCACTTCGCGGCGAAGCGCCGGATTCTTCTTTGGGTCGAAGCAGTCGTCGCCCGATCCGTCGCAGTTGATGCACGCTTTCAAGACCTGCTTGAGGTGTTTTTCGCAGAGCTTGGAGCCGGCGACCATCGCAGCAACCTTCTGCTCCTCGACGACCTTCCAGTCGATGAAGTCCTCGATGTCCGGATGATCGACGTCGACGATCACCATCTTCGCAGCCCTGCGAGTCGTGCCGCCCGACTTGATCGCGCCGGCCGCGCGGTCGCCGATCTTGAGGAAGCTCATCAGGCCGGACGACTTGCCGCCGCCCGAAAGCTTCTCGTTCTCGCCGCGCAAGGAAGAGAAGTTGGTGCCTGTGCCGGAGCCGTATTTGAACAGGCGCGCCTCGCGCGTCCACAAATCCATGATGCCGCCCTCGTTGACGAGGTCGTCCTTCACGCCCTGGATGAAGCAGGCGTGCGGCTGGGGGTGCTCATAGGCGGAGTTCGATTTCGTGAGCCGGCCGGATTTGAAGTCGACGTAAAAGTGTCCCTGGCTCGGCCCGTCTATGCCATAGGCCCAATGCAGGCCCGTGTTGAACCACTGCGGCGAATTGGGCGCCGCCTTCTGCGTGGCGAGCATGTGGCAGATCTCGTCGCGAAACGCGCGCGCATCGCTCTCCTGATCGAAATACCCGCCCTTCCAGCCCCAATAGGCCCAGGCGCCGGCGAGCCGATCGAACACTTGCTTTGCAGAACGCTCCCCGTCCGTCTCCGAGCCGTCGGCCACCTTGCGCCAGAGAAAGGCGGGCACGTTCTCTTCGGGCGCGCTGACGAGCTTTGTGGGCACTCCCGCCTTGCGGAAGTACTTTTGCGCCAGCACGTCGCAGGCCACCTGGCTCCACTGTTCGGGCGCCTCGATGTCGTCTTGTTTGAAGACGATCGAGCCGTCCGGATTGCGGATCTCGCTGGAAGCTTTGACGAACGCGACGCCTTCATAGGGATCGCGACCTTCCGTGGTGAAGAGACGCCGAATACGCATGCCTGCCCCCGAACTGAAAGTTTGAGCCGTTCTCGCCTTCTGCGCTCCGCCTCCAGGGACAGGTCCGCCTTCGCCGGAAGCATGCCTGTGCGGCAGCCTGTCCGGCGGCGCAATGCTTCGGGTCCGCCCAGATTTGGTGTCGCGATCGGCGACAGGCGCAAAGTATGGCCCCAGCCGGATCGCCTTCGCAAGGACAAAGTGGTTAACCAAGACGCGGGCCCTACATCTAGTAGGGCTGCGCTCTTGCAAAAAGCCGCGAGTCAAGCGGGGTTCGGAATTGAGCGTGAAAATATTTTCAGTTTCGTGACGTCGCGTGGCGATGCCGGCATTGGTGGCGGATTGTGGATAGACCAATCCGTCACTGCACGAGCGCCACGTGCTGGCATCGAACGCCGTCGACCCATACATCTGCCTGGCCGAGTCCCACGCCGAGCATGGCCTCCAAGCTGTCAAGCACCGTGTCCAGGGGCGCCGCCACGGGTTGAAGCGATCGCGAGATGCTCTGAGCGACTTGCTGCGAGCCGATGCCAAGACCCCCCACTTGGACGTTGAGCGACATATTTGACAGGAGGCTCGCGGTGGCCGTGGTCAGCGCGTCCTCTGTCGAAACGGTTTTGACGGCGTGGTCGGCGATATCGGCCGAGTCGAATTCGACGGTTTGCCAGTCGGCGCCGCCGAGATCGATCTCGGATTTGCCCGTCGCCTTGATGAGCAGAACATTGATCAGTGTCGCCGGCGAGACCGTCAGTTCTTCAGTGAAATTGTCGAGCTCCGACACGTTGACGGAGCCGATCGCCGTTTTGCCAATGCTTGGCGACACTGCAAGCGAAACGGTCGGCGAAGCGCAATTTAGGCTGGCGAGCTTGGCCTTGGCGGACGCCAATTCAACGTAGATGGGCAGATCGATCGCCGCCACGCCCGCAAGTCCGCCGAGGGGCGCCACCTTCGTATCGACGTACAGTCTCGCCTGCGCCGTGCGCACGATCGCGGAATCATTGTCGGTCACGGTAAGCCATGGCGTGCGTTCCGGCCTTTCGCCGATGGCAAGCCATGCTGTCACGCCGGCGACGCCTGGCAGGACGCTATTGAGCTTGAGCTGGACTTGCCGGCCCCCCTGCGACAAAGCGAGCACGGCTTGCGCCAGATCGAGGGCGTTTACCGACAGCCCAGACGGACCGGAGGCGTTGACATAATCCTGTCCGCCATAGGGGCCGAGATCCAGCAGTTGTCCAAGTTCGATCGGCGTGCTGTTCGCACTTTGCGCGATCTGCTGAATCGCCTGGCCGGCCGCGCTGTTTCCCGCGGAGTTGAGCGCGTCCATAATCGCGCCAATGGCGCCGTTCGTTTCGATCTGACCCGATAGGGTGCGATCGAAGGAGGCCCCCTCAAGATCCATGCGCGTCCTGAGCGCGTCGACATATTGGAAGAGGTCGACCTGCGCATTCGCCAGCGCGTTGTAGTCCATCACCGACAGATTGATGCTGCTTCCTGTAAGGCCGCTGAGAAGGGCGTTGGCGACGCCCCCTTTCAGGCTGGCGAGTCGCGTTCCGATGGAGAATGACGCCAGCTGTCCCTGGGCGGCCGTTGCGGTGCGGGACAGAGAGATGGCCTTTTTGCCGATCAACACTGAAGCAAAAAAGAGGTCCGCGTCGGCTTTGAGGGTGACGCGGGCCGCATTGGCCGGCTCGATTCCCGCCGCATAGCGCTGCGAGGGCGGTATCGACGCGTCGGGCTGATAGAGCCCGGTTGTTACCTCCGCCGAGACCGGTTTGGTCCAGCCGTTGGAGTTCGCGGTTTCTTGCGCGGCTTTCTCCGCGTCCGAGAGATTGGCGGCGGCCGCCATCGCAGACATGTCGGCGATGCCCTGCAATTGCCGCCCCTTCAGGTAGACATAGCCGAAATCGACGGCGGCGGCGGCGAAGCCGACGAACATCAGCAGGCAAACTCCGACGACGATCGAGACCGAGCCGTCGCGATTCCTCAGAAAGCGCCATCGTGACGCGCGCATCAGTAGCCTCCCAGTTTAATGGATGCCGAGCGCACGATGGTCTGCGACGGCATAGGCAGAAATTGGCTTGCGGCCCAGAACGGCGTCGACGACGCGTCATAGGACACGCTCACAGTGAAAAACTGCGAATCTCCGCGATAGCTCGCCTTGGCGAGCGCGGGGTCGAGCACGGCGTAATTCACGATTTCGCTCTCAAGCGTGGTCTCGGCGAGACTTTGTCGCTCGGCGTCCGTCAGACCCGCGACCGCGGCGCGCGCGGCGTCGTTGGCGAGCTCCTGGATGTTGTGCGCCATCCAGAAGTATGCCCCGTAGCACACGATCCCGAAGAGAAAGACGACGAGAAGGGGAAAGACGATCGCGAACTCGACCGCCGCGCTTGCCTTGCGGTCCCGATAAAACGCCAGTCCCAGACAGAAGATCGCCATCGCCCCAATTTCCACGCGCCGATCCAACGCCGGCAGCATGAGCGAAGCGCGTCAGAATACAACTAGTGGATGTATTCAGGCTTAACACAATATTGTAGTAGCAATCTGTTCAGGTCCCCGGTTATTGCTGCGCTCCGCCCACCAATGACATGAATGAAATGAGGTAAGCGCAAATATCCACTGTACAATTTGCCCGCGGCGCCGCATTGCGTGGCGCCACGGATTTCGGCCTTCTATAGTTCGTTCGAATCCCAGCAGGTGCGACATGCCTTTCTTCTCGATGCTTTTCGCCTGGTGGCGCAGCGCGACCTACGGGACAATGCTAACGACTTGGTTTTCCGGCCAAAACGTCGGGACCGACCAGTACGGCAATCGCTATTATCAGACCCGGGACGGCAAACGGCGCTGGGTGATCTATGCTGGCACGGTCGAGGCCTCTCTTGTACCGCCTGATTGGCACGGGTGGCTGCACCACACCTTCAGGGATCCGCCCACGGTGGCGCAGCTGCGATCGAAGCCCTGGGAAGCGCCGCATCGGCCAAATCTGACCGGCACAGCGGGCGCCTACCGACCTGAGGGGAGCCTTGCGCGTAGGGGCATTCGCGCGGCGGCCACCGGCGACTACCAGGCCTGGAAACCGGAGTAGGTCCGTCCATGCAAGGCAACAACACCGTCGAGACCCTGATAGGAGCCATCGTCGTGGCGGTGGCCGCGGGATTTCTTTATTTCGCCTACGCAAGCACCAGCTCGGTCGGTCTCACGGGCTACCAATTGGAGGCGAAGTTTCAGCGCGTCGACGGGTTGAATGTGGGAACGGACGTGCGTCTCTCCGGCATCAAGATCGGGAGCGTTTCGGCCTTGACGCTTGATCCAAGGACCTATCAAGCGACCGTGCATCTTGATATCCGCAAGGATGTCCAGCTACCCGAGGATTCCTCGATCATGGTCACCTCAACGGGCCTGTTGGGCAATTCGTACCTGTCGATTTCTCCTGGCGGCAGTGACAAGATGATTCCACCGGGAGGGCGCATCGTGAACACGCAAGGATCGGTCGATCTGATGAGTCTCATCGGTCGATTCGCGACGGGCGCAGGCGGATCGCCGGGTTCGCAGCCGGCTCCCGCGCCGGGCGATCATCCATGAGGCGAAGTTTCGCATACGCGCTCGCGGTTGCGCTCAGCGCGGTCGCCGCCCAGAGCCAAGCGGGGCCCGAGAGCGCCGTCGCGCCATCCAAACCGACCTTGCTGATGCGCGGCCTCGACAAGATCACTGGGCGCGCTTTCGATATCGTCGCGCCGCTCAATACGCCGGTGAAATTTGCGACGCTCACGATCACCGCGCGATATTGCTACTCGACGCCTGCAAGCGAGACGCCGCAGACTTCGGCATTCGTTCAGATCGACGATAAGCGACCTGACAAGCCGAGGAAGCGTGTTTTTTCTGGCTGGATGTACGCCTCCAGTCCCGGGCTGAACGCTCTCGATCATCCGCTTTACGATGTCTGGGCGATCTTCTGCAGAACCAACGCCCCGGGCGCCGCGCCGATGGTCGCGTCGCATGCTCCGGTCAAGGTGCGCTCTCCTGATTCGACCGACAACGAAGGGCTCGCGCCGCTGCCTGAAGGGGCCGACCAATAGGCGCTGCGCGCGATGGCGCGCCTCAGTCGCAATAGGTAGTCTTCGCGCGCAATCTCGATGGCGCCGAATCGCGCGAGATGCGACGTGATGAATTGCGCGTCGAGGAGTTCATAGCCTCCTTCGATGAGGCGAGCGACGAGGTGGACCAGCGCAACTTTGCTGGCGTCGCGTTCGCGACTGAACATGCTCTCGCCGAAGAAGGCTGCCCCCAGCGAGACGCCATAGAGCCCTCCGGCGAGTCTGCCGTCGCGCCAGCATTCGAGGGAGTGGGCGTGGCCGCTCGCATGCAGCGCCGTATAGAGGCGAAGGATTTCGGCGTTGATCCAACTCTGCTCCCGACCCGGACCCGGCTCGGCGCAAGCGCGCATGACCTCGACGAAGGCCGTGTCCGCGGTCACGACGAAGCGATCGCTCCGAACGGTGCGCGCCAGCCTCCTTGGAACATGGAAGGCATCGAGCGGAATGACGCCCCGCCGCTCCGGAGACACCCAATAAAGCTCGGGATCGTCCCGTCGCTCCGCCATCGGAAATATGCCTTCGGCATAGGCGCGCAGGAGGAGTTCCGGGGACAAGCGGGTGGTACCGTGCATGTGTCGAGACTAGCGCATCGGAGGGGCCGGGCGCACCCAGCTCGGAACCAATTGGCGCTTGACCCGCTACAGGAGGCTGCGGAGTTGGATCGTGGCGGAAGGCGGAGGCGAGCGGCGCGGTTCGCGACACTGGAGCGATACGACATTCGCTGTCGCAGCGCTTTTTGTCTCGGCAGTATCGTTATGGGTCGGCGTGCGCACCGAGATCGCCAACGAAAGCCTGGTCGCGGCCAGCACCTGGCCGTTCCTTCAGATTCAAATCAGCAACGCCGATTCCGACGCCAAGCTCGACTTGCAGTTCTCGGTGGTGAACACCGGTGTGGGGCCGGCAAAAATTGAAAGCTTCGAGGTGTTCTGGAAAGGTAGACCCTACCGGTCCGGCGACGAGCTTCTCAAGGCGTGCTGTGGCTATCGAGCGGTGAAGGCGACGTCGCCGGAGGCCAAGAATCGCACGCCGCTGCTCAAAGGCACAGTCCAGGGCATTGTGTTGCGCCCGGGCGACTCTGAGCTCTTCATCCACTACCGGCTTGGGCCGGACAACTTCGCTGTTTGGAACGCCCTCGACAAGGCGAGAGAGCGGATGACATTCCGCATCTGCTATTGTTCGGCGCTAGATGCCTGTTGGCGCAGCGAACTCCGCTCCGAGCTGTACGTTCGGGGCCAGCTCCATCCGGAGCAGGTAAAGGTCTGCCAGGCTCCGGCCGTCGCATACACGAAATAGGCCGTCGGCGACGCCGCGCTTTAAGTCGCAGACGCCTTCTGCCGGCCGGCGAGCCAATGCTCCAACCAGTGGATGTGGTAGTCGCCGTTCAGAATGTCATGTTCGAGCATGAGCTGCTGGAACAGGGGGATCGTCGTTTCGATGCCCCCAACCACCAGCTCGTCGAGCGCCCGCCGCAGCCGCATCAGGCATTCGTTGCGATTGCGGCCGTGCACAATCAGCTTGCCGGCGAGACTGTCGTAGTAAGGCGGAATGCGATAGCCGTCGTAGATCGCCGAGTCGAACCGCACGCCAAGTCCGCCGGGCGAATGAAACTGCGTGATCAGCCCGGGAGAGGGTTGGAACGTGAACGGATTCTCCGCGTTGATGCGGCACTCCACGGCGTGGCCCGAGAAAGCAATGTCTTCCTGCCGCAATTCGAGTCGGCCGCCAGCGGCGATGCGGATCTGCTCCCGCACGATGTCGATGCCGGTAATCGCTTCCGTAACGGGATGTTCGACCTGAAGTCTGGTGTTCATTTCGATGAAATAGAATCGCCCGTCCTCGAAGAGAAATTCCACCGTCCCGGCGCCGAGGTAACCGAGGCTTGCGAGTGCGCGTGTGACCGTCGCGCCGATATCTTCGCGCTGGGTCGAATTCAGCGCGGGCGATCCGGCCTCCTCCAAGACCTTCTGGTGGCGGCGCTGCAGTGAGCAATCGCGCTCGCCCAGGTGGATGACGTTGCCGGCGCTGTCGGCGAGCACCTGGATTTCGACGTGCCGCGGCCGCTGAAGATATTTTTCCATGTAGACCGCGTCGTTGCCGAACGCCGCCTTGGCTTCCGAGCGCGCTGTGGAAAGCGCCAGTTGCAGATCAGCCGGCGAATTTGCGACCTTCATGCCGCGACCGCCGCCGCCGGCAGTGGCCTTTATCAGAACAGGATAGCCGATCTCTTGAGCCGCGCGCGCGGCCTCCGCATCGGCTACGGCGCCATCGGAACCAGGGACTGTCGGAATGCCGGCGGTCTTGACCGCCTGCTTCGCAGTGATCTTGTCGCCCATCATCCGGATATGTTCGGGTTTGGGGCCTATGAAGGTCAGCTTGTGCTCGTTTACGATTTCGGCGAAGCGCGCGTTTTCCGAAAGGAAGCCGTATCCGGGGTGGATCGCTTCAGCGCCCGTGATCTCGCATGCTGCGATAATTGCAGGGATGTTGAGGTAGGACTGCGAAGCGGGAGGCGGGCCGACGCAGACGCTCTCGTCGGCGAGCCTGACATGCATTGCGTCCGCGTCCGCCGTGGAATGAATCGCGACAGTCGCGATTCCCATCTCCTTGCAGGCGCGATTGATGCGAAGCGCGATCTCGCCGCGATTGGCTATAAGGATTTTTTCGAACATCAGGCGATGACGAGAAGAGTCTGTCCGAATTCGACCGGCTGGGCGTCGTGCACGCAGATTTCGCTGACCGTGCCCGAGCGCGGCGCCACTATCGGATTCATGGTTTTCATGGCTTCAACGATGAACAGCGTGTCGCCTTCCTTCACCGCATCTCCCACCTTGACGAAAGGCGGCTTTCCGGGTTCGGGCGCGACGTAGACCGTGCCCACCATCGGCGATGAGACGGCGCCGGGAGGCGGCCCCTTGGAAGCGCTGAGCGGCGCCGGCGCCTCTTGATGCGCGGCGGCCGACGAATGCGCGACCGGACTGGTTGCGGGCGCGACCGGACTGGTTGCGGGCGCGACCGAGTGCGCCGCATGTCGCGCGACTCGAATGCGCGAACCGTTGCGCTCGACCTCGATTTCTGTGAGGCCCGTCTCGTCGAGCAATTCGGCAAGTTCGCGGATCGCGGCCGCGTCCACGGCCGACTTCGCCTTGTCTCCGCCGAACCTGGCGCCCATCATCCTGTTCTTGATGTTCATGACGATTGGACCTTGAGAAGCCCCGCAAGAGCGTCCACCGCCAGCACATAACCCATCGGCCCAAGGCCGCAGATGACGCCGTTGGCCGCCGCGCTGATGAAGGAGCGATGCCGGAAAGGTTCGCGCGCGTAGGGGTTGGACAAATGGACCTCCACGATCGGATGGGACAGCGCCCGACAGGCGTCATAGAGGGCCGCAGAGGTGTGGGTCAGCGCGCCCGCGTTGAGGATCAGGCCGCAACCCTTGAGGCGGCATTCGTGGATCCAATCGATGAGATCGCCTTCATGGTTCGACTGGCGAAATACGACGCCAAGGCCATGCGTTTTGGCGCGCGCCGTCACTTGCCGCGCGATTTGGCTGAGCGTCGCGGTTCCATAGACCTCGGGCTCGCGCGCCCCCAGGAGACTGAGGTTGGGCCCGTTCAGCGCGAAGATTGACAGCGCCTTGGATTTCTTGGGCATTTTGACGGTCTAAAGCCCCCCGGTCGGTGCGGATTCGGCCTTTATAGTCGTCCCGCCGGAGGAACGGAAACGTTTATGCGCATGCCGATTTGTTGACTTCTGGAGCGCCGTGGTCACCATCGCCGTCATCCCAGGGGCGCCACGGTCGGTCAGTCCGGCCTGGCTGAGATCGCCGCGAGGCGTGTCCCTTCGAACCTGATCCGGTTTGCACCGGCGGAGGGAGCGGATGGCCATGGCGCCGCGCTCCCGCAAAGCGAGGACGAAATGGCCTTGAACGTTACGATCAATGGCGAACCGCGAAGCCTCGACGGTCATTTGAGCGTGCGGTCGCTTCTTTTGGCCCTCGGCATGGACCCCGCGAAAATCGCCGTCGAGCGAAATCTCGAAATCGTTCCCCGATCGAGATACGAGGCGGTGACGCTGCAGGACGGCGACCGCCTCGAGATCGTTCATTTCATCGGCGGCGGCGCGGCGGTCGAGGAAAAGCCGTTCGCGATCGCCGGCCGGATTTTCTCTTCGCGTCTGATCATCGGCACGGGCAAGTACAAGTCTTATGCAGAGAATGCGGCGGCGCTCGAAGCCAGCGGCGCGGAGATGGTGACCGTGGCGGTGCGCCGCGTGAATTTGACCGATCCCAATCAGCCGAAACTCGTCGATTTCATCGATCCGAAGAAATACGTCTACCTGCCAAACACCGCCGGCTGCTTTACCGGCGAGGAGGCGGTGCGCACCCTAAGGCTTGCGCGCGAAGCCGGAGGCTGGACGCTCGTCAAACTCGAAGTGCTCGGCGATCGCAAGACGCTCTATCCGGACATGATCGAAACGCTGCGCGCCACCGAGCTTCTGGTCAAGGAAGGTTTTGAGGTGATGGTCTATTGCAGCGACGATCCGCTAATGGCCAAGAAGCTGGAAGAGAAGGGGGCTGCCGCCATCATGCCGCTGGCCGCGCCAATTGGCTCGGGCCTCGGGGTGCAGAACGCGGTGAACATCCGGATGATCGTGGAGAACGCGAAGGTCCCCGTGATCGTCGATGCCGGAGTCGGCACCGCGTCCGACGCCGCCGAGGCGATGGAGCTCGGCTGCGACGGCGTGCTGATGAACACGGCGATCGCGGAAGCCAAGGATCCCATTACCATGGCGCGCGCGATGCGCCACGCGGTGCAGGCGGGGCGCCTGGCATATCTAGCGGGCCGCATGCAGATGAAGCGCTACGCCGATCCGTCGAGTCCGCTGGCGGGCCTGATCTAGCGTACGGCCCTTCAGGCGCCGGTCATCTTCTTAAGAAACGCCTCATCGATTTCGCCCTCATGCGCCTTGCCGTTGACGATGAAGAACGGCGTTCCCGTGATCCCGGTTCGCGTCGCCAGCGCATGCGCCACGGCGATCTGGCGATCCAATGCCGGGTCGCTCATGTCGGATTCCAGCCGGTCGAGGTCCAGCCCGGCCTTCCGTCCGGCATCGGCGATCTGGCTGGCTCCGATTTCCCCGTCTTGGCCCATGAGGGCGAAGTGGAACGCGACATATTTGTCCGGCTGGCGCCTCGCCGCCAACGCAGCGCGCGCAGCTTTCTCGGAGTCCTTTCCGAATATCGGAAACTCGACGAAGGCAAAGCGCGTATCGGCGCGGTGGGCGTCGTAAAATTTCTTTACGACAGGATAGCTGTTGCGGCAATGCACGCAGTTGTAATCGAAGAACTCGACGAGCGAGTTCTTGGCATTGGCCGGACCGGTCACGAAGGCGAGTTTGGGATCGAAGTAGGTCGAAAGTCCGATCTTGTCGACCGCCGACTGAAGCGCTCGTTCTTCGGATTGCGCTTGATCGCGCTGCGCCTTCTCGGCCATGGCCAAAATGATCGAGGGATGCGACATCAGATAGGATTCGAATTGCCGATCCCTCGGCGAAGGAAAAAGGCCCAGCACGGCCGCGCCGAAGACAAGGATCGTGGCGAGGCCAGCTCCGGCAGCGCCGCCGATCAGCGCAGGCTTCCATAGCTCCTTGCCGCCCCGTTCGGTCATTGAACCATCCGCCGTTCGATCATCGACGGTTCTTTTTGACGAGCGGCGTCACTATGGCGACGATGTCGCTGGCCCGCTGCCAGTCGGAAGAGCCCTTCTCCAGCTCGCGCTCGGCGCGCTGCGCGAAGAAGAGCGCGCGGGCGTCGCCGGCGTTGTAGTAACGCTCGGCGGTGGCGAGGTCCGCCATGGCCTGGTTGCCAAGCATGCTGTAGCCCTGTGCGGCCTCGTACCAGGCGAAGGTGTCTTCATTGTTCAACTCCAGCGCGACCTTGAGATTGTCGACCGCGGGCTTCGCGTAAGATTTCTTTTCCGTCGCAAGCTGGGCGGCGGCGAGGGCGACGCGCAGCTCCGGCGCGTCAGGCAAGATGTCCACGGATTTCTGGTACGGTGCGATGCCCTTTTCCGGCTGACTCATTTCGACGTAAATCTGGCCGAGCATCTCGTAGAAATAAGGGTTGTTCGGTTCGTCCTTTATGAGGCTGTTCACTTCCGCGAGCGCGAGTTTCAGATTGGGCTGGCGCATATACGCCATTGCGCGCGCATAGCGCGCCGGCTTGCTCTGGTTCTTGGGCGGATAGAGGGTCAGAACATCGGTGACGGGCGATAGAAAACCGATGGTCTTGGCTTTGATCATGTCGAATTCGTGCTGGGCCTCGGGCGTGTCGGTCACGTTCGCATAAGGTGAGGATTCGGCCATCGCCTGGAGGTTTGCGACGCGGTCGCGATCGGCCGGATGGTCCGTCGCGAGCGCGTCCGGGTGGGCCGATGCGCGGGCAGCTTCGTTGGCCATGCGCTCAAACACATGCACCATGCCTTCGCCGGACTGATGAGTGGCGCGAAGGTATCTCTGGCCCATATTGTCGGCGGTCGCCTCCTGTGCGCGGCTGAATTCGTTGAATTGGGCTTGGGCGACCTCCTGGCCGGCGCCCATCAGCGCCATGCCGGCCTCGCCCGCTCCCGCAATCATCGCAGCCACGCCCACCACCAACGACAGCAGCATCGGCACGCTGGCCTTTTGAATCGCCGCCGTGTCGCGCTCCAGATGGCCGCCGGCGATATGGCCGGTTTCGTGCGCGAGCACGCCGATCAGCTCGTTCGGAGTCTTGAGCTGTATGAACAGACCGGCGTTCACGAAGATGTTCTGCCCCTCCGCCGCGAACGCATTGATGCTGGAATCGTTGACGATGTAGATTTTGACCGCGTGGGGATCGAGGCCTGCCGCCGCCAGGATTGGATCTTCATAGGAACGCAACGTCCTTTCGGTTTCGGTATCCTGCAGCAGTTGGATTCCCTGCGCGATCGCGGGCGTCGCAAACAGCGCCAGTCCGGCGAGCGCGCCGAACGCCAAGGCCGCGATCTTCGCCACGGCGACGCGGCGATCGGGGTTGCAATAGATCAAGGCTTGCACTCTCCTGTCGGTCCTGCGCCCGTCCCTGGAGGGACGGTAGGAGCGCGCTGCAATCGCGTCAACGGAGGCGCGTCCGGGGGCTGCACGACGTCCGAGATTGCGTATTCTTCATTTTCGCCGCCGCTGGTGCCGATACCATCCTGACCCTTTCTGGAACGCGCGCGTCTTCAATGGTCCGAGTTCGAACGATTATAGGTATTGCGGGTCTTTCGCTGCTGGGATGCTGCGCGCAACTGGGGCTGTCTGAAAAGCAGGCCCCGGTCGGCGCCATGGTCGTCGGCGACGAGCCCAATGCGGCGCGCGCGGCTTCTTCGATTTTAAGCTTTGGAGGAAACGCCGCGGACGCCGCCGCCGCGATGTACTTTGCGTTGTCCGTGACCTATCCGGTCGCGGCCGGTTTGGGCGGCGGCGGGATATGTCTCGTTCACGATGGGCGAAACGGTCGCGAGGTGGAGTTCGATTTTCTCGCGCGCGACGCATCCGGAGGCGGCGCCTATGCGACCCCCGGCAATGTGCGCGGCTTCGTCGCGTTGCAGACGCAGTTCGGCGCGCTTCCTTGGCCACGCGTGGTGGCGCCGGCCGAGGAATTCGCCGGGGCGGGATTTCCGATCTCCGTTGCGCTGGCCAAACGTCTGAATGCGGCCCAGGACGTCGTCAGGCTGGACGCGGGCCTCGCCGCGGAATTCATGGACGAGTCGGGCCGCATCAAGCCCGCAGGCAGCATCGTGTCCAACAGAGAGCTCGCCGCGACTCTGGCCGCAATCCGGACGCAGGGCGCGGATGCCCTCTACAAGGGACCGATCGCGGCCAGAATTGCAGCCTATTCGACGTCTGAGGGAGGAACGATCGGTTTGGGTGATTTGGCAAGTTATCCCGTTACCGTCGACGCGCCACGAGCCCTGGCGTTCGGAAATCAATTCGTGATTGCGCCGCGCCAGTCCACTGGGGCGGGCGCATTCGCAGGAGCCTTGCTGGACGGCGTTCTCGCAGCGCGCGGCCTGGAGCGCGGCCACAGCGCCGAGGCTGCCGTCGTCGAGGCCACGAAGCGCGCGTTGGCCGGCTTTGGCGTCGCTGACCTCCCAAAAGATCTCGGCTCCACGGGATTTGCGGTGACCGACACGAACGGGGAGGCCGTCGCCTGCGCCGTTACGATGAACGGCCCCTTCGGTTCGGGACACACGGTTGCGGGTGCGGGATTCACGTTGGCGGGCGCGCCCTCGGCCAGCAAGGCGGGACTTGCTTCCGCCTTTCTCACGCCCGTGATTTCGATGTCCTCAGACCGCTCGCGATTGTTTTTGGCTGGCGCCGGCACCGGCGGGCCGGTCGGAACTGCGTCGATCATCGATGCGCTGGCGAGGCTGGGCAAGGGCGACGCCCTCGCCAGAGCCGCCATCCCCGATGGCGACATCACGCTCTACGACACGGTGAACGCGATCGTCTGCCAAAACGAATATTGTTCGGCGCTGACGGACGCCAAATCGCAAGGCATGGCGGCCGCTCCGGTATCGCCCGGTCAGTGATCGGAGCGGAATGTGCGTTGCCACCAGCCCTTCTTTGGTGGCTCTGCGGGAGGGGCCGGCGCGGCGGGTTCGGCCTTTTCGCCCCCAGCCGCTCGAGGCGAACGATCAGGTTCAACCACTGCGTCCGCTTGGCGTGACGGTTCTGATTCAGCGTCGTCCGAGCGAAATGACCATACCGGGCTCGATGCGGCGTTTGGCGCCGCCGCCGGCGCCTCCTCCCGTTCGTCGACCATGGCGGGAGCGTGCGCCGGCTCGATGGCGCCTTCATTGGCGATGGGTGATGCTCCGCCAGCGGATTGCGCCGGCGCGCCTGCCGCGGTCCCTCCGTTCCGATTGCTTCCGCCGCGCCGTCCACGCCTCCGCCGGCGCTTGCGCGGCGCTCCCGGTTGTCCGGAAGCGGCCTGGCCAAGGCCTGGCGCAGGTGCGGATTGCGCCGCATCGATCGTTGCAGGAGGCGCCGCTTCTCCGATGTCCGCGAGTTCGACGTGTGGCGAAGGCGCCGGGCGAGGGGCGCCCTGAGGCGGTTGCTGAGGCTGGCGGTCATTTGAAGCTGGAGTTCTGTCGCCCCCGCCGCCGCGTCCGCGGCCGCCGCGACGCCTGCGGCGCTTCGAGGACGGGGCGGATTGCGGCTGTGCGCTGGCGGGATGCTGTGCCTCTTCCTCGACCTCCTCGACGATCTCTTCCGGTTCGGACTCAGGCGGCGAAGATGCGGGTTGGGAAGCGGGTTCGCTTTCTAAGATGGCGAAGCGCGCCCGTTCTTCTGCGGTCTTGGGGACGGTTCGATCGATCTCGAAGGTGCCCGCCATCAGGCCCTCCTTCGGTTCGAAAACTATGGCCATTCCGTAGTCGTTCTCGATCCGCGCAAGCTCCCGGCGCTTTTGATTGAGCGCGTAGATTGCGACATCCGAGGCGACACGAACGGTGACGGTGGAGGCTTTGAGCTTCTGACCTTCCTCTTCGAGGCCGCGCAGAAGCCTGAGCGCAGTGGATTCGACGGAGCGAACGATCCCCTGGCCGCCGCAATGCGGGCAGGGGACGGTCGATCCCGCAATGACGCCGGCGCGCAGCCTTTGACGGGACATTTCGAGAAGGCCGAACTGGCTGATCTTGCCGATCTGCACGCGCGCGCGGTCCGATTTCACCGCTTCGCGAATGCGCCGTTCGACGTCGCGATCGTTGCGGCTGTCCTCCATGTCGATGAAGTCGATGACGATCAGACCCGCCAGATCGCGAAGCCTCAATTGCCTTCCGATTTCGTCGGCCGCTTCGAGGTTGGTCTTGCGCGCAGTTTCCTCGATCGAATGCTCTCGCGTGGCGCGGCCCGAATTGACGTCGATCGATACCAGCGCCTCGGTCTGATTGATGACGATGTAGCCGCCGGATTTCAGCGTCACCGTCGGGGAAAACATCGAGTCGAGCTGGGCTTCAATGTGATGGCGCTGAAAGAGAGGCACCGGCTCCCTATACTGCTTGACGTTCTTGGCGTGGCTGGGCATCAGCATCCGCATGAATTCCTTGGCGTTGCGATAGCCCTCATCGCCCTCCACGAGGATTTCCTCGACGTCCTTGTTGTACAGGTCTCGGATGGCGCGCTTGATGAGATCGCCCTCTTCATAGACGCATGCGGGCGCGTTCGATTTGAGCGTCAGTTCGCGAATCGTATCCCACATCCGAAGCAGATATTCGTAGTCGCGTTTGATCTCGAGCTTGGTGCGATTCTCTCCCGCGGTGCGGATGATCAGTCCCATCCCGTCCGGAAGTTCGAGAGCCTGGGCTGCGGATTTCAGCCGTTGGCGGTCGTTGGCGTTGGTGATCTTGCGCGAGATCCCGCCCCCGCGCGGCGTATTCGGCATCAGCACGCAATAGCGCCCGGCGAGCGACAGATAGGTAGTGAGGGCCGCGCCCTTGTTGCCCCGCTCTTCCTTGACCACCTGAACTAGTATGATCTGGCGGCGCTTGATGACCTCCTGGATTTTGTAATGCCGGCGCCGCACCCAGCGCTGGGGCGGGCGCTGCGACTTCATGGGTTGGGCGGCCTCCGGCGGCGCTTCCTCATGCAAGGACGGCGCGTCGTGATCGGCGTATTCGGCGATTGTTGCGGCAGAAGGGTCGTCCGGCCGCGCGGCGGACTCCGGCGCGCCAGATTCTGAGGTTTCCTGCGCGCCCGCGGGCTTGCCACTCCAGCTTTCGGCGTTTGGCTTCGGCTCGTCGCTCTGCAGCGCCTCCCTGTCGTCTTCCTCGGCGTCCAGTTCAGCTCCGGACTCTTCCGGCGATTCAGCGTCTTCTCCGCCTTCGGCCGATTGCTCCTCGTCGGCGCTCTGGGTTAGGCCGTTGTCGAAGTCCGCTCGCGGTTTGGCGTTTGCGGCCGGAGAAATGTCGAAAGACTCCACATCGTCGTCCGCACGCCTGCGCGCTTCCGCCTCTTGCTCGGCGAGCAAGGCGATGCGGTCGGCGACCGGTATCTGGTAGTAGTCGGGATGAATTTCCGAAAAGGCGAGAAAACCCTGTCGGTTGCCGCCATATTCGACAAAGGCGGCCTGGAGCGACGGCTCCACTCGCGTCACCTTGGCGAGATAGATGTTGCCTTTAAGCGGCCGCTTGGCCGCGGCCTCGAAATCAAATTCCTCGACTTTTTGTCCGTCGAGTACGACGACCCGAGTCTCTTCGGGATGGCTGGCGTCGATTAGCATGCGTTTGGGCATTGAATTCTCCGGGCGCGCCCGCTCTCGTCGTCGCGCTTCGAGGCGCAGACGGTTGGCGATGCGGCTTGGTTAGGGCAGGGAGACGCGAGGCCTTCATCCGCGGATCGACCGCTGGATTGGCAGGGCAGGCTCGCATTCCGTCATTCATCAGAGGTCGCAGTTCCGCCGGCTCGGGCCGGCGCAGTTCGGATCGAAGCGGCTCGCCGCTGCGAAGAAGCGCTGCGCTGCAATGGGTGGCGTGGGCGTGAACCAGGATCTGAGGAATTGACGCCTTCCGAACCACTGCGCCTTTGGCCGAGGAACCGGCCCAGGCGACGCAACTTGCATCCCTTGTAGGCGCCCGTCAGGGCCGGGGCAAGGGATATTGGCCAAACCTAAGGCCCCGCTTGGCTAACATGGAGTTAATGTGGGCCGGAACAGCCGGATTTGCGCACGATCGCAGCGGGTCGCGCCTGCTGTTTTCAGCTGCCGAATCAGCGCCAAGCGGCCCCGGTTTCGCGCGCCGGCCTGCCGCTTGTGCTAACGAATCGTAAATAGTTCGTCGCTGAGTCTCCGGGCTTCGGAAGGGCCTCCCATGCCTTCGGTTTTTCGCCTCAGATCGGTCTGCGCCATAGCCGGCCTATGTCTATGCGCAGTCGGAGCCGGGGCGGCCAATGCGCCCGAGAGCCAGCCAAAATCGGTGGACGACATCATCGCCCACGTGCTGAGCGCGGATAAGGCCACCGAAAAGCCGTCCTCCTTGGGTAGTTCCACCGGCAAGCGCGTCGGACTTGAGCCTATCGTTATGAGCGCGCGGATTGGCGATCATTCCGATCGCACCCGTTTTGTCATCGAGCTGTCCGATCCGGTGGATCTGCGAACATTCACGCTCAATCGCCCCAACAGAGTCGTAATCGATCTGCCGGCGGTCCAGTGGCATCTTGAGGGTCCCCCAAGGCCTTCGGGCCACGGCGCCATTCACAGCTATCGATACGGCCTGTTCCGGCCGGGGAATTCACGGTTCGTGATCGATCTGAATCAACCGGTCGCCGTGTCGGACCCGCTGGTCATTCCACCGGAGCATGGATTTGGCTACCGCGTCGTCATCGATCTGTTCCCCACGACGCAGGCCAAGTTTGACCGCACCGCGGGCTGGCCGGCCGATCTCAAGGCGCGCGAAGCGGCAGCCGAACGCGTGGCGTCCGCGTCCGGGGCTGGGATTGAGCCCCCCGGCGCAGGCAAAAGAGTCGTGGTCATCGATCCGGGCCATGGCGGCATCGACGCCGGCACAAGCGGCGTCAACGGGTTGCTCGAACGCGACCTCGTTCTGGACGAGGGGCTGAGATTGGCCCGCTTGCTGAAGCGCGATCCCCGTTACAAGGTCTACATGACCCGAGAAACGGATGTCTTCATTCCGTTACGCGAGCGCGTCGCCATCGCGCGCGCTCGCCACGCCGATGTTTTCATTTCGCTGCACGCCGATTCCAACCCCGACCCGGGCGTCACCGGTCTTTCGGTATATACCCTCTCCGAGTCCGGCTCGGACAAGGAAGCGGCGGCGCTCGCCCAAAAGGAAAACCAGTCCGACATCATCGCGGGCGTCGACCTTGGCGGCGAAAACTCCGCCGTCGCGCCCATCCTGCTCGATCTCGAACAGCGCGACACGATGAACAAATCTTCGCGTTTTGCGCAGCTCATCGTGAATTCGCTGTCTCGCGCTACGGATATCCTGCCGCGCCAGCCGCACCGTTCTGCGGCATTCGTGGTGCTGAAGGCCCCAGATGTTCCTTCGGTGCTGATCGAGTTGGGGTACCTCTCCAACGCTCAGGACGCGGCTCAAATGAATACAGCGCGCTGGCGCGAGCGGGTGGCGGGCGCCATAGCGCATGCGGTGGAGCGGCATTTTGCCCCGGTTTCGGCCGCGCCGGATGCGGCGGCTGCGGTATCTGAGTGACGCAAACCCGCGATCGGGCCATAATCCGTCGCCATGACCGATCGTCCTGAAGATTCCCCCCCGGTATTGGAGGAAAGCGCGCCAGCCGCTCCTGCGCGCGCTCGCCTGGACAATCCAGAGTCCGGAGCTGAAACACCGGCCATTGCGCCGGAACCGGCGCTGCCCCCCCCACCGCCCCCGGTTGAGCCGGAGGATCTGCCCCAGCGCCGCCGCGGATGGGGATTCATCCTCTTCTACGCGGGCCTCGGCGCCGCCGCCATCGCCGCCGCAGGCGCGCTGGCGATCGTCTTCTATGTATGGACTCTGACGCGCGATTTGCCCAGCGTCGAGGCGCTGCAGAACTACCGGCCGCCCGTCACCACGCGCGTCTATGCGGGCGACGGCACGCTGCTGGGCGAATACGCCCGCGAGCGGCGCATTTTCGTTCCGATCGGTTTCGTTCCGAAATTGGTGATCGACGCCTTCACCTCCGCGGAAGACCGCAACTTCTTCAGCCATCCCGGCATCGATCCCGGCGGAATTCTTCGCGCCGCGGTCAAGGACATATTCAACGTAATTCAGCACAAACGCCTGGAAGGCGCATCGACCATCACCCAGCAAGTAGCCAAGAATTTTCTGCTCAATAGCGACGTCAAGTTCTCCCGCAAGATCCGCGAGGCGATTCTGGCGATCCGCATCGACGCGACCTATTCGAAAGACAAGATTCTCGAACTCTACCTGAATGAAATTTATCTTGGCGAAAACTCCTATGGCGTGGCCGCGGCGGCGCTGAACTATTTCGGCAAATCATTGGATCAGCTGGACATCGCCGAAGTGGCCTTCCTGGCTGCCTTGCCGAAGGCGCCGAGCAGCTATGATCCCCTTCGCAATCCGCGCGGCGCCCTGGAGCGGCGCAACTGGGTGATCGGCCAGATGGCCGACAATGGGTATATCAGCGACGCCGCCGCCAAGGAGGCGATTGCAGAGCCGCTGGTTACGCGCACGCGTCCGCTCGGCAGTCAGGCGCAGGATGCCGATTACTATGTCGAAGAAGTTCGGCGCCTTCTCTACGCCAAATATGGCGGACATGCGCTTTACGACGGCGGATTGCAGGTCCGCGCGTCGCTGGACACTCGTCTCCAAAATTATGCGGTGAGTGCGCTTCGCGCCGGGCTGGTTCGATACGATCGGCGGCACGGCTGGCGCGGAGCGAAAAACCACATCGCGGACGTCGCCGATTGGAGGGCGAACCTAGCTTTGTTTCCGAACCAGTCCGGCATCGACTCCTGGCGCGTCGCCGTGGTCCTCGGCTTCAATGACGACAAGTCAGTCCGCATCGGACTTTCGGGCGGGGCACGTGGAACCATCCCGTTCAAGGAGCTCGCATGGGCGCGAAGGCAGCTCCCGGGCATGTTCGTTGGCCCCGCGCCGAGCAAGCCTCAGGACGTTTTGAAGGTCGGAGACGTCGTCTATGTCGAGGCGGTCGACAGCAAGCGTGACTACGGCCTGCGCCAGGTGCCGGAAATCAACGGCGCCATCGTGGCGATGGATCCGCATACCGGGCGCGTTTTGGCGATGTCGGGCGGGTTCAGCTACGCCTCAAGTCAATTCGATCGCGCCATGCAGGCGATGCGTCAGCCTGGCTCGGCTTTCAAGCCGTTCGTCTACGCCGCCGCGCTCGACGCCGGCTTTACGCCAGTCAGCCAGGTGCTGGACGCCCCCGTCGTCGTCGACCAGGGGCCGGGACTTGGCCTCTGGCGCCCCGCCAATTTCGGCCACAAATTTCTTGGTCCGGTGACCTTGCGCCGGGCCATCGCGCTTTCGTTGAACAATGCGACGGCGCGGCTGGCCCAGCAAATCGGCATGGCGAAGATCGTGCCCTATGCAGAGCGCTTCGGCGTCTACGACCATTTGCCGCCCTATCTCGCCAACGCGCTCGGCTCCTATGAGACGACGCTGATGCGTTTGACCACGGGTTACTCGGAGTTCGTGAACGGCGGCAAGAAGATCAGCGCCTCGCTTGTCGACCGCATTCAGGATCGTACTGGCAAGACGATCTGGCGCCACGATCAGCGCGTGTGCGAGGGCTGCGACGTCAAGCAATGGCGCGGACAACCCGAACCGCTGCTCGCCGATCCCCGCGCGCAGCTCATCGATCCGCGAACCGCCTATCAGATCGTTTCGATGCTTCAGGGGGTGGTGCAGCGCGGCACCGGACGCTCCATCCTCGCGGTCGGAAAGCCGCTTGCCGGCAAGACTGGCACCTCGAATGACGCCAAGGACACATGGTTCGTCGGCTTTTCGCCCGATCTGGCCTGCGGCGTTTTCGTGGGCTTCGACAATCCTCGCACGCTGGGCAAATACGAACAGGGCGCCACAGCCGCCGCGCCGATCTTCCGCGATTTCATGATGGGCGCCCTGGCGGACGAGCCGCCAACGCCATTCCGGGTGGCGCCCGGCATCGAGCTCGTTTCAACGGACGCCATCACCGGTCAGCCTGCAGGACCGTCCGATCCGAATGCGATCATGGAGGCGTTCAAGGCCGGCACCGCGCCTGGCGAACCGAATGCGCCCAGCAACGAGGTGATCGGACAAACCGCCGCAGCGCCAGGAGCGGCGCCGGCCGATGTGGGGGAGGGGACTGGCGGATTGTATTGAAGGCGCAACTCGACGGTAATGGCGCAATATCCGGACTGGCGCCGCGCTCTCAATTGAGGGCGTACCGGCAACGCGCGCAACTCGCGTTCGCCGTTGTCCAGCGTACGCTGCGCGCCAGCGAGTTCGGCCAGATAGTGCTATGCGCCGCGGTCGGCGCTTTCGTGGGAGCGGTGGTCGACTTGCTCCACGAAGCGGTGATGTTCATTCATAGCCTCACCTTTCTTGTGCCCCGCGACGCATTCCTCAGCGCCGCGGCGGACGTGCCGCGCAGCCGCATATTGCTTGTGCCTGCGGCCGGCGGCGTGCTTGCGGGACTTCTCGCTTTCGCCACCAGGCGCTGGCGCGCGCCAGAGGTCGTCGACCCCATCGAGGCCAACGCGCTCTATGGCGGGCGGATGTCTCTGTCAGGCTCGCTTCGACTGACCTTTGCAACGCTGATTTCAAATGGCGCGGGAATGTCGCTGGGCATGGAGGCGGGCTTCACCCAGCTGGGGGGCGCGATTTACTCCTATGTGGCGCAGGCGCTAAGGCTGCGGCGCGCGGACGCCCGCGTCATGGTCACTGCGGGAGCGGCCGCAGCCATCGCCGCCGCGTTCAATGCGCCACTTGCAGGCGCCTTTTACGGGTTTGAGCTCATCCTTGGCAGCTATGCGCCGCGGGCGCTCGCGCCAGTAGCGGTGGCTTCGGTGTGCGCCGTGCTGGTTCAACGCGCGATCGGCCATGCCCAGACGCTGTTTCGCGTCCACGGCGACCTGCCGCTCTCCCCGGAAAGCTACGCGCTTGTGGCGGGTATGGGCGTGGTCGCCGCGGCCGTCGGCGTGCTGACGATGCTAGCGGTCACCTGGACCGAGAGAGGATTGCGCGCGACGCGGACGCCGGATTGGCTAAGGCCCCTGGTCGGCGGGCTAACCCTCTCGTTGGTGGCGCTGTATTCTCCGGAGGTTCTCGGAAGCGGTCACGGCGCGATCCAGTTGCATTTCGACGGCGCCTGGCCTTGGTTGGCGCTATCGGCGCTGCTCGCCGCGAAGATCGTGGCGTCGGCCGTATCGGTGGGCTCGGGATTTCGCGGCGGCCTCTTCAGCTCGTCCCTGTTCATCGGCGCGCTGCTCGGAAGCGCGTTTTCCCAGGCGATCGGCGGACTGGCGCCGGACCTGGTAGCCGGGAAGTCCGTCTACATGCTGGCGGGCATGGCGTCTGTCGGCGCCGCCATCATCGGCGCCCCGCTCACTATGGTCTTCCTGGTGCTCGAGGCGACGCAGGATTTCCCGCTGACCGTGGCGGTCCTCGTGGCGGTCATCATCGCCTCAACGATCGCGCGCCTCAGCTTCGGCTATTCCTTCGCCACCTGGCGGTTTCATTTGCGCGGCCTTGGAATCCGTGGCGCGCATGATGTGGGCTGGGTCGCGGACATGACGGTTGGTCGTCTTATGCGGTCCGATCCGAAGGTTGTTTTGGAGCAGATGAGCGCGCGCGCGCTGCGCGATCTTTATCCCGCGGATTCGGCCAAGCGGCTCTACGTCGTGAGCCAGGCCGGAAAATATCTGGGCGTCATCGACCTGGTGACAGCGCACAACCGAGAGCTTGACGATGCGCTCGACGGTCTGGTTGCGTCCGACCTCGCCCAGGAGCGTGACCTGTTTCTGCTTCCGGGGGACAACGTGCGGACCGCATTCTTGCGGTTCGAGGAGGCCCAAATCGAAGCGCTGCCCGTACTGGCGTCCCGCTCCGATCCGAGACTTGTGGGCTATCTGACCGAGGCCTATGCGCTCAAACGATACACCAATGAGCTCGAAAAGACTCGCTTGAGCGAACTTGGCGTCTGAGCGAGGGGGTTTGCGCAAAGCCGGACGAACGCTTATATCGCCGCCGATCAGAGGTGCCGAAATGCGTCCCGACATCGAACGCAACGTTGAAAAGATCGAGCAGGCGGCGAGCCTGCTGAGGAGGCGACTTTGACTGGGACAAAGCGCTCCGCCGCCTCGACGAACTGAACGCCAGGGCCGAAGACGCGTCCATCTGGAACGACCCGCAGGAGGCTCAGCAGCTTATGCGCGAGCGCCAGCGGCTCGACGAATCCGTGGCCGCCGTACGTGCGCTCGAACGGGAGCTTTCCGACAATATTGGGCTGATCGAGCTGGCGGAGGCGGAAAACGACGCCGCCATGGTGGCGGAGTCGGAAAGGTCGATCATTGCGCTTGCGGCGCGCGCGGAGGCGCTTCGGTTAGAATCGATGCTGTCGGGCGAGGCCGACGGCAACGACGCCTACCTGGAGATACATGCCGGCGCCGGCGGCACCGAGAGCCAGGATTGGGCGGAAATGCTCTTTCGCATGTATACGCGCTGGGCCGAGCGCCACGGCTACAAGTTGCAGCTCATCGAGGAGAGTGAAGGAGAGGGGGCCGGGATCAAATCCGCCACCGTGCTGGTGAAGGGTCACAACGCCTATGGCTGGCTAAAGACCGAGGCCGGAGTGCATCGGTTGGTGCGCATTTCTCCGTTCGATTCCAACGCTCGGCGGCACACGAGTTTTTCCAGCGTGACAGTCTATCCGGCGATCGACCAGAACATCGAGATCGACATTCCCGACAAAGACGTGCGCATCGACGTCTATCGCGCCTCCGGTGCGGGCGGCCAGCACGTCAACAAGACCGAGAGCGCGGTTCGCATCACCCATCTGCCGACGGGAATTGTCGTCGCCTGCCAGACCGAACGCTCGCAGCACCAAAACAGGGCGGTCTGTTGGGACATGCTGCGCTCCAAACTCTATGAACTGGAGCTTGAGAAGAAGCAGGCGGAAACAGGCGCATTCATCGGGGAGAAGACTGAAATCGGCTGGGGACACCAGATCCGCTCTTACGTGCTTCAGCCCTATCAGCTTGTGAAGGACCTGCGCACCGGCGTGGAAAGCCGAGCGCCTGACGAAGTCCTCGACGGAGACCTGGATTCTTTTATGGCAGCGGCGCTGGCGCAGGCGATCGGCGGCAAGCCTCCGGCTGAGGTCCAGGACGTCGACTAGGCTTGCGCGCTTGCGGCGGGCCGAACTCAGCCGCCGGTCTTGAGCGGAGCAAAGGTCGCTGCGCTCGGTCTCGGCGCGGAATCGGCGGGTCGCGGCGCAGCCACGACCGGCTGCGGAGCCGGCGCAACAGGCGCGCTGGCGAGCGCTGGAGCGCGGCGTTCGGCGCGTTCGTCCGCAAGCGGATTGTCCGCATGCCGGCAATTCCCCTCGAAGAAGGCCCCGGTCTCGACGGCGAAGGCCTCGTGCAGGATGTCGCCTTCCACATGACAGGTCGAGGCGAGCAGAACCTTTCGAGCGCGAATGCTGCCTTTGACGCGCCCGCGCACCGTGACGTCTTCGGCGGTCACGTCCCCTTGAATGCTGGCCTTGTCGCCGATCACCAGACCGGCGGAATGCACGTTGCCCTCAACCCTGCCATCGATCTGAATGTCGCCGTTTGACGTAAGCGTGCCGTTCACGACCAAATCGGCGCTGATGATCGAAGGCGCAGACGCCGACCGCATGGGTCGCTTCTGCTGCTGCGCCGCCGGCTGCGCGGTCGCCGCCGGGGCGGGCGCCGCTTCCTTACTCCTACTAGAGAACATGACGTCCAGCCTCTATGAACTTATTCGGATTTCTCACCACGTCGTCATACCAGACTTCGTAGTGCACATGCGGTCCCGTGCTGCGTCCAGTCGATCCAACTTTTCCGATGACCGCGCCCTTGGCGACTTTAGCGCCGACATGCACGAGAATCGACGACAGATGGCCATAGCGCGTGCGGATTCCGAGACCATGGTCAATTTCAACCATATTTCCATAGGCGCCGTGCGGCCCGGCCCAGACAACTTTGCCCGGCGCCGTGCAATGCACGATCGATCCCCACGGACCGGCGAAATCAATTCCGGGGTGGAACGAGTAGCGTCCGGTGAAGGGATCGATGCGTGGACCAAATCCGCTCGTGCGTTCGAATTGCGGGCCGCTTACGGGAACCGTCAGCGGCACATGGCGCATGGCCCCCAGGAGCTCGTCCATTTGGGTCAGAACCGCCTGCGCCCGCAGATAGGCCTCTTGAAAAGCCCCGTCCGAAATCCCTTCGATGCGCACCGCTTGAAGCGGAATGTCCGGTCCGCCGACGCCGTAAGCTTGCGCATATTTCTCGGCGAAGCGGTCGGAATCGATCCCGGCGTTGCGCATCAATGCGCGGATCGTGGCGACCCCAGCGGAAACTTCGCTCTGAGCCTCGACCATCAGCTGCGTTTCATCGCGGCCGATCTTGCTGACGCGGTCGGTCTGCTCGGCCAGGATTTTCAGCGCCGGATGCCGGCTGAACTGGTCGCTCGCGGCTCGCGTAGGCGCTCGCCTGCCGAACAGCGCGCCCGCCAGTCGGCCGACAGCGCCTCCGAGGTCGAGCAGGCTCGCATGAGTCGGTTTGGCCGTCCGCGGTTGCGGCGCAACCGGCAGCGGCGAGACGGGTAACGCCGAACTCCCGCCGCCGCCGACGTCCATGCCGGGATCGGTCGCGGGAGCCGCCGCATCCAAACTGTCGCTGGCGGCGGAGCCAGCGTGGCCCTGGACTTCATCGTTCGCCGCGGGCGCACGGTCCTGGGCGGTGACGAGCGCGTCGACCTGGCGCTTGCGCTCGATGAAATTCTGAATCGTGTTCTGCTTGGTTTGAAGTTCGTCCGCCGTCGCCTTGAACCGGTCTTCCGCCGAGACGAGGGCGCCGTTGAGCTCGTCGTAGGACTGCTGCAGGTCGGCGACACGGTTCTCATAAGCCGTCTGCATCTGCTGATAGCGATGGTCCTTGGCCGAGATGATCCTGTCCTTGAAGATCACGTTGACGGTCGAGAAGGCCACCCAGCCGAGGAAGATCAGCGAGAAACCGGCGAGCGTCGCCTGGAGCAGAGGGCTGAAGGTGAAGAACTGAACCCGCCCGTCGCTGCGGATATAAATTTGCCGTTCAGGAAAGGTTTCATGGAGCCACGCCCACGCGCGCTCCACGAGCGTCTCCGGCATCTCCTGACTTCCCTTTTGCGCGCGTTCGGCGCCGACCCCTGTTGAAGGCATTTCACCTATTTGTCGGCGCTTGATCAAGCTCTTAGCCCAGAAAAACGACCGGGAGGTTAACCGTGGCGCGAAGCGCCTGCCGATCCGTCCGGGCGAGCTCAAAGGGCTTTCGCGGCGGCGAACACCGCTTCCACGTGACCGGCGACTTTGACTTTGCGCCAGATTTCCCGGATCACGCCTTTGCTGTCGATGAGGAAGGTGGCGCGCTCCATGCCCATGTATTTCCTGCCATAAAGGCTCTTTTCGACCCAGACTCCGTAGGCTTTCGCGGTCGCCACATCAGGATCGGAGGCCAGCGTCAACTTGAGCCCATATTTCGTCTTGAAACGGTCATGAGAGGCAACGCTATCTTTAGAAACACCCACAAGATTGACGCCTAACTTATCGAATTTCTTCATGTTCTCGGAAAATGCGACGGCCTCCTTTGTGCAGCCGGAGGTGTCGTCTTTCGGATAAAAATAGAGAACAAAAGGCCGGCCCTTGAGCTTCGCCAGGGATATTTTGCCTCCGCCATCGGTGGCGAGCGTGAAACTGGGCGCCTTATCGCCGGGTTCTAGGTCCATGGGGGAACTCCCGAGCTTATCGCCACCTGCCGATAAGGCGATGGGCGCCTGCGTGCAAGGGGCTTGGCTTTAGGCGCTGTTTGCAATCCATAAGAGAAGATCACGGCCCTGCTTCGGCCTCATTCGGCGGCAATAGCAGCCTGGCCGCGTCGGCCTCGCCGCCTGGACGGAATCTTCGATTGTTGCTCGGAACTTATATCAAGGCCCATCATCTCAGCCGCGCCGCTCTGTGCGCCGGCGGGGTCGCAGCAGCCATTCTGTTTTTCGCGGTTGGCGCGGCGATCCGGCTGATGATCGGCCCGGTGTCTCTGGGACCGCTGGGCGACACTCTGCCCAACGCAATCGCCAGCGCGCTTCCCGGAATATCGGTCCGCTACGACCGGGCCGCGATCGAATGGTCGCGCGACCAGGGCCGGGTCAATCTGGTGATCCTGGGCGCCAAGGTGTTCGACGCGGGTGGGCGCATTATCGCCCAGGCGCCGGAGGCGGACATCGATCTTGCGGCGGGACCGCTGCTTCATGGCAAGACGGTCGTACGGCGCATAACCCTGGTCGGCGTCCAGCTCGCCCTCGTGCGTACGCGCAGCGGCGGACTGCGGCTTGGGGTCGAAAAGGACAAGAACGAAAGCGACATACTTAATCGCATCTCCGACGCCATCACCATGCGCAGCGACAAGGCGTCGTCGCTGCAGGAATTCGCCATCCGCAAGGCCAAGCTCGCGTTTTTCGATGAAACGACGGGACTGTTCCTCGTGGCGCCGCGCGCCGACTTCCACGTCGCCACCGCCGGCCCAAATCTCAATGCATCGTTGGACGCAGACCTTGAGATTGCGGGCCGTCCGGCCCACATCGTTGGGGAATTCACGCTTCCGCCGAACAAGGGACCCGTAAAGGGCGAAATAGCCTTGCGCGGCATCGACCTGCGCGCGCTCGGCTCCGACGCTAAGGGCCTCGCCGCCGTCAAACGCCTCAACCTCGTCCTCGACCTATCCGCATCCTTCACCATGCGCGGCGCGCATCTGCTGAGCGCCGATTTCGGCCTCGGCGCCAAGGGATCCATCGCCATTCCGGGCTTGAAGAAAGGCCCGCTGAAGGTGGACGCCGCGCAACTAGTCGCCCGCTACGACGGAGCCAGCGGTCGGCTCTTGATCGACGACGGATCGCTTAATGCAGGCGGGGCCAAGGCACACCTCTCTGGCCATTGCGATATCGGCCGAAACGAACGCGGCGCGCTGGAGCGCATAGGCTTCGACCTTGCAGTCGACAAGATCGCGCTGGCCATGCCCGGCGTGTTGGCCGGGCCCATTGCGCTCAGGCTGATCGAGGCGCGCGGGAGCTACGACGCAGCGAGTCGGGCCATCATTGTCGATCACGCGGAGGTGTCGGGTGGCCCGTTATCCGCGCATGCTCAGGGAAGGCTCACACTGGTTCCAGGCTTGGCCCCTGCGGTCGAACTCAGGGGCCAGATGGCCGGGCTGCGTCTGCGGGAACTGCTCCGATATTGGCCGCTCGGCGTCGGCGCAGGCGCCAGGCAATGGATCGACGCCAACATGACGGCGGGATCGTTGGGAATCGTCTCTTTCGAGGCGCATATGCCCGCGGGGATGCTAGACGCCGACGTGCTTGCCGAGAATGCGCTCAAGGTCACGGTGCCTATGAGCGGCGTCGAAGCCAATTATCTCACGGGTCTGACGCATCTCACCCAGCTCAGCGGCGTCGCGACGCTGACCGGCGACACGTTTCGGGCGGACATCTCGTCCGGCCGCGTCGGTCCGTTGCAGGTTTCCCGCGGACAGGTTGTCATCGCCAACCTCCACATTCCGGAAGCCCCCGGCGACTTCACCGCGCATATGAGCGGCGCGATGCCGGACATGCTCTCGCTGTTGAACATGAAGCCTCTGCAATACCCGGATCGATTTGGAATCGATCCGGCCGACACTCAGGGCGCGACGAATGTCGACTTGTCGTTCCATTTGCCCATGCGCAAGAATTTGAGCGTGAGCGACGTAGGGATCGCGGTGAAGGCCACCGCGAGCGCATTGTCGATACCTCTCGGCGAGCGCGCCCGACTGACGGATGGGACCGCCAATTTCGACATTAGCAATTCGAAGCTGCATGCCACCGGCTCGGCGCAGCTTGCGGATTCACGTCTGACATTCGATTGGACCGAGGAGTTCGGCAACGCCAAGCCCGTCACCACCCATATCGCCGTTAAAGGCCCTCTTGGCGCCGGGGCGCGCGCGGCATTGAACTTCCAGTCCGGAAGTTTTCTCAAGGGTCCGGCCATAGTCAGCGGGACTCTTACTGGCCGTCGCGGGGCGCTCCTCACCGCCGACATGAACATGGATCTTGGTCCATCGGTTCTGGAAGTCGATCTCATCGGTCTCGACAAGCCCGCTGGATATCCCGCGACGGCGCATGTCAGCGCGACGTTCGGTCCCGACAGCGTAATCCGCGCGGAGACCGTCAAGATCGCAGGTCCCGGTATCGCCGCCAACGGAACGGCCACGTTCGACGAGGGCGGCAAACTTGCGGCTCTCTCTCTCCCCGCGGTGCGGTTCGGTTCCGCGAATGATTTCAACTTGAGCCTCACGCGCGGCCCGTCAGGCGAAGAGATTGCCGTGCGGGGCCATTCCCTCGACGGCTCAAAGCTTGCAGGTCACGGTGGCGCCGGCGGAGCGGCCGGCGACGAGACGACGTTGCGCGGGCCCTACCGCGCAAGCATCAGGCTCGATCGGCTGGTGTTGCGTGACGGTGTGACCGTCTCGCCGTTCTCGCTCGACGTCGCGGGCGTCGGCGACCGTCCGTCGAGTCTGTCGCTGAGCGGCTCGCTTTCGAAATCCGCCAATGTCACGGCTGCGATTGCGCCCGGCGCAAACGGCCGCCGACTGACCTTTGCGACCAATGACGCAGGGCTGCTCGCCAAGGGTCTGTTTGGATTTGCCAGCCTGCGCGGCGGGGCGATCGAACTCGCCGCGACCTTTCCGGCGCGGACCGACAAATCCGACCTGAAGACCAATGCGCCGGACTATTGGGGCAAGCTGTCCATCCGGGATTTCAAGGTCCTCAATCAGCCGTTCCTGACGCGACTTTTCTCCGCAGGTTCGCTCGACGGCCTGATCAATCTGATGCAGGGCGAAGGGATCGCGGTAGACAAGTTCGACATTCCCTTTTCGTCGAGAGGCGGCGTCGTCGACATCAAGGGCGCGCGCGCGACGGGACCAGCGATTGGTTTGACCGCGGACGGTTACATTGACCGGCCAAAGGACGCCATTGCGTTGAAGGGAACGTTGGTGCCGCTCTTCGGCATCAATAGCGTGCTAGGGGCAATTCCCCTTTTGGGGGACGTCTTGGTATCGAAAAAGGGCGAAGGCGTCTTCGGAATGACCTACTCGATTTCCGGCAACGCCGACCGGCCCAATGTCGGCGTCAATCCGCTCTCTGTGTTGACGCCTGGAATATTCCGGAGAATTTTCGAAGGCAGAATGCCCAATTCGGCGCAGGCTCCGTCGAACCAGAAGCCTTCTGCGCCGGCCACCCCTCCGGCGCCTCCCAAAACCTAGGCCGGCTTCACCAGGACATGGCGCTTTTTGCCGCTCGACAATTTCAGGACGCCGTCCGAAGTAAGCGCCGTCTCGTCGATCTGCAATTTGGGGTCGTTCACGACGACATCGTTGAGTCTCAGCCCGTTGTTGGCGATCAGCTTGCGCGCCTCGGAGTTCGAAGAGACCAGGCCGGTCGCCACCGCCAGGTTCAGGACGCCGTCGGGCAGCTTCAGGCTGAACGTCGGAAGACCCTCTGCAAGACGGCCTTCCTCGAATGTCTTGCGCGCCGTGTCAGCGGCCATGCAAGCCGCCTCCCGCCCGTGGAGAATGGCGGTCGCCTCGGTCGCAAGCATTTTCTTCGCATCATTGAGTTCGGAGCCGCGCAGACTCTCGAGTCTTTCAATTTCGTCGATCGGCAGATCAGTGAACAGGCGCAGGAAGCGGCCCACATCCGCGTCTTCGGTGTTGCGCCAGAATTGCCAGTAATCGTAGACGCTGAGCATGTCCTTGTTCAGCCAGACCGCGCCGGCCGCAGTCTTGCCCATCTTCGCGCCGGACGCCGTCGTTATCAGCGGCGTGGTCAGGCCGAAGAGCTGGACATTTTCGAGCCGGCGGCCGAGGTCGATGCCGGAGACGACATTGCCCCACTGGTCTGAACCGCTCGACTGCAGGCGGCATCCGTAGCGCTTGTACAGCTCGACGAAGTCGTAGGCCTGCATGATGGAGTAATTGAACTCGAGGAACGACATCGGCTGCTCGCGCTCCAGCCTGATCCTGACGCTGTCCATCGTCAGCATGCGGTTGACGGAGAAGTGACGGCCGACCTCGCGCAGAAAGGGAATGTACTCCAGCTTATCGAGCCATTCCGCATTGTCGACCATGATTGCATCGCTGGGGCCATCGCCAAATTTCAGAAGATGCCTCACGCCGCTCAGCATACTTTGCTTGTTCTCTTCGATCTGTTGCGGCGAAAGGATCAGCCGTGTCTCGTCCTTGCCGGACGGATCGCCGGCCTTGGTCGTTCCGCCTCCCATCAGAAGGATGGGCCGGTGACCGGCCTGCTGAAGGCGCCTTAGCGTCATCAACTGGACCAGATTGCCGATATGCATGCTCTTGGCGGTGCAGTCGAAGCCGATATAGGCGGTGACGCGTTCCCTGTTGAACAGGTCGTCCAGGTCTTCCGGCGCGGAACAGTCGTAATATGCGCCGCGCGCGACGAAGTTGCGCAAGAATTGCGAACGAAATTCGTGTGACGCCGCCATGCTATAGTCCGACGCGGAAAGGGCCGGGTGTGTAGCACGAATGGCGGAAATACTGAAAGTCATAGGGCTGATGAGCGGCACATCGCTTGACGGCGTGGACGCTGCGCTGCTCGACACGGACGGAGAGGGGGTGGCCGTTCCCGGCCCGGCTCTGACCGTGCCCTACGACACGGCGACGCGGCTAATGCTCCATGCTGCTTTGGGGGACGCCAAAGAAGTCGCCGAAGGCGCTCCGACGCCCTTCGCGATCCGGCACGCCGAACGCCGCTTGACCGAAATGCACGCCGAGGCGGTGTCCGAGCTGTTGCGCGGCGCAGGGCTGACCACAGCCGAAATAGCGTTGATCGGATTTCACGGGCAGACCATTCTGCATCGCCCGGAGCGCCGTTGGACCTGGCAGATCGGCGACGGCGACCTGCTCGCGCGGCTGACCGGCATTCCGGTCATCACCGACTTCCGAAGCGCAGACGTCAAGGCGGGCGGACAGGGCGCGCCCCTCGTGCCGCTTTACCATGCTGCGTTGGCGCGCAAGGCAAAGGAGCTCACGCCGCCTCTCGCCATGGTCAATATCGGCGGCGTGGCCAACGTGACCTATGTCGGACCTGACGAGATCATCGCATTCGATACCGGGCCGGGCAACGCGCCGATTGACGACTGGGCTGAGCGGCATATTGGCAAACCGCTCGACGAAGAGGGGGCATTGGCCCGCCGCGGGCGCGTGAATGACGAAGCGCTGACCGACATGCTCGACAATGAATTTTTTCGCCGCGCGCCGCCCAAATCCCTCGACAGAATGGATTTCACCACGGATTCGGTCGAGCATTTAAGCCCCGAAGATGGGGCCGCGACGCTGACCGCCTTTACCGCCGCTTCCGTCGCGTTGGCGCGGGAGCACTTTCCCGATCCCGCGACGGCATGGATCGTGATGGGCGGGGGGCGGCGAAATCCGAAGCTGATGGAAGAACTGCGCGCCCGCGTGAACGCGCCGGTTCTCAGCGCCGAGGATGCGGGCTGGCGAGGCGATTTCATCGAGGCGGAGGCCTTCGCCTATCTTGCTGCGCGCTCGCTGAAGGGCTTGCCGCTCAGCCTTCCCACGACGACAGGCGCGCCCCAGCCCATCACCGGGGGCAAGCTGCATCGGCCGCGGGGCAGATAAACTCAGCGGCCGACGCGGGGCGAGCTCATCATTCGAGAAACATACTCTTTCACCACCTCGACAACGTCGGCCTCGTGCCTGTCGAAAAAATGGTTGGCCCCCTCGATCTTTTGATAGGTGATCTTGATGCCCTTTTGAGCCGTAAGCCGGTCGACGAGCTTTTGGACGTCTGGTTCCGGCACGACCTGGTCGCGGGTTCCGTGCACGATGAGTCCGGAGGCGGGGCACGGCGCAAGGAATGCGAAATCATACATGCTCGCAGGCGGGGCGATGGAGACGAACCCCGTGATCTCCGGTCGCCGCATGAGAAGCTGCATGCCGATCCAGGCTCCGAACGAGATTCCGCAGACCCAGACATTGGACGGATTGGGATAGAGCGTGTTCATCCAGTCGAGCACGGCCGCCGCATCGGACAGTTCCCCTGCGCCGGAATCGAAGGACCCCTGGCTTCGACCGACGCCGCGGAAATTGAACCGCACAGCTGTGCAGCCCAGCCCGTGGAACATGTGGAACAGGTCGTAGACCAGCGGGTTGTTCATCGTGCCGCCGAACTGCGGGTGGGGATGAAGCACCAGCGCCATGGGCGCTCCGACCGCCTTTTGACGCTGAAACCTGGTCTCGATCCGCCCCGCCGGACCCGGGAGAATGATGTCAGGCATGGGCGGTCCGGCTAGCCGCTTGGGCCACGCGCCCCAGCGCAATTTCCGAGCGATTCACTCGGTACTGACAAGGATGGGATTGGTCTGTACAACATAAGTATTTCAATGGCTTGGTCATATTTTGTGACACCATCTTTCCCAATACTTGACCGCTACAGTCAGGAAATCTATATCCGGACAAGGAAAATGCGTCGCGCGCGGGGTGCGCTTTTACACCAAAGGCCCCCCTAACAAGCAAGGAAAACGCGCGAGAAGTTGGAGAGCCACATGCGGCTGAGCACTAAGGGACGCTATGCGGTGATGGCGATGGCCGATTTGGCTGGGCATGAGGGCGGCGGGCGGCCGGTTTCTCTGGCCGACATCGCCGAACGCCAGGAAATCTCATTGTCCTATCTTGAGCAGCTCTTTGCCAAGCTTCGTCGTGGAGGGCTGGTTACGAGCGTCCGAGGCCCCGGCGGCGGCTATCGTTTGAGTCGTCCGTCACCTGAGGTTCGCATCGCAGATATAATTATGGCTGTCGACGAACCGATCACGGCGACCCGGTGCCGCGCGGGAAGCCCCAAGGGCTGCACCGGCGCCAGCGGCCGCTGCGTGACCCATGATCTGTGGGAAGAGTTGGGACGGCAAATCCAGGTGTTCCTCTCGTCCGTTTCTCTTGCCGATGTCGTTGAAAAACGGGTTCTCGGACGCGCGCGGCCCTGCAACAGCCCATCCGAGGAAAGAGCGGCCGCCTGAATTCGATGCGCCAAATGCGATACCTTGACCACAACGCCACGTCTCCGCTCCGTCCGGAAGCAAAGGCCGCGATGGAGCGCGCGATGGCGCTCTGTGGCAACCCTTCCTCCGTACACGGAGCAGGTCGCGCCGTCAGGGCGCTCATTGAGGAAGCGCGCGACCGTATCGCCACGCTCGCCGGCCGCCGGCCGCAGGAGGTCGTCTTCACGAGCGGAGGCACGGAGGCGAATTGGCTGGCGTTGTCCGGCGCCCTGCGCTGTGCGGCGCGGTCCGGCGGACCTATCATGCGGATATTGGTTTCGGCGGTCGAGCATGACAGCGTGCTCGCAAACGCCTTTTCGCTCGCTCAGCAGATTCCCGGACTTCGCGTGGACATCTTGATCGTCTCGCCGCAAGGCCTCATCGATCTGGACGCGCTGCGCGGCCAGTTGCGCGAGAATGGAGGGCGGACGCTCGTTTGCGCGATGGCTGCGAACAACGAGACCGGCGTCATACAGCCGCTGGGCGAGGTGATGATCTTGGCGCATGAGGCCGGCGCGCTGACGCTCACCGATGCGGTGCAGGCCGCCGGAAAGTTGAATGCGCCATTCGAAGCGGACTATGTATCCCTTTCCGCACATAAGATCGGCGGTCCGCAAGGCGTCGGGGCATTGATCGTTAGTAAGGATGCTCCGTTTGCGCCTCAAATTCTGGGCGGCGGGCAGGAGCGCGGCCTTCGCGCCGGCACGGAAAACTTTTTGGGGGTTGCTGGATTCGGCGCGGCTGCCGCCGCCTTGCGGAAAGAGGGATCGGTCTTGCGCGATCGTTTCGAGCATGGCCTGAAAAGCATCGCGGTTGATGCGGTGATTTTCGGCGAAGCTGCCCCCCGTCTCGCCAACACTTCGAACTTTGCGCTGCCTGGCGTTGCGTCGGAAACGGCATTGATGGCCCTTGATCTCGACGGCGTGATGGTCAGTTCCGGAGCGGCGTGTTCGTCGGGCAAGGTGCGACCGTCTCATGTGCTCAGGGCCATGGGGGTGAGCGACAAACTCGCCCGCTGCGCGTTGCGCGTCAGCTTCGGCTGGAACTCAACCGAGGACGATGTGGACGCGGCGCTGGCGTCGCTGGCCAAACTTGTCGGACGGCGGCGCGCGCGGGAGGCGGCGTAATGGCCGCGATCGAGACCCGCGAGAAAGTCGCCGCGCTCGGCGAAAAGTACAAATACGGCTTCGTCACCGATATCGAGATGGAGCGCGCGCCGAAGGGACTGAACGAAGACACTGTCCGCTTCATCTCCGGCCGCAAGGACGAGCCGGCGTGGATGCTGGACTGGCGGCTGGGCGCGTTCCGGCGCTGGGTCGAGATGCGCGAGCCGACCTGGGCGCGTGTGCGCTATCCCAAGATCGACTACCAGAACGCCTACTACTATGCGGCGCCCAAGAGAACGCCGCAGAAGCAGAGCCTCGAGGAGGTCGATCCCAAGCTTCTCGAAACATACAACAAGCTGGGCATCCCGCTTTCGGAGCAGAAGCTGCTCGCGGGCGTCGCCGTCGACGCGGTGTTCGATTCCGTCTCGGTCGCGACGACCTTCAAGCAAAAGCTCAACGAGGCGGGCGTAATTTTCTGCCCGATCTCGGAGGCCATCCGCGATCATGCGGATCTGGTGCGCAAATATCTGGGTTCCGTGGTGCCAGTCACCGACAATTTCTTCGCGACGTTGAACTCGGCGGTGTTTTCCGACGGCACGTTCGTCTACGTGCCCAAGGGCGTGCGCTGTCCGATGGAGCTTTCGACCTATTTCCGCATCAATGCAAGCGAAACGGGCCAGTTCGAGCGGACGCTGATTATCGCCGACGAAGGCAGCTATGTGAGTTATCTCGAAGGCTGCACCGCGCCGAAGCGCGACGAAAACCAGCTTCACGCCGCAGTCGTCGAGCTCGTCGCGCTTGACGGCGCGGAGATCAAATATTCGACGGTACAGAATTGGTATCCAGGCGATGAGAATGGACTCGGTGGCATCTACAATTTCGTCACCAAGCGCGGCGATTGCCGCGGCCGCGACTCCAAAATCAGCTGGACGCAGGTCGAAACGGGTTCGGCGATCACATGGAAGTACCCGTCCTGCATCCTGCGCGGCGAGAATTCGGTTGGCGAGTTCTATTCCATAGCCATCGCCAACCATTTCCAGCAGGCCGACACCGGAACCAAGATGCTGCATCTCGGGCGCAATACGCGTTCCCGCATCATCTCCAAGGGCATTAGCGCGGGCAGGGCGCAAAACACCTATCGTGGCCTTGTGAGCGTCCACGCGAAGGCCGCGAACGCGCGCAACTACACGCAATGTGACTCGCTGCTGATCGGCCACGAATGTGGCGCGCACACGGTGCCCTATATTGAAAGCCGCAACAGCACGGCGCGCGTCGAGCATGAGGCGACGACCTCGAAAATTGCCGACGACCAGCTGTTCTATTGCCTTCAGCGCGGCATCGGCCAGGAAGAGGCAGTGGCGCTGATCGTCAACGGCTTCTGCAAGGAGGTTCTGCAGCAGCTTCCGATGGAGTTCGCAGTCGAGGCGCAAAAGCTTGTGGGCATTTCTCTGGAAGGCAGCGTAGGATAGCGATGCTCGAGATCAAAGACCTTCACGTCGCCGTCAGCGGCAAAGAGATTCTGAAGGGCCTGACGCTCTCCATCGGGTCCGGCGAAGCGCACGCGATCATGGGCCCCAATGGTTCGGGCAAATCGACCTTGTCCTATGTTCTGGCCGGCCGCGCCGGTTACGAGATCACGAGCGGCTCGATCCGCTATCGCGGCGAAGACCTCACTGCCCTGGCGCCGGAGGAGCGCGCAGCGAAAGGCATATTTCTGGCGATGCAGTACCCGGTCGAGATCCCCGGCGTGACAACACTCACCTTCCTCAAGACCGCGCTGAATGCCCAGCGTCGCGCGCGCGGCGAGAGCGAACTAGACGCCGTCAGCGTTCTCAAGCTTGTCCGCGCCAAAGCGGCTGAGCTCAAAGTTCCCGAGGACATGCTGAGGCGCGCGTTGAACGTCGGCTTCTCGGGCGGCGAAAAGAAGCGGTTGGAAATTCTGCAGATGGCGCTATTTGAGCCGAAGCTCGCTATCCTCGATGAGACGGATTCCGGGCTGGATATCGATGCGCTGAAGCTTGTCGCCGAGGGCGTCAACGCGCTGCGTACGCCGGACCGCGCAATGCTGGTGATCACCCATTACCAACGTCTTCTGAACTACATCGTGCCCGATAAGGTGCATGTCCTTTCCCGCGGCCGGATCGTGAAGGAGGGCGGAAAGGAGCTTGCGCTTGAGCTGGAGGCGCGCGGGTACGAAGAGATTGTAAAGGATGCGGCATGAGCGCGCTCGTTCTGCCAAACCGCCGGGTCGAGGACTGGAAATACAGCGACGTCGCCAACGTGATCGACGCGGCCTCGGTCGCCGCCGCGCCCGCGGCTAAGTGGTCCATCGCTTCCGTGTCCGGCGCCACGGAGATCGGCGATCTGCCAGCGATCACGCCGCGTGGTCCGCATGGGGCGATGGCCGAGTTCGCGCTCGCGTCCGCAAATAGCGGGCCGTATGTGCGCGTCCCCAAGGGGCGGTGCGGCGAACTCCGGCTCGATCTTGTGTCGGGCGGGTATGGACGGGCGGTGATCGTGATCGAGGAAGGCGGACAGCTCGTTCTCCACGAGAAGGTGACAGCCGAGGATCTCGCCAATATCGCGGTGGACATTGTAGTCGGACGCGGAGCAAGGCTTACGCATGTGCGTCATGCGGCGACGAATGATGCCGCGCAATTCGTGGATTACGCCGTGCGCCTTGTCGAAGGGTCCGGCTATCGGTCCCATTTCGCGAATTTTGGCGGCAGGCTCTCGCGCGTAGAGCTTCATGTCCTTCTGGAGGGCGAGGGCGCCGAAGCCAACCTCTCCGGCGTCGGCGCGCTGGATGGAGCGCATGCCGACCTGACCACGCATGTGACCCATGCAGTGGGCCCGACGCGGTCGACGCAGCTCGTCAAATATGTCGCCGGCGGACGCGCCCGCGGCGTCTACCAGGGCAAGGTGACGGTCGCTCCGGGAGCCAACGGATCCGACAGCAGCCAGACCGCCAAGGGGCTGCTGTTGGGCGACCGCGCCGAAATCGATTTGAAGCCGGAACTTGAAATTCTCGCCGACGACGTGAAATGCGCTCATGGCGCCGCCGTGGGCGATCTCGATATGGATTCTCTGTTCTATCTCAGGACGCGCGGCGTCCCCGAGTCTGAGGCGCGCGCAATTCTGATGCGGGCGTTCCTGGCCGACGCCGTCGATGACATCGTGGACGAAGCGCTGCGCGCGGAAGTCTGGCGCGCTGTGGACGCGGCGCTGGAGAAACTGTCGTGACGGCGCAACCAAAGAGGATTTCGGCGACGTTCGATCCGCTTGCGGCGCGAGCCGATTTCGACATCCTGTCGCTCGAAGTCTATGGTAGGCCGCTTGCCTATCTGGACAACGCCGCGTCGGCGCAGAAGCCGCGTCCGGTGCTGGATGCGATGCGCAATTTCGCCACCAGTGAATACGCCAACGTGCACCGCGGGGTGCATTATCTTTCGGCCAAGGCGACCGAACGCTACGAAGCGGCTCGCGAGACCGTACGCCGGTTCCTGAATGCGGCGCACACGGACGAAATCGTTTTCACCAAGGGTGGAACCGAGGCGATCAACCTCGTCTCATATTCGTTCCTGGCGCCCCGCATCCAGCCGGGCGACGAGATCGTTCTCTCTGTGATGGAGCATCATTCAAATATCGTGCCCTGGCATTTCCTACGCGAGCGGCAGGGCGCGGCGCTGCGCTGGGTCGACGTGAGAGAGGACGGATCGCTGCAGGCCGATGCGGTCGAGGCGGCTATCGGTCCTAGGACCAAGTTGGTCGCCGTCGCCCACATGTCGAACGTGCTGGGCACGGTTTCGCCGCTCAAAGAGATTGCATCGCGCGCCCACGCCAAAGGAGTTCCTGTATTGGCGGACGGCTGTCAGGGCGCGGTGCATGAGATCGTGGACGTGCAGGATCTCGACGTCGATTTCTATGCGATCACCGGCCACAAGCTTTACGGCCCGACCGGAATCGGGGCGCTCTACGCCAAGCGCGAAAGACTGAAATCGATGCGACCTTTCAACGGCGGCGGCGAGATGATCCGCGAAGTCTCCCGCGACAATGTCACCTTTGCCGATCCGCCGGCGCGGTTCGAGGCCGGCACGCCGCCGATCGTCGAGAGCGTTGGGTTTGCGGCCGCGGTCGACTACCTCTCCGCGTTCGATCGCGTTGCGGTGAAGGCGCATGAGAGCGATCTTTTGGGATACGCCAGGGAGGGTTTGCGCGAGCTGAATTGGGTGCGCGTCATTGGCGATGCGCCGGGCAAAGGCTCGATCCTGTCGTTCGAAGCCGAGGGCATGCACGCCCACGACCTGGCGACCATACTCGACCGAGAGGGCGTGGCCGTACGCGCGGGGCATCACTGCGCCCAGCCGCTGATGGACCGCTTTGGCGTGGTTTCGACAACGCGCGCCTCTTTCGCGCTCTACAACACCCGCTCCGAGGTCGACGCGCTGATCGCCGGCCTTCACAAGGCGCGGAAGATACTTGGATAGGCGATGGACGAGACTCTTCGCGAGCTATATCAGGAGGTGATCCTCGATCATTCGCGCCACCCGCGCCGTTTCGGGGCGCTCGAAGGCGCGACGCATACGGGCGAGGGTTACAACCCGCTGTGCGGCGATCGGGTGAAGGTCTATTTGAGCCTGGACGGCGCCGATCGCATCGCCGACATCCGCTTCGAGGGCAAGGGTTGCGCGATCAGCCAGGCCTCGGCGTCGTTGATGAGCGATATGCTGGCGGGCCGCAGCGTGGAGGAAGCGGAACGGCTCATGGGCGGGTTCCTCGATTTGGTGAAAGGCGAGAAGGAGCCCCACGATCTTTCCGCCGAAGATCGCGAGCGCCTGGAGGTGATGGCCGGCGTCTCCGCTTTTCCAATGCGGGTGAAGTGCGCAACGCTTGCTTGGCACACGATGAAATCGGCGCTGGAGGGCGGCGGTCCCGCCAAATCGGAATGAACGCCGAACCGCTCCACATAGAGCCGACCGCTCTGCCGCCGGAAGAGCTCGCGGCCTTCACGCACAAGCTCGTCGCGGCGCTGAAGACGGTCTACGATCCCGAGATCCCGGTGGATATCTACGAGCTCGGCCTTATCTACAAGGTGGACGTGTCCGATCATAAGGACGTAACGATCGACATGACGTTGACCGCGCCCGGTTGTCCGGTCGCCGGCGAAATGCCCGGCATGGTCAAGTCTGCTCTTGAAGGCGTCGAAGGGATCGGAACGGTCACGGTCAACATGACCTTCGATCCGCCTTGGACGCCCGAGCGGATGAGCGAAGAAGCCAAACTCGAACTGAACATGTTCTGATGGAAACGAACGCGACGACGGCGAAATCGAAGCGCGAACGGCCGAAGGCGATCCGGCTGACGGACGCAGCCGCCGCGCGCATCCGCGAAATCATCGCCGGCGCGGACGGCGCCTTTCAGGGGGTGCGCGTCGGCGTGACCAATGGCGGCTGCGCAGGCATGTCCTACACCATGGACTACGCCGCCGAGGCGAATCCGATGGAGGAGGTCGTCGAGGACAAGGGCGTGAAAGTGTTCATCGACCCGAAGGCGATCCTGTTCCTGGTCGGAACGGAGATGGATTTCGTCCGCGAAAAGCTCGGCGCGCGCTTCGTCTTCAACAACCCGAACCAGACGGCGGCCTGCGGTTGCGGCGAAAGCGTCTCGATCGCGCCGGCCAAGGCGGACTAGGGTTTCGGACTGTCCCCTCCTGTCGAGGCCCGCACCTGCGCGCCGCTTCGGCGACGCCGCGCGAGACTTGGCGGAATCCAAACGGGTGGCCGGCATTTGCCGGCTACGACAGAGTGGGGTGCTGGACAGAGCGCATCTCAAAAATCTTGCTCCTCATAAAAGAAAAGCCCCGGCGAATTTCGGCGCCGGAGCTTTTCGGTCTCCTGGCTACACGGCAGGCCCGCGGAAGGCCGTCTTTCAGGCCAATCACAGAGCGCCTTCGCTTCAACCTCCCCGGCTTCCATGCGATCCGGCGGATAGCGCCCCTGCGCCAACGGGGCGCGTAATCCGTGGTTCGCGCGGGGCGCCCGCAAGTTGGCCCCCTTGCCTGTATGGCCTTGCGGCATCGCTACACTGTCACCCGCGAACTCCATCCATAGTTGTCTAAAACAAATAGGGAACAAAATCCTGATTTCAAGGGCGGGGCAAACTTTTTTTTCGATAGATTCTCGGCTTGCAACGCGACGCTCGCCAAAGACCGGCGGTCCGCATGCGAGGGGGTTAGAGCGAGGGGGTTAGAGTAGGTCTACGTCCTCACAGAGAGTCTCATGTCCTCGCATCGTCTTGACGATCTGTTCGCCGTGTTCGGGCCAATCAGGCTGAAGCGGTTTTTCGGCGGCGAGGGAATCTATGCCGGCGAGATCATGATCGGCATGGCGTTCGACGACATCGTCTATTTGACGACGAACGAAGAGACGCGCAGTGCGTTCGTAAATGAGAACTGCGCGCCCTTCAAATTCGCCAAGCCCAGCACGGGCGAGATTGTCAGCACCCATTGGTACGCAATTCCCGACCGGCTCTACGACGATGCGGAGGAACTGGCTGTTTGGGCCAGGGCGGCGCAGGAAGCCGCATTGACGTCGAAAGCGGCGGGAAGAAAGCGCGCAAGGGCCTCCCGTCCGGCCATAAAGAAATAGGGCGCGCCGTTCAGGCGCGCCCCGTTTCATCCAGGCGAATGCCGCTACCAGAGATGCACGCGCTTGTCGGGCGGCAGGTAGAACTTGTCGCCCGGCTTCACGTCGAACGCGGCGTACCATTCGTCCTGGTTGCGAACCGCGCCGATCGGCCGCCACATCGCCGGGCTGTGCTCGTTGGAGAGCAGCTGCTGGCGCAGCGCGCCGTCGCGCATCTTGCTGCGCCAGATCTGGCCGAAGCCCAGATAGAAGCGCTGATCGCCGGTGAAGCCGTCGATCACCGGGGCGGGCTTGCCGCCGAGCGAGATGTGATAGGCCTTGAGCGCGATGGCGATGCCGGCGTTGTCGGCCACGTTTTCGCCCATCGTGAACTCGGCGTTGATGTGCAGGCCCGGCAGCGGCTCATAGCTCGCATACTGCTCGCCCAGAGCCTTGGTCTTCGCGTCGAAGGTTTTGCGGTCTTCGGGCGTCCACCAGTTATTGAACGAGCCGTCGGCGTCGAACTTCGAACCCTGGTCGTCGAAACCGTGGCTGATCTCGTGTCCGATCACCGCGCCGATGCCGCCATAGTTCACCGCGTCGTCGGCGTTAAAGTCGAAGAACGGCGGCTGCATGATCGCGGCGGGGAAAACGATCTCGTTCCACTGCGAATTGTTGTAGGCGTTCACGGTCGGCGGCGACATGCCCCATTCGGTTTTGTCGGTGGGCTCGTCGATGCGGCGGCTTTCGCGATTCCACTCGAAAACGTTGGCGCGCTGAACGTCGCCCAGGAGGTCGTCGCGCTTGATGACAAGCGCCGAATAATCGCGCCACTTGTCCGGATAGCCGATCTTGATCGTGAATTTGTGGATCTTGTCTTCGGCCTTGGCCTTGGTTTCGGCGCTCATCCAGTCGAGCGTCTGGATGTCGGCCTCATAGGCCTTGAGCAGGTTATGCACCAGTTCGAGCGCCTTGGCCTTGGCTTCCGGCGGGAAGTACTTGGCGACATAGAGTTTGCCCAGCGCCTCGCCCATCAGATTGTCGAGCAGGTGCGCCGCCCGCGCGCCGCGGGGAAGCTGCTGCGAATTGCCCTGCAGCACGGTGCCGTAAAAGGCGAAATTCTCGTCGTCGATGGCCTTCGGCAGATAGTCCGCATAGGTGTGCAGGTAGTGCGCGGTCAGATAGTCGCGCCAGGTGGCGACCGGCGTCTCCGCGAAGATCGCCGCGAGCTTGGGGATCGCGGTTTTCTCGGCCACGATCACCTGCCGTTGGCCATCCTTCATCGGGATGCCGCTGAGCTTGAAGAAGGAATCCCAGGGGAACTGCGGCGCCATCGCCTTCAGTTCCGCGAAGGTCATGGGATTGTAGATCTTGTCCTCGTCGCGGCGGTCGGCGTTGGGCCAGTCGGCTTCGGCCATCTTGTATTCGAGGTCGTAGACCGCCTGGGCGCGCTTTTCGCCGTCCTTGATTCCTGCGAGCGCGAACATGGTTGCGAGATGCTTCTTGTAGGCATCGCGCGTCTTTTCCAGATCGGCGTCGTCCTTGCGCAGGTAATAGTCCCGGTCGGGCATTCCGAGCCCGGACTGATAGATGTTGACGGAATAGGCGTTGGGATTCTTGTCGTTGATGCCGATTCCGAAGCTGATCGGGCTCGCAAGCTGCAGCTTGGGGTCGCCCATCGCGACCGCGACCGCTTTCAGCGAGTTCAGATGCGCAATGGCGTCGAGATCGTGCTTGGCCGGCGCCATCCCGTTCGTCTCGATCTGCTTTTCGTCCATGAACGCGTCATAGAGATCGCGCAGCTTCTTTTCTTCATCCGTGAGCTGGTCGTAGGGCTTCGCGTCGAGCGAGGCTGCGATTTCCTGCATGCGCTTTTCGCTCAGGATGCGCAGATCCTGGAAGGAGCCTGTGGAGGAGCGATCGGCCGGGATGACGGCGGTCTTGGCCCAAGCGCCGTTGACATATGTAAAATAGTCGTCCCCGGGCTTGACGCTCTTGTCCATCGCCGAAAGATCGACGCCCCATGTCCCGTACTGTGTGTGAGCGGCAGGCTCAGCCCAGACCGCAAACGCCGCGCTCGCCAGCAGGCCAGCCAGCGCAATCATCCGCAATTGCATTCCCGTCTCCGTAAATCGGCGCGGGCCGACAGCCGAACCCGCGAAACCGCAGACAATTGGTCAGGAATGACGCCCGAACGCAAGTCGCGACCGCGGGATGGCGGCGGCCTGGAAAGTCATGGGGGCCGCGCGCGCGAAGAATGGATATGATAGAGCCGCCCAATCTCTGGATCATAATCGTAAGAACGCCGCGTATTGCAGCGCAATCTTGTGTCTGGCGGGCCGGCCAGCGCCGATCACTTTCCCTTGAACTGTGCAGGCCGCTTCTGCAGGAAGGCCGACACGCCTTCAATGAAATCCTCGGTCCGCGCCGCCTTTTGCTGCGCCTGGCGCTCCAAATCGATTTGCTGCTCGAATGTGTGGTTCGGGCTATCCCAATAGAGCCGCCTGACGATGCCGAGCGAGGCGGGGCCGTCGGCGAGCTTCGAGGCGAGCTTCATGGTCTCGTCCATCAGAACCGCATCGTCGAAGACCCGGTTGATGAGGCCCCATTGAAGCGCGGTCTCGGCCGGCAATTTCTCCGCGAGCAGCGAAAGTTCGCGCGCGCGCGCAAGTCCGATCAGGCGCGGCAGGAGCCAAGTCGAGCCTCCGTCCGGGATCAGGCCGACGCGCGCGAAAGCCTGGAGAAAATAGGCTGAGCGGGCGGCGACGACGATATCGCCCATCAGCGCGATGCTCATTCCTATGCCGGCCGCCGCGCCATTGACCGCGGTGACGATTGGCAGGCGGCAATCGCGCATTCGACGCAGAAGCGGATGGTACGCGGTTTCCAGCGCGTCGCTGGCGATGTCGGCGGAGGAGCGGCGCTCCGCCGCCTCGCCGAGGTTGGCGCCTGAGCAAAATCCGCGGCCTTCGCCGGTTATGACGACAGCGCGGAATTCGCTGTCGGCGCGCTCGATGAAATGAAGCGCGTCCGCCGCGCCACGCGCCATGGCCAACGAGGCCGCATTGAGGGTTTCGGGGTGGTTCAGCGTCAGGACCGCGACTTTGCCGCGTGCGGTGACGTGGACGCGATCGAATTCGGTGCGCATGAGGGCCTCGGTCTGCAAGCGAGGCGAGAATAGCGGGTCTGGCGAGGAATGGCAGGGGCGGCGATTACGCCGCGTCAATTTCTCGGTCGGCGGGCTCGTCTTCGTGGACGACGCGATTGCGTCCGCCGGACTTCGCCCGATAGAGACAGGCGTCTGCGCGCTGGATCAGCGAGGCCGGCGTGTCCGCATCCCGAAGCCGGGAGACGCCGATGGAAATCGTGATCGTTCCCAGAATGTCTCCAGTCGATTTCTTGATCAGCTGCTTGCCGCGGACGAAGGCGCGGATCTGATCGGCGAGCAGGGTCGCGTTCTCGAGCGAGGCCGCCCGCAGGATCACGGCGAACTCCTCTCCGCCGAAGCGCGCCACCGTGTCCCGGCCCTTCACGTTTTCGGACATGCAATTGGCGACGAGCCTTAGAACCTGGTCGCCGGTCTGGTGTCCCCAGGTGTCGTTGAATCGCTTGAAATGATCGATGTCGCACATCAAGAGGGCAAGGTCGTGCTCGCTGCGCCGAGCGTCTTCTATGGCGTCGACGAGGGCTGCATCGAAGGCCTTTCGGTTGGCGACGCCGGTAAGCCCGTCCGTCAGGCTTTCCTTGCGCAC
>DASZRM010000092.1:0-3970 GCA_035549135.1 Rhizomicrobium sp. | reverse complement strand
CCGGTGACGGGCTCGGGCCGGGACGCGGCCATCCTTTCGACCGCCTTCGCCGCGGCGACACCGTTCCGCGCGCATGTGGCGGCGTTGTTCGTCCATCCCGATCCGCGAACCGCCGTCCCGTTCCTGGATTTCGGCATGCCGCTCGCGCCCGAGATCGTCGAAGAGATCATCAGGGACGCCGAAGAGGCGGCGGCCATCGCCGCAAACCGCGCCCGCGAGACGCTGAAGCGCTGCGCAAGCAGCGCCGGCGCGCCGATCATCGAGGCGCCCGGACGCGAGGCGACCGCCAGCGCGTCCTTTCGCCAATGTCTCGGACGCTTCGCCTCCTGCGTGGCGGACGCGGCGAAGCTCTCGGACCTTATCGTATTCGCGCCGGTTCTTCCGGACGACAGCCCCGAGATCGGCCAGGCGCTGGTCGAAACGCTGGTGGGTTGCGAACGCCCTGTGCTCCTGTCCGCCGCCGAACCGCCCGCCGTCTTCGGAGAAAAAATCGCGGTCGCCTGGGACGGCGGCCAAGCGGCGGCGCACGCGCTTACGGCCGCCATGCCCTTTCTCGAAAAGGCCCGGACGATTGAGCTCATTTCCGTGCGGTCCGGCCCAGCCGAGGATCGCCGATGCGCCGAAGCTTCGGAATATCTGAAGCTCTACGGCCTGTCCTGCGCCGAGCGCGACATCGTTCGCAACGGCGCGCCGATTGGCGAAAGGTTGCTCGCCGAGGCGGCGCGGGACGGCGCCGACCTTCTGGTGATGGGCGGCTACGGTCACAGCCGCTTGCGCGAGAGCATTTTCGGCGGCGTCACCGCGCACATCCTCTCGCACGCAAAAATTCCGGCGCTTCTCGTTCACTGACGGGACGAGCCGGCGAGCCCAAGGCGGATCGCCGGCTCCAAGCCGGCCTTCTCGCGCGATTTCCTCTCGGCGAGCAGCAGGGTCCTCAGCCCTTCCTTCAGATCCTCGCTCAGGGACGGCAGATCGACGAGGTACCGGGCGGACCGCGCGTCGTGCGCGAAGCGCGCCTCGGTGAGCGCCTGGTCCCACTCGTCCGCGACGTAGGTTCCTCGCCCGATCCAGACGAGGGCCATCAACCGGATCTGGTCCTCCGCGCCCACGCAATGGACGAACGAGCCCAACCCGTCGCAAGTCGCAGCGACGGCGAGCGCCTCGACCAGTTCGGCCATCCTGACCGCGTCGAGGCTGAAGGCCGGATCGCGCGCGGCTGTTGCGCCGGTCTCCGCGCGTCCCCGAATGACGGCGAAGCCGACATTCGATAAGTCGATTCCAATCATCTCGCCCTCCGCCGGTTGGGGCGATAGTCCCGCAGCCGACGGTGGGCCGACATGATCGAGGTCAAAATCCGCGCGCGAAATGGGGGCGACGACGCCTTTACCCGGGCGGTCGTCAGCCCGCGGCGCCCCAATAGCGCACGCGGCCCACATCGACATGGACGAAGTCAAGCTCGGGATAGTAGCCGACGCCGCCCGCGCGCATGTCGCGCGCCGCCGCATGCAGGTCCTTGAGCGCGCGGTCCTGCAGGCGGATATCGATGGCCATGCCCTTCATGTGCAGGCTGTGAGCGGCGACGCCCGCGCTGCGCTCGTGCATTGCGGCATTGGTCGCCGGCGAACGATAGCCGGAAATGACCGAGAAGGGCGTCGCGCTTTCCAGGCGACGATGAAGAAGGTTGAGCAGATCGAGGAGCCGCGTGTCGATGACATGTTCCTCGCCATTGCGATAGTCGCGCAAGACCCGTTCGATTTCCGTCAGCGCCTGCGGCTCATAGCGTCCCTTGGCCCAATATTCGACCGAGAGCTTTTCGCCCGTGTGCAGGTTGTCGAAGGACAGGCTGCGCGAATCCGCCGGGGCAAGCCTGGATAGAGCCGGGCCCGTCAGTCCGCCCGCAAGCAATGACAGGCCCGCGCGCATTGCGGCGCGTCTCGTATGCATGATCGCACTCCTCGTTTCAATTCAGCCGCGGAAGCCGGCCGGCGCGATCAAGCGCGCCAACACTCGCCTTCGTTCATCGTTACGCGCCCCGCAACGGGCTTGCCGGCCAATTTCGCAAGCATCCTGCGGTCGCGCCCATAGACGTCTGGCGCGAAATCGACTGCGCCGTTCTCGCCCAGGAACGCCGTCCAATAGAGCACATAAACGGAGAGCGGTCTGTCAAGAGAAATTGTTGTGGTCGAATCTTGTTCGATTAGCGGCTCAATGCGTTCAAGTCCGCGCGTCGCATCGCCGGTGAGCGCGAAAGAGGCGAGCGCTTTAATCTCTTCCACCCTGATGCAGCCGTGGCTGAGATGGCGCTCGTTGCGCGCGAACAGCGAGCGCGCCGGCGTGTCGTGAAGATAGCTGGCGAAGCGGTTCGGCATTTCGAGCTTGATCCGTCCGAGGGCGTTGTCCGCTCCGGGCAATTGTCGAAGTCCGCCGGCCGGGCCGATCACGATGTGATTGCGGCTGAGATATCCCGGGTTGCGCCTGGCCTTCGGCCAGATCTCGTTACGCGCGATCTTCGCGGGGATGTTCCAGTCCGGATTGACCGTGATCGCGTCGATCGCCGCGGCGAAGATGGGCGTGCGCTGAAAAGGTTTTCCGACGATGACCTTGGAGCGCAGCACCGTCCGCCCATCCTCTACGACCGCCAGCGTCGCATTGGCCGCGTTGACGATGACGTAGCGGGAGCCAAGATCGCGCGGCAGCCAGCGCCAGCGCTCCATATTCATGGCGATCTGATCGGCCCGTTCCGATGCGGAAACATTGAGCGCCTGAAGCGTCTTTGGCCCGACCTTGCCGTCCGCCTCAAGTCCGTGGCGCGCCTGAAACGCTTCGACGGCGAGTTTGAGATCGCCGGCCGGTTCCGCCGGCGGAGTCGGATACTCGATCTCAAGTCGCCGTCTCAACGCGGCTGTCTCGGGCGTGTCGGCCCCGAGGTCTTTCGTCATCGCCTCCGGCGCCGCCGGCCAGCCGCCTCCGGCCGCAATGTTGCGGTAGCGCGCCAGCGCGCGTTCCAGCTCGCGATAGGGATGGCCCGGCGGGGGCAGGGCTGCGAGAAATTCCGCGAGCCGGCCGGCGCGCAACGCATCCTCGAGCGCCGCCGGCGCATCGAATGTTTTCGGCGCAAGACCCACGTCGCGGTCGAGCGCGCGCAGTTCGGTCCGGCCGTCGCGAACGTCCGCCATATATCGAAGCAAGCCATCGGAAAGCAGAAGGTCGAACGCCGCCCTGTCCGCCGGCGCAGACGCATTCCTGCGAAGCAGGGTCTCGCGCAGACGATAGGCGCCATCGTCGAGGCCCTGTTCGCCGGCGCGCTTCAGGATATCCAAGGCGATATCGGCGTCGCGCTCGGCGGCCGCGCTCCCGCTCCATGCCGGCGCAAAGGCCCTGCGCTCATAGAAGGCGCGAAGCTGCGTCGCAGAAATTCCGGACGCGCCGAAGCCGGAAGCCTTCCCCCCGGTCAGTAGGGCGCGGATAGGCGCCGCCAAATCGGCTTCGGACGCCAGGGCGGGGCCGAGGACGAGCCAGCCGAGAAACATGGTCCAGAGAATTCGCCGCCGCACGCCCAAACCCGATCCGTTCATCCGAAAGCGGCCGCGCCGCCCGATCTTCCGCCACCCTGCGCAGACTGTAGCGCAGACTACGCGGATTTTGTGTCCCGCCCGGCCGAAACCGCGCTCGCCCGGACGCGCTAGTTCGCCAGCGACCAGGAGATCATTTCGCTCAGGCAAGCCGCCGCAGGAGACTGCGATCCCTGCAGACGCCCGATCAGCTTCACCCAGGCTTCATCGTCCGCCTTTTCCGCGAAGGAGCGGACGGCGCGCAAGGCAAGGTCGCGCGGGTCCGCAGCAAGCGCGTGCGCGGCCTGGTCGAGCCTGGCCATCAGCGCGAGATCGCCTGTCTCCGCCAGAAGCTGATAGACTTCCGACCGGTCGCGAAGCTGCTCCAGAATTTCACCCAACATGGCCATGATCGGTCA
>DASZRM010000091.1:0-10585 GCA_035549135.1 Rhizomicrobium sp. | reverse complement strand
CCGCCGGGCTTCACCATCACCACGGAAGTCTGCACGCGCGTCAACGCTTCGGGCGATTATCCGGAGGGGCTCAAGGGCGCGGTGGAGGCGGCGCTGAAGGCTGTGGGCGAGCGCATGGGCGCCGCCTTCGGCGATCCTTCGAGGCCGCTGCTCGTCTCGGTGCGATCGGGCGCGCGCGCCTCGATGCCAGGCATGATGGATACCGTGCTCAATCTCGGTCTCAACGCGGCGACAACTGAGGGGCTCGCGAAGCTCACCGGCGACGCGCGCTTCGCCCACGATTCCCACCGCCGCTTCATCCAGATGTACTCGAACGTCGTGCTGGGGCTCGAACATGCGCTGTTCGAGGAGATTCTCGACGAGGTCAAGGAGCGCAAGGGCGTGGAGCTCGACACCGAGCTCGACGCGGCCGATCTGAAGCGCATCGCCGGTCTTTATCTGGAGCGCGTCCGCCGCGAGCGGGGAGAGCCTTTCCCCGAGGACGTTCACGAGCAGCTCTGGGGCGCGATCGGCGCGGTGTTCGGTTCGTGGAATTCGGCGCGCGCGAAAACCTATCGCAAGCTGCACAACATTCCCGAGGATTGGGGTACGGCGGTCAACGTTCAGGCGATGGTGTTCGGCAATCGCGGCGAAACCTCCGCCACCGGCGTCGCTTTCACGCGCGATCCGGCGACCGGCGAAAAGCTCCTCTACGGCGAATTCCTCATCAATGCGCAAGGCGAGGACGTGGTCGCGGGCATCCGCACGCCGCAGCCGATCTCAAGGCTCGTGCGCGAGCGGCAGGGCGGCAAGAAGCCTTCGATGGAGGAGGCGCTGCCCCGAATCTACGCGGAGCTGAAGGCGATCGGCGAAAGGCTCGAGGCCCATTTCCGCGACATGCAGGATGTCGAGTTCACGGTGCAGGAGGGCAAGCTCTTCATGCTGCAGACCCGCACCGGCAAGCGCACGGCGGAGGCCGCGCTCAAGATCGCGGTCGACATGGTGGGCGAGGGGCTGATCGAGCGCAAAGCCGCCGTGGCGCGCATCGATCCCATGGCCCTCGACCAGCTGCTGCATCCCACGCTCGATCCCGACGCGCCCAAGGAGCGCATCGCCGTCGGCCTGGGCGCCTCGCCAGGCGCTGCGACGGGCGAGGTCGCCTTCACCGCGGACGAGGCGGAAAGGCTCGCCGCCGAAGGGCGCGACGTCATCCTGGTGCGCAACGAGACGAGCCCGGAGGACATCCACGGCATGCACGCGGCGCGCGGAATCCTGACGGCGCGCGGCGGCATGACGAGCCACGCCGCCGTGGTGGCGCGCGGCATGGGCAGGCCCTGCGTCTCGGGCGCGGGAATGCTCAAGATCGACGCCGCCGAAGGGGTAATGACGGCGGGCGAGGCGCTGGTGCGTCGCGGCGAGATCATCACCATCGACGGCGCGGGCGGACAGGTCTTCAAGGGCCGGGTGCGGATGCGCCAGCCCGAGCTGACCGGCGACTTCGCCACGCTGATGGGTTGGGCGGATTCAATCCGCAGGCTGAAGGTGCGGGCCAACGCCGACACCGAGGCCGATGCGGCGACCGCGCGGCGCTTCGGCGCGGAAGGCGTCGGCCTCTGCCGCACCGAGCACATGTTCTTCGAGCCGGATCGCATTCTCGCTGTGCGCCGGATGATCCTTGCCGACGCCAGAGCCGAGCGCGACGCCGCGCTCGCCATGCTTCTGCCGATGCAGCGCGGCGATTTTGAAAAGATATTCCGCGCGATGGAAGGATTGCCGGTCACGGTGCGGCTGCTCGACCCGCCGCTGCACGAATTTCTGCCGCAGAAGGAGGACGAGATCGTCGAAGTGGCGCGCGCCGCCGGAACCACGCCGGCGAAGCTGCGCGCGCGGCTGATCGCGCTGCGCGAGACCAATCCCATGCTGGGCCACCGCGGCTGCCGGCTGGGCGTCACCTATCCGGAAATCTACGAGATGCAGGCGCGCGCGATTTTCGAGGCGGCGCTGGCCGTGGAGGCGGCGGGCGGACAGCCCGTGGCGCCGGAGATCATGATCCCGCTGGTCGGCTTCCGCAGCGAGTTCGACATGCTGCGCGAGCGCATCGCCGCCGTCGCCGCCTCCATCGCCAGGGAGCGCGGGAAATGCCCGGAATATCTGGTCGGAACGATGATCGAGCTGCCGCGCGCGGCGCTCCGCGCCGGCGAGATCGCGCAGTCGGCGGAGTTCTTCTCCTTCGGCACCAACGACCTCACCCAGACCGCGCTCGGCATGAGCCGCGACGACGCCGGAACGTTTCTCAGCGAGTATCTGGCGAAGGGGCTGATCTCGCGCGATCCCTTCGTTTCGATCGACGAGGATGGCGTGGGCGAGCTCGTCAGAATCGCGGTGGAGCGCGGACGCGCGGCGCGGCCGGGCATCAAGCTCGGCATCTGCGGCGAACATGGCGGCGATCCGCAATCGATCCGCTTTTGCCACGCCGCGGGACTCGATTACGTATCGTGTTCGCCGTTTCGCGTGCCCATCGCGCGAGTCGCCGCTGCGCAGGCGGCGCTGCGTGAACCATGAAATGATCGATTAATCTCGTTTGATCTGTGTACGGACGATATAGGAAAACCTTGGATTTTCCTATGCTGAATGACGCTGTGTCACGATTAATGACGTTTTCATTTGACGATTCGGTTTTTCGCTGGCAGAACGCGCGGCCTTGCACGAGGGGGCGGGGACCATTCGGAAGTAGAGACGAATCGAAGCGAAACGAAATCCGAAGAGAGTCATTGCCACATGACCAGAACGAAGGAAGTGTTGTTGCGCTCCGACCGCGTGCTTGTCGGCGCGCTTGCCGTCATTCTCGCCGCGGCGAGCTTCGCCGTCGGCGCCGCTGCGGCCAATCATCCGCGTACTGATCGTTCCGTCGCGCCGCCGGCCGTCCGCGCAGCCACGGCGGCGAAGCCGCTGCCGCAGCAGATCGCGGCCCAGGCCGCTGCTTTCGCTCCGGCCGGCCGGCTACAGCGCGCCAGCGCGACAGATCTGGCGCTCGCCCAGCTCCTGGCCGAGCATCGCTGCCTCTCGGAAGTCATGTATTACGAAGCCCGCGGCGAGGGCCGCGAGGGCGAGATGGCGGTGGCCGAAGTCGTCTTCCATCGCCTGCGGCACGGGCGCTACGGCCATTCGATCTGCGCGGTGGTCTATGAGGGCGCCGGCAGCCCCGGCTGCCAGTTCTCCTTCACCTGCAATGGCGAACTTGCCGAGCGGAAATCCGCCGTCGCCTGGCGCAACGCCGAAATTCTGGCGGCTCGCATCCTCTCCGGCGAGACGGCGCTGCGCGACGTCACCGGGGACGCCACCCATTTCCACGCCGTTTCGGTCGATCCGGACTGGGCCGACGAGATGCAGCGCACGGTCCAGATCGGCAATCACATCTTCTACAAGCGCGGGCATTCGCGCGCGCTCTAGGCTCGCTCAGCGTTCGCCCGCCATGCCGCGCGTGAACTTCTGAATGCGCTTGCGCATGCGCTCGGGCGCGAACCCGACGATGCGGTCGATCCATTGAATTTCGGGCGGCACGTACCAGTGCAGCTTGTCGCTGGCGTAGGCCTTCCACACCGCCTCGGCCACTGCGCCAGGCGGCATCAGGCGGAACGGCCCCGTCTTCGGGGCGTTGGCGAGCAGCGTTTCCTCATCGGCGCCCTTTGTTCCGTCCGAGCGGTTGGGCGTGTTGCGCAGGATCGCCGTGTCGATCAGACCCGGCAGCGTGTCGGCCGCGCGGATTCCATGCCGCGCGAATTCGATCGAGAGGGCTTCGGTCAGTCCCTTCACTGCATGCTTGGTGGCGGAATAGACGGCGAGCCGCGGCATGCCGTAGGTCGCGGAGGACGAGGAGGTCGTAAAGCATAGCGAATTCTTCGTCGCCTTGAGCAGCGGCAGCGCCAGATAGATGCCTGTCAGCACGCCGACGAAATTCACCTCAACCACGCGCAGCGCCGCCTCGTAGGGCACATCTTCGAAGAAGCCGCTTTCGCCGATACCGGCGTTGTTGAACAGGATGTCCATCGTCCCGCCCGTTTCCGCAGCGAATGCGGCGATGGCTTCTTCGTAGTTCTGCTTGCCGGTGACGTCGAGACGCCCGGTGATGCAATTGTCTGTTCCAATCTCCTGGTCGAGCGTTGCGAGCCCCGCCTCGTTCACGTCGAAGGCGCCGACGAACCAGCCCTTGCCGGCGAACAGCTTCGCCGTGGCGCGGCCGATGCCGCTGGCCGCTCCGGTGATGAAGATGGATTTGCGTCCCCGCGCGCGCCCCGCCATCAGAAATTCACCCGCCGCGAAATCGCGCCGTCGACTAGCAGGTTCGCGCCCGTCGTGTAGGACGAGGCCGGGCTCGCGAGAAACACCGCCGCGTTCGCGATCTCCTCGGGCGTGGCGCAGCGGCCGGTGGGATTGCGCGCGACCGCCTGCCTGAAATAGTCGGGCGCATTCTGTTCGACCATGTTCCAGACGCCGCCCTTGAAATGGACCATGCCGGGAGAGACGACATTTGCGCGGATGCCGCGTTTGGCGTGCTGGCGCGCGAGGCCCTTCGCATAGTGGATCAGCGCCGCCTTGATCGGGCCGTAGGAGGAGGCATTGTCGCTCTCCGCCGCCGACACGGAGGAGATGATGACGAAGGCCGCGTCGCCGTTCTTCTCGGCGGCCTTCTCCAGGAACGGGCGCGCCGCATCGAACGCGTTCACCGCGCCCAGCACATCGAGCTTGAAATTCTGCTCCCACGACGCGGGGTCTGGCCCCTGCGCCATCGCACCGGCATTGGAAAACAGCATGTCGATGCCGCCGAGTTCTTCACCGGCCCTGGCGATCCAGTCCTTGAGCGCAGCGCCGTCGGTGACGTCGACCGGCGCGCCGGTCGCCTTCACGCCTTTGCCTTTGAGGGCGGCGACCGCTTCCCGGATCTGGTCCTCATGCCGCGCGCAGATCGCGACATTGGCCCCTTCGCCCGCCAGCGTGTCGGCGATGGCGCGCCCGATGCCGCGCGTGCCCCCAAGCACGACGGCGTTCTTTCCCCTGAGATGAAGGTCCATATGCGCTCCCCGAGTTGCCTTCGCGCAGTCTAGGGGCCGCTAGAAGTCCAGTCCAACGTCGAGGTTGGGGGCCGAGTGCGTGATGGCGCCCGAGGAAATGTAATCCACGCCGGTCTCGGCGATGGCGCGGACGCTCGCGAGCGTCACGTTGCCGGAGGCTTCGAGGATCGCCCGGCCGGCCGCCAGCGCGACGGCGCGTTTGAGATCGTCCGCGCTCATATTGTCGAGCAGGATCGTGTCCACGCCCAGCGCCAGAGCCTCTTCGAGCTGGGCCAGCGAATCCACTTCCAGTTCGATCTTCGCCATGAGGCCGAGGCCGGCGCGCACGCGCTCGATCGCGGGCCTGATCCCGCCGGCGGCGACGAGGTGGTTGTCCTTGATCAGCACCGCATCGTCGAGACCGAAGCGGTGGTTGAAGCCGCCGCCGCATCGCACGGCATACTTCTCAAGCAAACGCAGGCCCGGCGTCGTCTTGCGCGTCTCCACGATGCGCGCCTTGGTTCCGGCGACGGCGTCGACCAGCGCGCGCGTCGCAGTGGCGATGCCCGAAAGGCGGCCGACGAAATTCAGCGCCACGCGCTCGGCGGTCAGGATGCTGCGCGCGGCGCCTTCGATCACGGCGAGGCGCGCGCCGGGTTCCGCCTTCGAGCCGTCCGGAATTTCGACGCTCACGCGCAGCGACGGATCGACCAGACCGAACGCGCACTCCGCCGCAACAAGTCCCGCGACGACGCCGGGCTTGCGCGCGACAAGCTTGGCGAGCAGGCGGCGCTCGGCGGGCACGGTGAGTTCGCTCGTGACGTCTCCCGCGCGGCCGAGATCTTCCTCCAGCGCATGGCGCACGATGGGCTCGACCAGCAAACGGTGCGGCGGCCGCGTGAAGGGCAGGGCGGCGGTCATCTCGATCGAACGGCCTTCGCAGGCAAGCCGCCGGAAGCCGGCGCCGCAATCCGCTCCGCGTCCGCGAGCGTCATCATGGTGCGCCGCGCGACATCGTCGGTATGCGGATAGTCGGTCCTGTACTGCGCGCCGCGGCTTTCCTGGCGGGCCAATGCGCCGGCGGCGACGAGCTTCGCGGCTGCCGTCATGTTGAGCAGCGCCGGTTCCGCGCCGCCTGCGCGCTCGACCTGTGCGATCACCGAGAGTGCTTCCGTCAGGCTGGCTGCGTCGCGCTCGAGACCCACGAGCCGCGTCATCGCATCGCGCAGCGCATGCGGCGGCGGGGGCGCGGCGAAACGCTCCGGCGCAGGCGGCGTTCCGCGGCCGAGGGCGGGCTCAAGACTGTTGCGAACATCTTCCGCCGCGCGCGCGCCGAACGCCAACGCTTCCAGAAGCGAATTCGAGGCGAGGCGGTTGGCGCCGTGCAGGCCGGTCGAGGCGCATTCGCCCACGACCCACAATCCTTCGAGCGAGGAACGTCCGCGATCGTCGCTCGCGATCCCGCCCATGTGATAATGCGCGGCAGGCGCCACCGGGATCGGCTGGCGCACGGGATCGACGCCCGCGCTCATGCAGGCGGCGGAGACGGTGGGGAAGCGCTTCGGGAATTCCGCGCCCACCGCCTCGCGGCAATCGAGAAACACCTTGTGGCCGCCCGCGATCTCGCGATGGATGGCGCGCGCCACCACATCGCGCGGCGCAAGTTCGGCGTCCTTGTGCACGGCCGGCATGAAGCGCAGGCCGCGCTCATCCACCAGCATCGCGCCTTCGCCGCGCAGGGCTTCGGTCGCGAGCGGCGCGGGATCGCGGCCGATGGCGATGGCGGTCGGATGGAACTGGACGAATTCCGGATCGGCGATCACGGCGCCCGCGCGCGCCGCCATGCCAAGTCCCTCGCCGCGCGATTCCGGCGGGTTGGTCGTCACCGCATAAAGCGCGCCAAGGCCGCCTGTCGCAAAGATCACCGCCTGCGCGCGGAAGAGGACGAGCCGCGCGCCCGCGCCCATGCCGGTGCGCGCGAACAGCCCGGCCACGCGGCCGTTCTCCATCGCAAGCTCGATGGCATGGAAGCCTTCCAGCAACGTAATCGATGGTTCCTCCATCGCGCGCTCGGCGAGCGTGCGCGTGACTTCGGCGCCGGCGCGGTCGCCCGCGATATGGACGATGCGCGCGGCGAAGTGCGCCGCTTCACGGCCAACGGCAAGAGAACCGTCCGGTCGGCGGTCGAAAGGCGCGCCCAGGCGCACGAGATCTTCGATGCGGGCCGGGGCCTCGCGCGCGACGAACTCGGCGATCCTTGGGTCGCAGAGGCCGGCGCCCGCCGCGATCGTGTCGCAGGCATGCGCCCGCCAGGTATCGGTGGGATCGACCGCGGCGGCGATGCCTCCTTGCGCCCAGGCGCTCGAGCCGGAGACGCCCGGCCGCGCGCCCGCGAGCACCAGCGAGGGAAACGGCGCGAGCTTCAGCGCCGTGAACAGGCCCGCCACCCCCGCGCCGAGGATCAGCGCGCCCTTGCATTCGATGATGCTGTCGATGTGTCTCACGCCGCGGCCTTTGCGGGCTTGCCAACGGCGAGCATGCGCTCGACGGCCTGCCGCGCGCGCGCGGCGATCTCAGGATCGACCTTGACCTCATAGGTCATGGTCTGAAGCGAATGCAGGATGCCGGCGAGCGTGATGCGCTTCATATGCGGGCAGAGGTTGCATGGCCGCACGAATTCGACATCGGGATAGTCGGCGGCGACGTTGTCGCTCATCGAGCACTCCGTCACCATGACGACCTTCTTCGGCCGCTTTTCGCCGACGTAGCCGATCATGGCCGAGGTCGATCCCGCGAAATCGGCTTCCGCGATCACCTCCGGCGGGCATTCGGGATGGGCAAGCACGACGACGCCCGGATTGGCCTTGCGATAGTCGCGAATGTCGGCTGCGCTGAAGCGCTCATGCACCTCGCAATGGCCCTTCCAGGCGACGATCCTGATCTTCGTCTGCTTCGCGATGTTTTGCGCCAGGAACTCGTCCGGGATCATGATGACGGTGTCGACGCCGCGCTCGCGCGCAATGTCCTCGACCACGGCGCGCGCGTTGGACGACGTGCAGCACACGTCGCTCTCTGCCTTCACTTCGGCGGAGGTGTTGACATAGGTCACGATTGGCAGGCCGGGGTATTTCTGGCGGAGCAGGCGCACATCCGCGCCGGTGATCGAGGCGGCGAGCGAGCAGCCCGCGCGCAGATCGGGGATCAGCACCGTCTTGTCCGGCGAGAGGATCTTGGAAGTCTCCGCCATGAAGTGAACGCCGGCCTGCACGATCACCTTGGCGTCGGTCTTTGCGGCTTCGCGGGCGAGCTGGAGCGAGTCGCCCACGAAATCGGCGACGCAGTGGAAAATCTCCGGCGTCATGTAGTTGTGAGCGAGGATGACCGCGTTCTTCTCGCGCTTCAGCCGGCTGATCTCGGCGATGAGCGGCGCATGCACCGGCCATTCGATCGCCGGCACGACCTTGGCGACTCGCTTATAGAGGTCGGCCGTGGCGGCGGCGATCTCGGGCGTGTAGCCCAGTTCCCCGGTTTGCAGGTCCATCGGTTCGCCCTTTCCCGATTAATGCTCTGTTTGAGCATATATATGGAGCAAAAAGACCGGCCTTCAAGGGCCGGTGGTTTACGCGCCAGTTATGCTAGCCATGAGCATAAGCCCGTCAAGTGTGCGCGCCGCGACGCAATACCCCTAAAATTTGCCTGGATTCACTGGCTTTTATTCAGTGGTTTTTGGGTGACAGGGTGTTGAATTCGCGCACGTTGTCGTGGCTGTAACTCGACCCCCCGGGGCGTCAAGCCTATCTCTGGCCCTGGAAATGTTCCCAAATCGGGGACACGCAGACGGGGAATCCATGAGAAAACATCTTCTGCTTTCGACAGCGGTCGTGGCCTTGTGCGCGACCTTGTCCGGCGCGGCGCTGGCCGACGTCGCAGCAACCTTGAGCGGCAGCTACGCCAGCGACACCAATGGCGGCGGCGACAATCTGTGGAGCGCCAATGGCAGCCTCACGGGCCATGTCGACGACAACTGGGGCCTTGAGGTCACCGGCGGCTATCACAACACCTCCGACAGCGGCGGCAATCTCGACATCTGGAACGCCGGCGGCAGCGTCTTCTGGTCCGGCGTCCAGGGACGCCTGGCCGGCACGGTCAACTATTACAGCACCTCGCAGTCCGGGATCGGCTACCATGTCACCACCTATGGCGGCGGCGGCGAATGGTATTCGGCGCCGAATTTGACCGTGGCCGTGAAGGGCGGCGGCGACACCGCCAGCGCCTCGGGCTTCGGTTTCAGCGGCAGCGACACCGGCGCCTATGTCGGCGGCATGCTGGAATGGTACCTGGTCCCCGATCTCGCCCTCAGCGGCATGGTCGACTATGTCGATCAGTCCGGCGTGCACGTGACGAGCGAGACCGCCAAACTCGAATGGCTGTTCTCGGAGACCATGCCGGTATCCGTCTATGGCGGCTATCAGCACGCGGACGCGAGCTCCGGCGCCTTCGGCGTGAGCGGCGACATCTTCTTCGTCGGCCTCAAATTCTACGTCAATGGCGACGGCCCGACGGCGCTTGTCGATCGCCAGCGCAACGGCTCGCTCGGCTATATCGCGCAAGCCCCGGTGCTCGGCGTTCCGGACTAGAGCCGATTTCGTTCGGATGGAATCGTCCTCCTCACCCTTCGCCAGGCTCAGGGTGAGGAGTTTTCCCTAATTCCTCATGCTGGGCTTGTTCGCCCCGGCGGGGGCGCGATTTGCGTTCTCTTCCGCCGGAGTCGATCAGAAGCCGCGCGCCCGCGTTCCGAGCCTGACGCCGGGGGCGGGGCGTTCGCTCAACACCTCCCGGCGGAAGCGGAACAGCTCGGCGGGCCTTCCGCGCGAGGCGGCGCTGAATTTTCCCGTGCCTTCGACGAGCCCCTGGCCTTCGACGAGGCGGCGGAAATTCTGCTTGTGCAGGCGGATGCCGCTGATCGCCTCGACCGTGCGCTGAAGGTCGAGCAGCGTGAAGCTCGGCGGCATCAGTTCGAAAACGACCGGCCGGTATTTCATCTTGCCGCGCAGCCTGGCGATCGCGGTGGCCAGGATCCTGCGGTGATCGAAGATCATGCCTGAGCCGAGCGCCTGGCCGAAGGATTTCGCCCGCCCGTCGCGCGCGGCCTCCTGCACGAGCCCGGCTTCGTAAAGCAGCTCATAGCGTTCGAGCACGCGCTCTTCGTCCCAGGCGATATGGCCGTCGCCGAAGCAAAGGCGCACGCGTTCGCGCCGCTGCTCGGCCTCGGCGGCGTTCGGGGCGTCCTTGACGAAGGCCTTGAGCGCCGGCGCGATCTTGTCGGCGATCACGACCGGCCGTTCGCCGCGCCAATCCTCCCACGGGAAATAGCGGTACCAATCGCGCCAGAGCGTGTCGGGGGCCTTGAGTTCTCCGGAGGCGCGCGTGAGCGCCAGATAGCCGACGCTGACCACGCGCGGCCCTTCGCCGGGCTTGACAAGGTGGCGGCCGCGGTCGCCGAACGTGTAGAGCTGCTCGGCGTAGCCGAGATCGAGATAGGTCTGCTCCTTCACCCA
>DASZRM010000090.1:0-43523 GCA_035549135.1 Rhizomicrobium sp. | reverse complement strand
GCCGCGAAAGACTCACACGTCCAAAGTCTCAAACAGATCCTCCCAATTCGGATTCATTTTCTCGATAAGCGCCAATTTCCAAGCCCGATTCCAGCGCTTGATGTTCGTCTCCCGCTGAATGGCGTCCGTATATAGCGGATGATGTTCGAACCAGACCAATCGCGTCACGTTGTATTTCTTGCAGAACTCAGATCCACGGCCCTCACGATGCGCTGGAATTCGGGTGTAGAGGTCGCCGCAGATGCCGGTGTACAGCGTGCCGTTCCGCTTGCTCGCCATGATGTAGACATAGCCGCCGCCCATCGCGGCAATCTACCGCATAAGTTGAAATGAGTCATTGGCCGCGCCGACGCGCGGCCTGCTGGGTGGCCGGGTCAAGCCCGGCCATGGTGAGTTTTCATATCGACTACTTCGCTAACCCCAGCCGCTGCGCCAGATAGGTATAACTCAACGCCCACATGTCGGCCTGGGCGGCATTGGTGGAGCCGGGGCCGTGGCCGCCTTCGCTGGATTCGTTGAACAGAACGTCATGGCCCTGATCCTCCATCTTCGCGGCCATCATGCGCGCCCAGATCGGCGTCACCCGATCGTCGCTGGTTTCGGTGATGAAGAGGACGCCCGGATATTTCACGCCCGGCTTGACGTTCTGATAGGCCGAATATTTCTCGATATAGGCGCGGTCCTCCGGCTTGTCGGGATCGCCATATTCCGCCACCCATGAGGCGCCCGCGCCGAAATGGGTGTAGCGCAGCATGTCGACCAGCGGGCGCTGGCAGACCACGGCGTTCAAAAGCTCGGGATGCTGCGTCATCGTCACGGTGGTGAGCACGCCGCCGTTCGACGCGCCCACGATGCCGAGATGAGCGGGCGTCGTAAACCCGCGCGCTTCGAGGTCTTTGCCGACGGCGGCGAAATCGTCGAACGCCTTCTGGCGGTTCTGCTTGAGCGCCGCCTGGTGCCAGCGCGGCCCGAACTCGCCGCCGCCGCGGATATTGGCGACGGCGATGGCGCCGCCCTTCGACAGCCACACCTGCCCCGCATCGAGCGGGCGATGGCCGTCGTTCCAATACCAGGGCGTGAGCGAAAGCTCGAAGCCGCCATAGGAATAAAGAATGGTCGGAACCGGGCGCTTCGCATTTTTCTTGTGAATGAGGAAATAGGGAACCGGCGCGCCGTCTTTCGATTTGACCCAGAATTGCTCGCTCGTCATGTCGCCGGCGTCGAACAGTGGCGACTGGGCGCGCAGCTTCGCCGCGCTGTCGCCGCCGCTCGTCGCGTAAAGGGCTGGCGGATCGAGGAAGCTCTCATAGGTCAGAAGCGCCTCGGCGCTCCAGTCATCGGCGCTGACCACTGCCGTCGAGCCGCCCTTGGGCAGATCGAGAACCGCTTCGGTCCATTTGCTCCCGTCGGGCCGGAAGGCATGAACGCTGCCCGTCACGTCGCGATAAACGGACGCATAGACGGCGTCCCTGCCCGCCGCGACCGTGTCGACGGTCGAATGCGAGTCGGGCCGGAACAGCAGCGTCACCTTCGGCCGCTTTGGATCCTTCAGATAATCGGCGAGCGAGAACGCTACCAGCGAACCGCGGCGAAAGACCTGCCTGCCGACCCCCCAGTCGCCGCGCAGCGTGAAGATGAGATTGCCCTTGGTCATGCCATGAAGCTCGGCGCCCAATGGCGCGGGCAGCTTCTTCGTCACGCCGTCGCGGCTGAGGAAAAAGTATTCGTTCTGGAAAAAGGTGACTCCGCGCTCGATGAGAACCGTCGAATCCTTCGTCGTCAGACCGTCCGGCCTCGCAAGCACGAGGGCCCGCACGGCGATGTCGTCGGGTCCGACTTCGAACACCGTCTTGGCTTCCGAGAGAGGCGTTCCGCGGGTCCACAGCTTCATGATGCGCGGATAGGAGGATTTGGTCATCGTGCCCGGCCCGAAATCGGTCGCGAACAGGATGTGATCGTCGTCGAGATAGTCCGCGTTCGACTTGGCGGCCGGCAGCGTGAAGCCGTCGGCGAGAAGCGCATGCGTCGCCGGATCGAATTCGCGCACTTCGGAAGCGTCGCTTCCGCCGGGCGAAAGGCGGACAAGGCAACGCGTCTGCGACGGCGCGCAGCGCGCGCCCTGGAAAACCCAGTCCTTTTTCATGTCGGCGTCGAGCTTGTCGACGTCGAGCAGAATCTCCCACGGAGGCGCCGCGGCGCCGAGATCGCTCACCGCCACGCGGCGCCAGATTCCCCTCACGTGATCGGCGTCCTGCCAGAAATTGTAGAGCCGGCCGCGCTCGATCCGGCCGAGCGGCAGGCGATCCTTGATGTCGAGCGATTGGAGGATCGCGGCGCGCATCGCCTCATAGCGCGGATCGGCCTTGAGGACCGCCTCGCTCCTTACGTTTTGCTCCTTGACCCAGGCGAGCGCCTTGTCGCCGTGAATGTCCGAAAGCCAGAGATACGGATCGTTGTCGGGCGCCCCGGCGGCCACGGCCGCGAACGCAATCCCGGCGGCGGCGAGTCCTAACGCGATTTTCGACACTAACATGGAGCGGATTCCTCTCGAAGGACCTGGCGTTCCCGCCCATCCCTTGCCACAGGGCGAGCGCGCTATGAAAGCCCGTTGTCGCCTTCGTGAACGCCACTGGCCGGGGCGGGTCGATCCGCCTATATAGGCCCCATGACCGCCTTCCTGAAAATGCACGGGCTGGGCAACGACTTCGTCGTGTTCGACGCGCGACGCGAGCGGCTTGCGCTCGATGCCGCGAGCGCGAAGGCGCTGGCGGACCGCCGCCTCGGCGTCGGCTGCGATCAGGTGATCGTCGTCGGCGAGGGCGCGAACGGCTTCGACGCCGCCATGCGCATCTACAATGCCGATGGCGGCGAAGTCGAAAGCTGCGGCAACGCGGCGCGCTGCGTGGCCCGACTGCTGATGGAAGAGAAGGATTGCGACCGCATCGCCCTACATACGCCAGGCGGCCCACTTCTGTGCGAAGACGCCGGGGGCGGGCGGGTGACCATCGACATCGGCGCGCCGCGCTTTGGTTGGGACGAAATCCCGCTGGCGCGGCCCGAAAACACCAACGACTTCGTCATCGCGCTCGGCCACGAGACCTATCGCGCGGCGGCCGTCAATGTCGGCAATCCCCATTGCGTGCTCTTCGAAGGCAACGCCGACACCGCGCCCGTTTCGAGCCTCGGCCCGCGCATCGAAACCCATTTGCTCTTTCCCGAGCGCGTCAATGTCGAGTTCGTCACGGTGAAGGACCGCGGCCATCTGCGCATGCGGGTGTGGGAGCGCGGCGCGGGTATTACACGCGCCTGCGGGACCGGCGCCTGCGCCGCGGTCGCCGCCGCCCACAGGCGGGGCCTTGTGAGCCGCAAGGTCGATGTCGCGCTCGACGGCGGAACGCTTTCGATCGAGCTGCGCGAGAGCGACGGCCACATTCTCATGACGGGTCCGGCGACCTTGTCGTTCCGCGGCGAAATCGATCTCGGGAATTTCGCATCGTGATCGAAGTCGTGACCTTCGGCTGCCGGCTGAACGCTTATGAATCGGAGGCGGTGAAGGCCCGCGCCCGGGAAGCCGGCCTCGACAACGCCGTCATCGTCAACACCTGCGCGGTGACCGCCGAGGCGGTGCGCCAGTCGCGCCAGGCGATCCGCAGGGCCCGGCGCGAGAATCCTTCCGCCAGGATCCTCGTCACCGGCTGCGCCGCACAGACCGAGCCGCAAACATATTCCGCCATGAACGAGGTCGACGCCGTGCTCGGCAACGCCGAGAAGCTCGACGCCCGCTTCTTCCGCGACATCGAGACGGCCGAGCGCGTGCGCGTCAACGACATCATGTCGGTGAAAGAGACCGCGCCCCAGTTTGTCGACAGCTTCGACGGCCGCGCGCGCGCGTTTCTCCAAGTCCAGAACGGCTGCAACCATCGCTGCACCTTCTGCATCATTCCCTTCGGCCGCGGCAATTCGCGCAGCGTGCCGATGGGCGCCGTCGTCGAAGAAGCGCGGCGTCTTGCCGGCAAGGGCTTTGCGGAAATCGCGCTCACCGGCGTCGATATCACCGCCTACGGCGCGGACCTTCCGGGACGGCCCACGCTCGGCGCGCTGACGCGCAAGATCCTGAAGCTCGTTCCCGGCCTGAAGCGGCTGCGGCTCTCCTCCATCGATTCCATCGAGGCCGATGCGGAGTTGATGCGCGCCATCGCCGAGGAAGAGCGGCTGATGCCCCATTTCCACCTTTCGGCGCAATCCGGCGACGACATGATCCTCAAGCGCATGAAGCGCCGCCATGGCCGCGCGGACACGATCCGGTTCTGCGACGAGGTGCGCCGGCTGCGGCCGGAGGCCTCCTTCGGCGCCGATCTGATCGCGGGCTTTCCCACCGAGACGGAGGCCATGTTCGAGAACTCGCTCAAACTCGTGGACGATGCCGGGCTCACCTTCCTGCACGTTTTTCCTTTCAGCGCGCGCAAGGGCGCGCCCGCCGCGCGCATGCCGCAAGTGCGCGGCGACATCGTCCGGGAGCGGGCCGCGCGGCTGCGCTCGAAGGGCGAACGGGCGCTTGCGGCGCGCCAGGCGGCGCTGATCGGCACGCAGCAGACGCTGCTGATGGAAAAATCCGATCTGGGCCGCACGCCCTGCTTCATGCCGGTCAGGCTCGGAGCGCGCGTCCGCGGGCAGGCCAGTGACGTTCGGCCGGGCGCGCTGGTCGAGGTCCGGATTTCCCACATCGAAGACAAGCATCCGATCGCAGCATGAGAGATTTCGGCGAAGCCCCACCCCCGCTCACCCTGTTCGAGCGGCTGAAAGAAGGATTGTCGCGCTCGACGCGGGGCCTCAGCGACAATATCGCGGGCATCTTCACCAACCGAAAGCTCGATGCGACGACCGTCGCCGAACTGGAGGAGGCGCTGATCAAGGCCGATCTCGGCGCAGAGCAGGCCAGCCGCATCGCACAGGCCATTGCGCGCGATCGCTACGACGTCTCGATATCGGACTACGACCTGAAACAGATGCTGGCGGCCGAGATCGCGAAGATCCTGACGCCCGTACAGCAGCCGCTCACCATCGACCGGGCGAGGAAACCCTTCGTGATCCTGGTCGCGGGCGTGAACGGCACGGGCAAGACGACGACCATCGGCAAGCTGGCCTGGCGTTTCGGGCGCGAACGCAACCGGGTCGTACTGGCCGCCGGCGACACCTTCCGCGCCGCGGCCATCGAGCAACTCTCGATCTGGGGGGAGCGCGCCGGCGCGGACGTCGTGACGGGCGCAGCGGGCGCCGATGCGGCGGGGCTCGCCTATGACGCGCTGTCGCGCGCCCGCTCCCAATCGGCGGACGTCCTCATCATCGACACGGCCGGGCGGCTGCAGAACAAGGCCGGGCTGATGGCAGAGCTAGAAAAGATCTTGCGCGTCCTGCGCAAGCTCGATCCGTCGGCGCCGCACGCCGTTCTTCTGGTTCTCGACGCCACGACGGGCCAGAATGCGATCGCCCAGGTGGAGGCGTTCCGTTCGACCGCCGGGGTGACGGGACTTGTGATGACCAAGCTGGACGGCACCGCGAAGGGAGGCATCCTGGTCGCGTTGGCCGCGAAATTCGGGCTGCCGGTGCATTTCATCGGCGTCGGCGAAGGCGAGGACGATTTGCAGGCGTTCGACGCGCGAAATTTCGCCAAGATTCTCACAGGCGCCGCATGAACCCGCAGCTTCGCCGTCTCGCGCTCGACCTGGGTCCCCTCTTCGTCTTCTTCATCGCCTACAGATTCTCGGACATCTATGTCGCGACCGGCGTCTTCATGGCGGCGGTGCTGGCGGCGCTTGCGCTCGACTACCTGCTTGAACGCAAGCTCTCGCCCGTTCCCATCATGACCGCCGTCTTGGTTGTGATCTTCGGCGGGCTTACGCTTTATCTCAAGAACGCAATTTTCATCAAAATGAAGCCGACGGCGCTTTATGCGCTGTTCGGGCTGACGCTGCTGGGCGGGCTCTACTACAACCGGCTGTTTCTCAAATATCTTCTCTCGCTCGGCTTTGAGATGCCCGAACGCGCGTGGCGAACCCTGACGCTGCGGTATGGAATTTTCTTTCTTGCGCTGGCGGTCGCCAATGAAATCGTCTGGCGCACCTTTTCCGAAGCGATCTGGGTCGATTTCAAGGTCTGGGGCGTGATGCCGCTCATTCTCCTGTTTTCGCTTTCGCAGGCGCCCTTTCTGCTGCGCCACCAACAGGAAGAGAAACGACCGAAAGGGCCTTAGGCCGCACGTCCTTTGAACCTGGGGACCGCCGGGCGATCACGTCCGTCTACGGATTGCCTTCCCATCGCGAACGCTGCGGCGATCGAGAGGCGGCGCGTTCCGCAACCGGATTGGCGCGATGCGCGGGAAATCGCTGCGTTCGCCGAGGGAAAGTCATTCCATTGTGTGTTCGCGATGGCGAGCCGCTAAAGAACGTGGCCCCGATGCGCGTGCGCCGTCGCGCCGCGACGGGCGGCGCCATGTTTCAAAATGCGGCGATTGCCAATCGATGCGCAAACGCGTTAGACAAGTGTTGTCGCCGCGCCTGCACATGTCTATTCTCTCGGCGCGAGCGTATCTGAAATGGGATCACCCGGCGTCTCGCGGGTAGTTGCAAAAGAACCGGCGAACGAAAACGTCGGCCGAGCCGTTCGACAATTCCGGGGGTGTCTCATGAAGATGCAGCGCAGACCGAACGGGGGATTCGATCTCGCACAGGCGCCTTCTCATCTCATTCGCCGCTGCCAGCAATATTTCGGCGACCTCTACGCGATGGAGGCGGGAGCGCGCGAACTTACGCCGCAGCAATTCACCGTGCTCGCCGCGCTCGAGCACAACGAAGGCGTCAGTCAGACTGCGCTCGTGGAGATGACCGGCATCGACCGCTCGACGCTCGCGGAGATGGCGCGGCGGATGGTGGAGCGGGGCCTGCTGTCGCGCGAGCGCACGCAGGAAGATCAGCGCGCCAACGCGGTCGCCATCACGCCGAACGGGCGGCGGGCTCTGCGTTCGGCGCGCCTCGCCGCGGATCGGGCCGAGCGCGCGCTTCTCGATCCTTTGCCGCTTCCCGACCGCGCCAAATTCGTCAAGCTTCTGACACAGATCGCCAGCGCCGCGGAAGCCCATGCGATGAACGGAGGCGCCAAGCCGCGCCGCAAGCAGCCCGCCCGCCGGCGACGCTAAGCCTCTGTCTTAAATGCGAATATCGAGCCGTGCGCCCGGCCGCGCCGCCGGTTCCTCCGGCGCCGCCTCGACCGCCCGCGGCTCGGGCTCGATCCGCTTGAAAGAGAGCGGCGCAAAACCGCCAGTTTCGCGCGCCGCCGGCGCCTGCGCGGCCGCAGCGCCCGCCGGACGCTGCGCGTTGCGCGCGCCGTACTGCGAGGCCAGAAGTAGATTGTGCGGACTGATCTGCATCGCGCGCCCACGCTGCCAGATCATGGTTTCCAAAACCTGAACGCGGGGGAGCCCGAGCTAGGACGCGCGCTCGGCTTCGCGGATCGCCGGCATGAGCTCGCGGTCGAGCAGCTGAGGGGTGATCTCGCCGACGATGCGGGCGCGAATGATCCCGCGCCCATCGACAACGAAGGTCTCCGGCACGCCATAGACGCCCCATTCGATCCCGGCGCGCCCGTCGGCGTCGAGCGCGATGCGCTGAAAGGGATCCCCCACGTCCTTGAGGAACGCGCGAACGCGGGCGGGCGTGTCCTTTTGCGCGACGCCGTAGAGCGCGAAGCGGTCGTCGCGGGCCAGGCGCTCGAGGATCGGCGCTTCGCTGCGACAGGGCGCACACCAGGATGCGAACACGTTGACGACCGTGACGTGGCCGGCGCTGAGCTCGCGCGGTCCGAACCCCTTGGTCGCCGCATCGAGCGCAGGCAGATAGAGCTTGGGCGCGTGCTTGCCGATGAGCGGCGACGGAAGCGCCCGATCCGGCGATTGCGACAGGCTGTGAAACAGAAAAAACGCTACGGCCGCGAAAGCGAGCGCCGGCGCAACATAGAGAAAGCGTCTCATTTATTGCGCCCCTCGAGCGCGGAAAGTCGAGCGCGGGCCCGCGCATGGGCCCTGACCGTGAGCGCGACGGCGCCCGCAAGTCCCAGAAACGAGATCGCGTAGGCCGGCCACACATAGGCCGCATAGCCGCCCATAGCCCAGAACCCGCTCATGGCGCGCCTTCCAGCATCAGGCTGCGCGCGCGGCGCTCGAAAATCTCGGTGCGGATGCGCAACAGCCAGAGGACGAAGAACAGCAACGTGTAGCCGAGCGCCATGGCGAAAAGGGGCCAGAGGAAGACCGCCGATATCAGCGGACCGCCGGCGCGAACGATGCTCTCTCCCTGGTGGAGCGTCGTCCACCAATCGACCGAGAATTCGATGATGGGAAGGTTGGCCGCGCCGACCAGCGCCAGGATCGCCGCCGCGCGCGCGGCCCTGGTCTCGTCCTCGATCGCGTTCCAGAGCGCGATGTAGCCGAGATAGAGGAACAGAAGCAGAAGGAACGAGGTCAGCCGCCCGTCCCAGACCCACCAGGCGCCCCACATGGGCTTGCCCCAGAGCGAACCGGTGATGAGGCCGAGCGCGGTGAACGCCGCGCCGAGCGGCGCTGCGGCCTTGGCGGCTACGTCGGCGAGCGGATGGCGCCAGACAAGTCCTATGAGCGAGGCCGCCGCCATTACGCCATAGGCCATCATCGCGACCCATGCGGCCGGCACGTGGATGAACATGATGCGGACCGTGTCGCCCTGCTGATAGTCGGGCGGGGCCGCCACCAGACCGAGATAAAGGCCGAGCGCGATCAGGGCGGCCGCCGCGCCCGACAGCCAGGGCAGCAGCGCGGCGCTGAGCTGCATGAAGCGGGCGGGATTGGCGTAGCGCAGCATCGTCAGGTCTAGCTTGCGAGATTGAGCCTTACCGCGGCGGCGCTGGCAAACGGCGAAAGGGCGCAGGCCGCCAGCGAAAACGCTCCGAGCAGCGGCAACGCGCCATTGTGGAGCCCGTCCAGAACCGCCAGCACCGTTCCTGCGCCGAATATCACCGCCGGCGATATAAGGGGCAATACGAGGAGCGGCAGGATCAGGCCGCCGCGGCGGATGGAGAGCGTCAGGCTTGCTCCGAGGGCGCCAACCGCGCTGATCGCCGGGGTTCCGATCATGAGCGATACGAACAGGGCCAGGATCGCCGGCGCCGGCAGGCCGAAGAGAAGCGCCAGCAGCGGCGAAAGGATCGCGAGCGGCAGCCCGGTCGCCAGCCAGTGCGCCACGATCTTTGCGAAGGAGACCGCCTCGAGCGAATGGGGCGAAAGCGCGATGAGGTCGAGCGAGCCGTCGTCGAAGTCGGCCTGGAACAGCCGATCGAGCGCGAGCAGCGCCGCCAGCGCGGCGGCCACCCACAAAACCCCTCCCGCGATCCGCGCGAGCAGAGCCAGATCGGAGCCGACCCCAAGCGGCACCAGCGTCGCCACCATGGCGAAGAAGGCCAGCGCCAGCGCCGCCCCGCCGCCCGCCCGCGCGGCAAGGCTGAGATCGCGCAGGACCAGCGCGCTCACAGCGACAGCCTGGCGCAGCCGACGCCCAGCGGCTCATGCGTAGCCACGAGCGCGATCCCGCCCTGCCCGCAATGCGCCGCGATCATCTCCGCTGCGATCCGTTTGCCCGAGGCGTCGAGCGAGGCGAGCGGCTCGTCAATCAGCCACACGGGACGATCGCAGAGCGAAAGCCTGGCCAGCGCCAGACGCTTCTTCTGTCCCGCGGACAAATACTGGCCCGGAAGATCGGCGAGCGGCGCAAGGCCCACCGCTTCCATCGCATCGCCGACTTCGCCATCGCTTCGATAGAGTTGCGCAAAAAAGGCGAGCGTCTCGCGCACCGTCATCTGCGGCTTCACCGCGTCCTGATGGCCGAGCCATCCCACGAGCTTGCCGCGTTCCTCAGCCTCCGCAACATCGCCGATGCGGATGGCGCCGGCCGCAGGCGCAAGAAAACCCGCGATAAGGCGCAGCAGCGACGTCTTGCCAGAGCCGTTCGCGCCTTCGACGCAAAGCGCCTCGCCGGCCTCGACCGCAAAGCTCAGATCGCGGAACAGCACTCGCCCGCCGCGAATGGCGGTGAGGCTGGCGATCTCGACACGAAGCGGCATCAAAGAATCCCCTCACCCTTCGACAGGCTCAGGGCGAGGACACTGCATAACCCCTCATGGTGAGCTTGTCGAAGCATGAGCTTGTCGAAGCATGCGCGTGCCGAAGCACAAGGCCAGCAAGGCTCAATACATATGCTGGCCGCCGTTGATCGACAGGGTCGAACCGGTGATGAAGCCGGCGTCGTCGGCGACCAGGAAGAGAACGCCGCGCGCGATCTCCTCCGCCTTGCCGAGGCGGCCGACGGGAATGCGCGCCTTGATCTTCTCAAGCACGTCGGCGGGCACCGCGGCCACCATGTCGGTATCGATATAGCCCGGCGCAATGGCGTTCACCGTGACGCCCTTGGCCGCGCCCTCCTGCGCCAGAGCCTTGGTGAAGCCGTGGATGCCGGACTTGGCCGCGGCGTAGTTCACCTGGCCGTATTGCCCCGCCTGGCCGTTGATCGAGCCGATGTTCACGACGCGCCCGAAGCCGCGCGCAAGCATCCCCTCCCACGCCGCCTTGCACATGTTGAAGCAGCCGCCGAGATTGGTGTCGAGGACTTCGTCCCAGCCGGAGCGCTGCATTCTGCGCATGGTGCCGTCGCGGGTGATGCCGGCGTTGTTGACGACGATGTCGACAGGTCCGAGATCGGTTTCGACCGCCCTCACGCCGTTCTGGCAGGCGTCGAAATCGGCCACGTCCCACTTGTAGACGCCGATGCCGACCTTTTCGGAAAACGCCTTGGCGCGGTCGTCATTGCCGCAGTAGTTCGCGGCGACCTTGTAGCCGGCGCTCTTCAGCGCGACGGAAATCGCCTCGCCGATGCCGCGCGTGCCGCCTGTGACGATCGCAACCCTTGCCATGTCCGCTCCCTGAATTCTGTTCTTTCGGCCAGCCTAGAACAGAAGCCGGGCCCAAGGCCAGAACGGGCGGTCATTCGCGCGCGTGCGGCGCGCGCCCGCGAAACACGGCCGCGGCCAGCAGGCCCAGCGTGACGCCGGCGCAGAGCGCGATGAGGGCGAAGACGCCCAGCTGCGAATTTATGCGGTGCTGCGCGCGGCGCACCAGCATGCGCGTCTCATCCATCGCATCCGAAGCGGACGACTGAATGCGCCGCTCCAGGCGATGCCTGGTGCGCGCGACATCCGCCCGCAATTGGTCGAGCGCGCCGGGGCGCGAGCCGTACTCATCCGAATCTTCGGTGTAGACGTCGGTCATGCGCCATTGTCCCGTTCCCCCCGGCAAAGGCAACTACGCGCCTGCGTCATGGTTGCCGGCGCGATAAGCGCGCGGATTGGAGCCGGTCCAGCGCTTGAACGCGCGGGAAAACGCCGCGGGATCGGAAAATCCCACGAGATAGGCGGCCTCGTTCACCGACACCTTCTTCGCGCCGAGATAGTCGAGCGCAAGGCGGTGGCGCAATTCGTCCAGAACCTTCTCGAATGTGGCGCCTTCGTCCTTCAGCCGGCGAAGCAGCGTCTGCCGGCTTAGCGCCATCCTCTCGGCGATCGCATCCATGCTGGCGTCGCCCTTGTGCAGAACCGGCATCAGCAGCGCCTCGACCTGACCGCGGATTGTCGTGGCGCTTTCGAGCTTCTTGAGCAGATCCTCCGCGCGCGCGCTGAAGACGCCGAAGACATAGCGCGAGGAATTGGCGATCGGCAGCGACAGGAACGAATCGTCCTTCATGAGAAGCGCGTTGCGGTCGCTCCCGAAAATCACCGGAAGCTCGAACACCCGTTCGTATTCGCCGCGATAGGCGGGCGGCTTGTGCGTGACGTGGATTTCCCGCACGACATGTACGCCCGACCGCCTTGCATGCCTGGCCGCCGCCATCCGCGCGAAGGAGGACTCGGTCAACTCCGGAAATTCGTTGGGATCGGTTCGCGTATCCCTCATCCAGACGCGGCCTCCTTCGCGTTCGATGACGAGGCGGCGGCCCGCCGGATCGTCGACGGGAATGTCGATGATCAGCTGGCCGAAGCGGCCGAGTTGTTCGAAGGCCTCCTCCCAATTGGCGCAGGCCATGCCGATGTGTCCGACGATGGAAAGCTCCGCCATCTCGAACGCCTCGCCGAAATGCAGCGCCAGCGCCGGATCGCCAGACAGAGTCTGGCCCGCGCGCATCAGCGCCTTGTAGGCCGCAAACGAGATGCGATTGTCCTGGTCCTCGAGGACCGCGGAGGCGATTGCGGCGCGATCGATCAGCGCCGCGCGATCCGCCCCTTTCGATACCGCAAGATCGACCAGGGCGCGCGCAAAGCCCGCGGCGATCGTGGGTTCACGGCCCCTCATCCCGCGGTTGGCGCGTGAAATCACGTTTTTGGCGCCGGAAGTCATGGGCATCGGATCAATGGCCCCTATTTAGACCTAGGTACGACGGGAGCGGGCGGCAAGCCAAGGCGGCCCGGGGGAGGCGCACATGCTCGGCAGGCTGTTTCCAAGGAGTTTCGACAACAATTATCGCGGGCACTGGCTGGCAATGGCGTGCCTGGGGTTCGTCGCCTTCGCCAAGGCGGCGCAAGGCCTGGAGTCCCTGCTCAATACGAGCGAGACGATGGTCCGGGCGGACGGCATACCGCTCGCCTCCTACGGCGCGGGCGCCGCAGAAACGGCCGTGGAGATGTTCGCGCTGCTCGGGATGTATCTGCTCGTCGTTCCGCTTCTGAGCCTTGTGGCGCTGATCCGCTATCGCACCATGATTCCGCTGATGCTGCTGACGCTGCTGCTGGAGCAGGCCGGAAGCCGCGTCGTGGCGAGCATTCACTCCATGTCCCGCAGCGGCGGCTATGGCGGCCATCCCATCGGCTTTTATGTCAATCTCGCGCTGCTCGGCCTGACGTTGGCCGGGTTCGCATTGTCGCTCGCGCAAAAGCCTGCGGCGGCGGAGGCCGCATGACCCCGTTCCCGCCGCCCGTCCATCCCTACATGCCGTGGGTGGTGGTGCATATCGCCGCGGGCTGCATCGGCATTCTCGCCGGCTATACGGCGGTGCTCTCGGCCAAGGGCGGAAGGCTGCATCGCAATGTCGGCGCGGTATTCGTCGGCGCCATGCTGATCGGGACCGCCGTCGCCGTCTATCTCGCGGCGTCGCTGCTCGGCCAGCTTCCGGGACAGATCGCAAACGTGGCCGGCGGCGCACTCGCCTTCTATCTCGTGCTGTCCGCCTATATGACGGTCAAGCGGCCAGAGGGCGCGATCGGCGCGTTCGAACGCGTGTCGTTCCTGATTCCACTTTGCATCGGCGCGCTGTTCCTGTTCTGGGGCTTCAAGGCCGAGAGCAGCCCCGCCCGCGTCTTCGACGGCTACCATCCCTCGATGTTCTTCGTCTTCGCAGGCGTCTCGGCGTTGCTGGCCGCGCTCGATCTGAGAGTTCTCGTGAAAGGCGGGCTGACGGGCGTGGCCAGGATTGCGCGCCATCTCTGGCGGATGTGCTTCGCCTTCTTCTTCGCGGCGGGATCGTTCTTTCTCGGCCAGCAGAAGGTGATGCCGGTGTGGATGCACGGCTCGAAAATCCTGCTCGCGCTCGGGCTCGCCCCGCTCGGATTCATGCTGTTCTGGGCGATCCGGGCGCGCATCGGCGGCCGCTTCAAGGCCGCGGGGCCGGCGACGTAAGCCTTTCAACACAATCGCCGCCGCCGCTCTTGAAATTCCGACTATCATGTGTAAGATATTTCTGACATATGTCCGACGGAGTTTTTGTTGGCCTTGACGGGAGACCGGTTGCTCGCCGCGCTTTCGGCGCTCGCCAATCCGCATCGGCTGCGGATCGTGGCGGCGCTGACGAAGGGCGGACGCAACTATGTCAGCCAGCTCGCGCGCGAAGTCGGCATCAGCCGCCCGCTGCTGCATCTGCATTTGCAGAAGCTCGAGGAAGCCGGGCTCGTCACCTCGAAGCTGGAGCTCTCGAGCGACGGCAAGGCGCTCAACTATTTCGAAGTCGCGAAATTCGACCTCGAACTCACCCCGGCGGCCATCGCGCAGGCCGCCAGAACTCTCACCGATTCCGGGAAATGAAAGGAACCGCCATGACCACGGTCATCTATCTCATCACCCTCGGCGTCTTGTCCGGCACCCCGCTTGCGATCTTCGGACTCAAATACTGGGCGGCCGCCAAGGCGGCGGGCGTACAGTCCGAGACGCAGGCGGCCTATCGCAAGCTCGCATTCGACGCGGTAAACGCGCAGTCGGGCAACGCCGCGACGCTGTCGGCGATCCAGAGCGAACTCGTCGAACTCAAGACGCGGATGACGAGCGTCGAGAAAATCCTGAAAGAGGTCGAGTGATGGCGACGCTGGCAACGCCATACGCCGGCGACGACGTGGCCCTTTGGCGGCTTTACGTTCTCCGTTTCTGTTATGCGATCCTTGCCGCCGGACAGGGTTCGATCCAGGTTCAGGCGTTCCTTCATCGCGCGCATTGGACGCTGATGAGCGGCGTCGCGCACAGCTTCCTTCTGGCGCTCGCGGTCCTGTCGATTGTGGGGGTCCGCTATCCGTTGAAGATGCTGCCGCTGCTGGTCTACGAACTTCTCTGGAAAGCCATCTGGCTGTGCGGCATTGCATTGCCGTTGTGGCTATCCGATCAGGTCGACGCCGATACGCGCCAATCCTTCTTCGAGATCGCGCCGATCGTCATTCTCGTTCCCCTGATTCCGTGGAACTATATCTTTTCCAATTTCCTGAAGAAGCCCGGAGACCGCTGGCGCTGAAGCATCGAGCGGCCTTCGACAAATCCCTTCGCGTCGTTCCGCTACCGCTCCACGCACATGGCGATGCCCATGCCGCCGCCGATGCAGAGCGTGGCAAGGCCCTTTTTCGCGTCGCGCTTGCCCATTTCGTGGAGCAGCGTGGTGAGCACGCGCGCACCGGATGCGCCGATGGGATGGCCGATGGCGATGGCGCCGCCATTGACGTTCACCTTCGCCGGGTCCCAGCCCATGTCCTTGTTCACCGCGCAGGCCTGCGCCGCGAAGGCCTCATTGGCTTCGATCAGATCGAGGTCCTTCGCCTCCCATCCCGCTTTCTTCAGCGCCGCGCGCGAAGCCGGGATCGGCCCCGTTCCCATGATCGCGGGATCGACGCCGGCGTGCGCCCAGGAGGCAATGCGCGCGAGCGGCGCAAGGCCGCGCGCCTGCGCCTCGCTGGCCGTCATCAGCACGACCGCCGCCGCGCCGTCGTTGATGCCGCTGGCGTTGGCGGCGGTGACCGTTCCGTCCTTCTGGAAGGCGGGCTTCAATCCCGAGACGCTTTCATAGGTGACGCCGTCGCGGATGAACTCATCCGCGTCGACCACGCGCTCGCCCTTGCGCTCCTTCACCGCGACGGGAACGATCTCGTCCTTGAAGCGGCCGGATTTGCGCGCGGCTTCCGCCTTGTTCTGCGAGGCGACGGCGAATCTGTCCTGCATCTCGCGCGTGATCTGCCAGCGCTGCGCGACATTCTCCGCTGTCACGCCCATGTGATAGCCGTGAAAGGCGTCCCACAATCCGTCCTTCAGCATCGTATCGGTGAATTCGAGCGAGCCCATCTTCTGGCCGGCGCGCAGATGGGCCGCGTGCGGCGCCATGCTCATCGATTCCTGTCCGCCGGCGACGACGATCTTCGCATCGCCATTTACGATCTGCTGATAGCCGAGCGCCACCGCCCGGAGGCCGGAGCCGCAAAGCTGGTTCACGATCCACGCCGGCGTCTCGTAGGGGATGCCGGCGTTGACGCTCGCCTGGCGCGCCGGGTTCTGTCCCTGCGCGGCGGTGAGGATCTGCCCCATGATCGTCTCGGAGACGTGCCCGCCCTCGAGCTTGGCGCGCGAGAGCGCGGCCGCGATGGCGATGCGTCCTAGCTCATGGGCCGGCAAATTGGCGAAGGCGCCGTTGAACGAGCCGACGGGGGTGCGGGCGGCGGATGCGATGACGACGTCTTGCATGGGAGCTTCCTGAAACGGTCTCTTGCCGATATGGGCCCAAATTGCCGCGATTGCGAGCGTCGGTAAACGGCAGAAATTCCGCCAGCGATTTCAAAGGCCTGAATTCCTTACGGCGCGAAGGTTTTTGCTGCGATCGCGCAAAAGGGCTGGACCTTGAAGGGCCCAGATGCTCTTGTAGCGGAAGGAAAGCGCCGCCAAGAGCGCCGGAAACGCTGCGTAACAGAACCGCTGGACGTATGGTGGAAGAACAGGGCAAGGCCGAGCCGATCGTCATCAAGAAATATGCGAACCGACGGCTCTACAACACCCGGACCTCGAGCTATGTGACGCTCGACCATCTTTGCGAGATGGTCAAAGAGGGACAGGAGTTCGAAGTGCGCGACGCGCGCACCGGCGAGGACATCACGCGCTCGGTGCTCACCCAGATCATTTTCGAGGAAGAGGCCAAGGGCCAGAGCCTGCTGCCGATCAAGTTCCTGCGCCAGCTCATCCGGCTCTACGGGGATTCGCTGCAGAGCTTCGTCCCGGGCTATCTCGACATGTCGATGGAAAGCTTCGCCAAGAACCAGGAAGCCATGCGCAACCGCATCGCCGAGGCTTTCGGCGGCGGCAGCCAGGTGCTCGAGACGATGGCCCGCCAGAACCTGGCGATGTTCGAGCGCGCCATGCAGATGTTTTCACCCTTTGCGCCCAAGCCTCGCGGCGAGGAGCCGGCGCGCGCCAATGGCGCCGAGCCCAAGCCGGGGCCGTCCGACGAGATCAGCGAGCTGAAAAGCGAGATCGAGGCGATGCGCAAGCAGCTCGCCGAGCTCAGCCAGCGCAAATAGTCAGGCCTCCAGCGGCGCCAGATCGAGCGAGGGCTTGCCGAAATGGTAGCCCTGGAAATAGTCGACGCCGAAGCCTTCGAGCAGCCTGGCCTCCTCCTCCGAGGTCACCCATTCGGCCACAGTCTTGAGATCGAAATTCTTGGCGAGATCGACGAGCGTGCGCACGAAGATCTGGTTGTCGGGCGAGGTGGCGAGGCCCTGCACATAGGCGCCGTCGATCTTGACCATGTCGACGCGCAGCATCTGCAGGTTTCTGAACGAGGTGTAGCCTGCGCCGAAATCGTCAATCGCCACGCGGCAGCCGAGTTCGCGCAACTGGCTGACGAACTGGGCGTTCTCCTCGAAGTGATGCAGCGCCGCAGTTTCCGTGAGCTCGACGATCATGCGCTCGGCGACCGCGCTGTTGGCGCGCACGTAGTCTATGAACGATTTCAGCCACGATGGATCGCCGGCGGTCGTGCCTGAAACGTTGACGCCGAGCGCGACGCCGGGATGGGCGTGCAGCGCGGCAACCGTCATCTCGAGCGCGCGCCGGTCCACCAGCCGCACCAGGCCGAGCTGCTCAGCCGCCGGTATGAACTCGCCCGCCGCCGCAACGCGCCCATCCTCGCGGCGCATCCTCAGCAGACACTCATAATGGGCGACGCGGCGACTGCGCGCCTCCACGATCGGCTGATAGGCGAAGACCAGCCGCTCGTCCTTGAGCGCCGCGACCACGTCGTCGGCGATGCCCATGAGGCGCAAACGTCCGGTTTCCAGCTGCGGCGAGCGCGAATAGACGGCGAAGCCGTCGCGGCCGGCCGAGCGCGCGCGGGTCAGCGTCTCCTCGGCGCGCAGCATCGCCTCCTGGCTGGACGAGGCGCCCTGCGGCAGGAGCACCGCGCCGACTGAACAGGTGGCCGCCACCATGCCCGCCCGCGTGTCGACGATGCGGTCGCGCACCGCCGCGCGCAGCCTGTCGGCGACCAGCGCGATCTCGCGTTCGCTGCAATTGCCGAGAATGACGCCGAATTTGTTGCCCGCGGTGCGGCCGATCACGTCTGTCGAGCGCAAGGTGCGCGACAGACGCTCGCCGACCGCGACGATAACTTCGTCCGCGGCGTCGAAGCCGTAGGCGTCGTTGATCATCGCCAGCCGGTCGATGGAGGCGACGAGGAACGCGCAACTGCGCTCCTCCGCCTTGGCCCGGTCGATGGCCTCGGCCAGTTCGGCGCGCAAAGAATTGCGGTTGAGCTGGCCGGTCAGCTCGTCGCGAGTCGCAAGATAAGTGAGGCGCTGCTGCTCGCGCCGCCGTTCGGTCATCTCGCGCATCAGGCCGGTGAGCCGTTCGGTGGCGCCGCTGGCGTCCGGGATCCGCGCTCCAAGCATGGAGAACCACACAGAACCCAACGCCGAGGCGATCTCGACCTCGATCTGGAATTGCGTCGGCGCCCGCGAGCGGGTGGCGACGACCGCCGCGAGCTTGGCCCGGCTTTCCGTCCCGATCGAGGCGAGCAGCGTCTTTCCCTTGGCGATGCTGTCGGCGCCATATTGATCCGGGAGTATTTCGACGGGCCCGTCCCACAGGATGCGGTCGTCGGCCAGCGTCCAGGAGAAGGAGAGAACGCCTGCGCTGGCGAGCGCAAGGCGAACGCGCTCCGCGTCGTCGAACGCGCGCAGAGACGACACCTTGTCCGCAGTTTGATTCTGCCGCGACGGGCCGAGCACCATCCACCACCCCGCCCGATTATTCCGGGCCTTTGGCGCATAATGCGCGGACCGCCTTAAAAAACTCGTAACTTTTGCGGCCGGAGCCGGAACCAAGCCGCGCGGCGCCCGCTTTGCCTTTGGAGCCTCTCATGGGGACCGAAGCGGCGCAGTATCCAACGATGAGCGCAGCCGCGCGCAGGACGCTCGCGCGTCTCGAGCGCCTGGAAAAAGCGCGCCGTTCCGCGCAGACCGATGGTGAACGGCGCGACGGGACCGACGAGGCGCGCCGCGAGCGGCCTATCAGCGCGCCGTCCCAAAGCGGGACGGCCGATCCCTCAGCGGGTTGGCGCGGAATGGATCTGCAAGCGCCCTTCGCGGCCCAGGTCATCGGCCAGGCGCTTGGCGAGGGGCGCGCGAGCGCCTGCGACGCGCTATTGGCCGGGATCGCCTATCGCGGCCGCCGGGGTTGCGGACATCGGACGCTGGTTTTCGATCGTCGCTGCTGATCCGCGCGCAAGCGACAACGCCGATCCCAGAGCTCCCGCCGCATAGAACATCATCAGGCTGGACTGCGCGCTGCGGCCCTGCGACAGAAACGCGGCCGCGCCGGCGAGCAGAGCTGTGAACGAGGCGATCGACTGAATCGCAGCGGCGGGGCTGCGCCGGATTGCGCGAAGCGCGGTCGCGATCGTCGTCAAGGCGGCGACCACGAGCGCCGCGAAGGCGAGCGCCGCGATCCCGCTGGCGGAAGCGAAAATGCCGGCGGCCGTGGCGAGCGCAAGCGCCAAAGAAGAGGTCGCCGGCCTAGGCGGGCGGCGAAACGCCGCAAACGCGGCCGCCGCGAGCAAGGCCGGCGCGACCGCAGAGGCGATCAGCGTCACCGATTGGGCAAGGCGCGGATCGATCGCGCAGGCGGCGGCGAGCGCGGCGAACAGCGCGCATGCCATGCGCCCGTAAGCCCGAGGCGCGCCCCTCGCTCCCGAAAGCACGATCCAACCGGCGATCGCAGCCGCGGCGAGCATCGGCGAGAAGGCGCTCATGGACGGAGCGAATCTGGCGTCACGCGCGCAATATGGGACGTCGCGCGGGCTCGCGCTACTCGGACGGATAGAAGTCCGGATGGCTCAGCATCGCCGCGCCCACGATCTTGCCATAGCCGCCGCTCTGCACGACGACCGCGACCGCGTCGTGGGGCAGTCCCTCCATCGAAGAGCGAGGAAGATCGATGGCGAGGGGCTCGCCCTTCCATTGGCCCACCGCTTTCAGATCGCTGACGACGTTGCGATAGGTCATCGTCCGGCCCTGATTCTCGCCGCCGCCGATGGCGACGGTGACCGCGCCCTTCAGATGAAACAGCCAGACTGTCGCCGGCGGTTTCGCCGCGCGCTCGGGCCCGGCGCCGACGGAAATCAGAAGCTCCTGCCGCGTCTCCCTGAGATCGACGGGAATCCAGTCTCCGCCGTCGTCGCGCTCATGGGCGTCGATCGCCGCGTCGACCTGCGGTTCGCGGCTGCCGACGACGTCGCTCACTCCGTCGACGATGATCTGCGGCGTGTAGATGGCGCCGCGCCCCATCGCCTGCGCATAGGCTTTCTGGCGCCGGGTGTTGGCGTCGCTGGCGAGCGTGTCTTTCCAGCCCAGCATGTCCCAGTAGTTGACCGAAAGACTCATGGGAATGAGATCGGGCCTCTTGGTCAGCCGCGCCAGCAGCGCGTCGGCGGGTATGCAGGAGGCGCAGCCCTGACTTGTGTAGAGCTCGACGACGACTGGACGTCGGGCAGGCGCCGCAACCGCCGCCAGGGCGCACAGGCACAGCGCGGCGGCGATCACGCCGGCAAGTCCTTTGGTCCAGACCGTCATCCGCCGCAGCATAGGCAAGGCCAGAGCGCCTCTCCAGTCACTTCAAATTGAAGGCGGTGAAGCTCTCGCAACGGCTCCGCGCAACGCTTTCAACCCATTGGTCCGGCGCGCCAAACGCGCCGCGCGCCATCCGGCCGCAGCGGCGCGCCCTACGCGGCGAGGAGGTTTCTCAGCACATAGGGCAAGATGCCGCCATTGGTGAAATAAGCGACCTCGTCCGCCGTCAGGATCATCAGCATCAGCGGCATCGCCGCCGTGGCGCCGTCCGGATAGCGCACCGTCGCCGAGAGCTTCATGCGCGGCGCGATCTTTCCGGAAAGGCCCGGTATGTCGATCGTCTCTCGGCCGGTGAAGCGATAGTCCCGCCGCGTCTTTCCCTCGCCGAACGCAAGCGGCGCCACCCCCATGCCGATCAGATTTGAGCGATGGATGCGCTCGAAGCTTTCCGCGATCACGGCGCGCACGCCGAGCAGCATCGGGCCCTTGGCGGCCCAGTCGCGCGAGGAGCCGGTGCCGTATTCCTTGCCGGCGATCACCACGGTTTCGGCGCCGTCTTTGGCGTAACGCATCGCCGCGTCGAAAATCGACATGGTCTCGCCGGTTACGGCGCCGGGGGCGTAATAGATCGTGTCGCCGCCTTCCTTGCCGCCCATCATCTCGTTCTTGATGCGGATATTGGCGAAGGCGCCGCGCATCATCACTTCGTGATTGCCGCGGCGCGCGCCGTAGGAGTTGAAGTCCTGCTGGCGGATCTGGCGCTCCTGCAGATAAATCCCGGCCGGCGAGGTCGCCTTGATCGAGCCGGCGGGCGAGATGTGATCGGTGGTGATCGAATCCCCGAACAGCGCCAGGATGCGCGCGCCCGCGATTTCCTTCACCGGCGCGGGCGCGACCGTCATGCCGTCGAAATAGGGGGGCCTGCGCACATAGGTGGAGCCGATGTCCCAGGCGTAGGTCTTGCCCTTCGGCGCCTTGACCTTCTTCCAGTTTGGGCCGCCGTCGAAAACGTCGCCATAGCGCGCGCGGAAGCTCGAGGCCTTCACGCTTCTGCGGATCGTATCGGCAATCTCCTTCGGCGAGGGCCAGATGTCCCTGAGATAGACGGGCTCGTTTTTCGGCGTGTAGCCGACGGGCTCCTTCGTCAGATCGATGTTGATCGAACCCGCCAGCGCATAGGCCACCACCAGCATCGGCGAGGCCAGGTAGTTGGCGCGCACCTGGGGATGGACACGGCCCTCGAAATTGCGGTTGCCAGAGAGCACCGCCGCGGTCACCAGATCGTTCTTGACGATGGCATCGGCCACGGGCTCGGGCAGCGGCCCGGAATTGCCGATGCAGGTTGTGCAGCCATAGCCGACGAGCTGGAACCCCAGCTTGTCGAGGAAGGCGTCGAGGCCCGAGCGGGCAAGATAATCGGTGACGACCTGGCTTCCTGGCGCGAGCGAGGTCTTCACCCACGGCCTCACCGTGAGCCCGCGCTTGACGGCGTTGCGCGCGAGAAGCCCCGCTCCGATCATGACGCTGGGATTGGAGGTGTTGGTGCAGGAGGTGATCGCGGCGATCACCACGTCGCCATGGCCGATGGAGTGCTCGGTGCCTTCGATGCGCGAGCGACGGCTGGCCTCGGCCTCCTTCTTGTAGACGTTGATCAGCGCCTCCGCGAATTTGTGCGCCGCGCTCGAGAGCGGCACGCGGTCCTGCGGGCGCGCCGGACCCGCAAGGCTCGGCTCGACGCTCGCCATATCGAGGCTCAACGTGTCGGTGAACACGGGATCGGCGCTCCTGGCGCTGCGATAGAGGCCTTGGGCGCGCGCATATTTCTCGACCAGCGCGATCCGCGAAGCCTTGCGCGCCGTGTCCTTGAGATAGCGCACGGTCTCCGCGTCGATCGGGAAGAAGCCGCAGGTCGCGCCATATTCGGGCGCCATGTTGGCGATGGTGGCGCGGTCTTCGAGCGCCATCTCGTCGAGGCCGGGTCCGTAGAACTCCACGAACTTTCCGACCACGCCCTTCTTGCGCAGCATCTCGGTGACGGTGAGGACGAGATCGGTCGCGGTGACCCCTTCGCGCAGCTTGCCCGTCAGCCGAAAGCCGATGACCTCGGGTATGAGCATGGAGATCGGCTGGCCGAGCATGGCCGCTTCCGCCTCGATGCCGCCGACGCCCCAGCCCAGAACCGACAATCCGTTGACCATGGTGGTGTGGCTGTCGGTCCCAACCAGCGTGTCGGGGAAGGCGAATTCGACCGACTTACCTTTCGCGTCCCTGCCCTTTCGCGTCCACACGGTCTGGGCGAGATATTCGAGATTGACCTGATGGCAGATTCCGGTGCCCGGCGGCACGACGCGAAAATTGGCGAAGGCCTCCTGGCCCCAGCGCAGGAACTGATAGCGCTCCATGTTGCGCGCGTATTCGATGCCGACATTCTTCTTGAAGGAATCGCGGCGGCCGAAATTGTCGACCATCACCGAATGGTCGATGACAAGGTCGACCTCGGCGAGAGGATTGATCTTCTCCGCATCGCCGCCGAGCGTCTTCATCGCGTCGCGCATCGCCGCCAGATCGACGACGGCGGGCACGCCGGTGAGGTCCTGCATCAGCACCCGCGCCGGGCGGAAGGCGATCTCCCGTTCGGAGGTGCGACTCTGAAGCCAGGCGGCGACGGCGCGGATATCCTCGGCCTTCACCGTCTTGCCGTCCTCGTGGCGCAGGAGATTTTCGAGCAGGACCTTCAAGGAATAGGGCAATCGCGATATGCCCTTGAGTCCGTTCTTCTCCGCTGCCGGAAGGCTGAAATAGGAATAGGTCCTTCCGCCCGCCGTCATCGTGCGGCGGGACCTGAACGTGTCGAGGCTGGCGGTCACGGGGAGCGTCCTTCGCTTGGGGATTCGGACCGCGCCGGTTTAGTCAGATTCCGGCGCAAAGCCAAGCGAATTGGGATTAACATGCGTCGAACCGGCGGGTGCGATCGGGCGGCTCCAAAGCGCCGAACGCGGTTGGCGGCGCGCAAGTCCTTGGGGACCGCCATGAGCGATGACAACAGCGTGCGCATCGAACGCAGCGGCGAGATTGCGACCGTCATCCTCGACCGGCCGCGCGCGCGCAACGCCGTCGACCGAGCGACCGCGGAAGCCCTCGTCGAAGCCTTTCTGTCCTTCGAACGCGACGCGACGGCGAAGGTTGCGGTTCTCTGGGGCGCCGGCGGCGTCTTCTGCGCAGGCGCGGACTTGAAGGCGCTGGCCGCGGGCGGCGGCAACCGCCTTGTTCCGCCGCAGACGCCGCCCGAACCGCTCGCCGGCGACGCGCCGATGGGGCCGACGCGCATGCGCCTGTCGAAACCTGTGATCGCGGCGATCGCCGGCCCTGCCGTCGCGGGCGGGCTCGAACTTGCGCTGTGGTGCGACCTGCGCGTGGTCGAGGAGGACGCGATCTTCGGCGTCTATTGCCGGCGCTGGGGCGTGCCGCTGATCGACGGCGGCACTGTGCGGTTGCCAAGGCTGATCGGCCAGTCGCGCGCCCTCGACATGATCCTCACCGGACGGCCGGTCGGCGCGATGGAAGCCTTCGCCATGGGCCTGGCCAACCGCCTTTCGAAACGAGGCGAGAGCCGGAGCGAGGCGGAGAAGCTTGCCCGCGAGATCGCGCGCTTTCCGCAGATCTGCCTGAACAGCGACAGAAAATCCGTATACGAACAATTCGGCCGCGATTTCGCGGCGGCCATGGCCAATGAATTCGCGCTCGGGGCCGCGACGCTAGCGAGCGGCGAATCGCTGGCCGGCGCGGAAGCCTTCGCCTCCGGAAAAGGACGCGGCGGAAATTTCGCAGATCTTTAACCAGCCTTTCGCGCGCGGCGGTTGGGCGCGAGCGGCGCCCGCCTTCGGACCCTTGCCAACGGTCGGGCGCGAGGCCGCCGCGGCGCGGGCATAAAATCGCCCCATTCCTTGCGCCAAATCGCGGCGGGGATCGCGCGCGAACCGCGCTCGCGGGCTGAGCGGGGCCAAGAGAATAATGAAACCGATGCCCAGAATCGGGATCGCTCTTCTTTTGTGCGCGCTGTCATCGACAGCATTCGCGCAAGACGAAATGAGCTCGCGCCTCAACCAGGAGCGTCTCGGCGTCATCGAGCCGGGAAGCTACGATGCGGGCGAGGCGAACTTCACCCTCGACCGCTATGGCGACAAATTCCTGCTGCGGCTGTCGGGCGATCCCGAAGTCTATGTGCTTTACGTCGATCGCGTATCGCTCGGCGGACGCGTGCTGAAATACGATTCCGGCTCGACGGCGATCCGCGTCGCAGGCTGGGGCGGCATGACGCTCTACACCGATGACGAGCCGGACGGCGTTCCGGCGGAGCGCACCGGAGATTCTCTTCCGCCCTCGCTCGGCATGGTCTCGCTCGAAGACATGCAGAACGCCGCCGACGACGAGGCCGAACACCTGGCCTATTCGCGCCGCGTGCATTTGACCTTTACCGCCGACTGGAGCGCGCTTGCGGGAGACGCGCGGCTGCGCGCGCTCTGCTTCGATGCGCTCGAGAATACCGCGCGCGGCATCGATCGCTTCGCCGGCCGTCCCGCGGCGCGCGCCGCCTTCGCCAAGAAGATCGATCAGGTGCGCATCGCGCTCGGCGGCAAACCCATCATGTTTCTCTCCGGCAAGACGCTGAACGTGATTTTCAACGCGCAGCAAGGCTACGCCGGCCGCGCCTCCTCGCGCGCCATCGCGCGGGCGCTGGGCCGGCTGCTGTCCGTTTCCGGCGGACGATAGCGCGCGCCGCCCCTGTTCAGGGAAGGAAGGGACTGGCGGCGCCGCGCTCCACCAGCCGGCGCACGCCCGCAAGCACCGAACGCGCATCGTCGAGCGCGTCGTGCCTGCGGCCGGAAAACGGCGCGCCGGCGAGCGGGCCCACGTCGCAGGCATGCTTGCCTTTCGTGTCGAGCCCGTTGTTCCGGAGCCATGGCGTGATGTTGAGATGGCGCGGCAGGGGCGGCAGGCCTGCTATTCCGTAGAGGCGGATATTGGCTTCGAAGATCAGGTCGTCGCGGCCGAAAGCGACGATCGGCGCGCCGTCCGCGAATTCGACAAAGTCGCGATAGGCGCGCTCGAAATCGACGCCGCGCGCGGCAAGCTCGTCATTGTCGATGCCCGTGAGCGCGACGAAATAGGCGGACAAGACCTTGTTGAGGCGCGGGCGCGTCAGACATTCGAATTCGGCCTCCGCTTCCAACGTCCGCGCATCGGCCCGGATCGCCCCGATCTGGACGAGCTCGGTGAACTCGCCGGGCGCGAGCCAGCGCCGCTCCACCGAACCTTCCCACGCAGTGAATTCGAGATCGAAGAAGACCGCCTTGCAGCCCGACATCATGACCGCGCTCCCTGACGCGGTTATGCCCGAGCGCGCCGCATTAAGGCATTCTTAACGCCAAGGGCCGAGCCTTGCCGCATCGCTTTCTCCGGGGGGATCAGATGGCGGCGCTCGATCACGCGACCAGGCGAGAAATATTTCCGCCAGATACGTCTGCCACGCAATTTACTGACCCCATGGAGGCGCTGAGGCGCCTCGCAGCCCTGCATGACGAAGCCAGCGAGACGGCGCGGCTCGCCAATCTCCTGGGCAGATCTTCCCAGCTTGCGCTAGCGCTGGTCCTGATGAGCGGAATCGCACTGCTTTCGAGCGACGCTTGGAACGGTCGCAACCTGAGTTGGACCGTGTTCATGATCGCCGCGGCGGGAACCGTCGCGCTGGCGTATCGTCGCGCCATGGTGGAGCCTTTCGATCGCGAGGCGCTTAAATCTTTTTCACGCGATCTGGAGGTGATCCTGGTCCTGGCGGGCTTCTGTTGGGGCGCAGGGGCCTTTCTGTGCCTGCCTGCAGCTGCAGGCGCCGCGGCGGCCGCGCTGTTCGGCGCCGGAGCGATCGCGGTGGTTGCGCTCGTGTTGCGCGAACTTCGACCGGTCTTGCGCTTTCTTGCGCCCGCCGCTGCGATGGCGTCATTTGCATGTATTCTTCGACCGCTCGCGGCCGGCTCCGGCGGCGCCGTCCTCATTCTGAGCGGCGCGGCGGCCGTCGCGGCCGCGCTGGCGCTGGGGACGCGCTGGAGCGCGCGGGCGTTGACGCCGGCCGATCTTGCGGAGCTGCGCAGAGCCTGATCCGCCTTTCGGCGGCCCGGCATGGAGCGTTAATATCGGCGCCCTATCGTCGCCCCAATCGGGCGATACCCCCAGGCCAACGCAGCATCCCATGAATCTCGCGGTCCAAGAGAAACTGTCCGCCAGCGACGAAGCCGAAGCCGCAGGTCGCCTGGCCGCAAGCGCCGGCGCGGCGCAACTCGACCCGGATCTCAAGAGCTTCTTCGAGGCGCTCTATCGCAACGCCGCGCCCGAAGACATCAATCGCTACACCCCCGACGCGCTCGCGGCGCTGGCGCGCATGGTCTGGCGTCGCGCGGCGAAACGGGGCGAAGGCCAGATCCTCGTCGACGTCTTCGCGCCGGCCGACGAAGACAAGGCCTATGGGCTGAGCGAGTCCGCGCTTGTCGCCGTCAATGACGACATGCCGTTCCTCTTCGATTCGCTGACCGGAGAGCTGCACGCCCAGGGGGCGCGGCTGAGGGCGGTCTTCCATCCGGTGATCCGGCGCGGCGAATCCTCCGTCAGCGTCATCGTCGCGATCCTGGACCCGATCCTCGATGCGGCGAAGAAGCAGGCGCTGGTCGACGGCGCCCGCGCCGTGTTCGAGCAAGTGCGCACCGCCGTCCGCGACTGGCGCGCGATGCTGGACAGGCTCAAGCGGTCGATCGGCGTGCTGAAGGCGCACCCGCCGCGCATTCCCAGGGAGCAGCTCGACGAGAGCGTGGCGTTCCTCGAATGGCTCGCCGACAACCATTTCACCTTCCTTGGCTGTCGCGACTACCGCTTCACGCCCGAGGCGGGGGGCCGGCTCGATCCGGTTGAGCAGAGCGGACTAGGCGTACTCGCGGACACCCAGGCGCGGGTCGCCCATCGGGGCTCGCTGACCCCCCAGATCATCGCCTTTCTGATGGAGCCCGAACCCATCATCATCACCAAGTCGAACGAGCGCTCGCTCGTGCATCGCCGCGTGCACATGGACTATGTGGGCGTAAAGATTTTCGACACCAACGGCGCCCTTGCCGGCGAGCGCCGCTTCGTCGGCCTGTTCACGTCCGGCGCCTACAGCATGCGTCCCGGCGACATTCCGCTGCTCCGGCGCAAGGTCGAAAACGTCAAGCGCCGGGCGGGATTGGCGCCGAACAGCCACGACGGCAAGGCGCTCGCCCACATCCTCGACACGTTTCCGCGCGACGAGCTGTTCCAGATCTCGGAAGACGAGCTGTTTCACACAGCGCTCGGCATCCTCAGGCTGGGCGAGCGCCCCAAGGTGCGCGTCTTCCTGCGCTTCGACCGCTTCGACCGCTTCGTTTCGGCGCTCGTCTATGTGCCGCGCGACCGCTACGACACTCAGGCGCGCGAAAGAATCCACGCCATCCTGGCGAAGGCCTTCAACGGACGGATGTCCGCATCGACCCCCACGATCGACGAATCTGCCCTGTCGCGCGTCTATTACATCGTAGGCCGCAACGACGGGCCGAGGCCCCAGGCGAGCGCCGCCGCGCTCGAGGCCGAAATCCGCGCGGCGATCCGCACCTGGGACGACGGCTTCGCCGACGCGCTCGCCGCGGCCCATGGCGAGTCCGAGGCCGCGCGGCTGCTTCACGCGCGCGATCCGCGCTTTTCGCCCGGCTATACGGGGATTTTCGCGCCTGACGAGGCGGTGCGCGATCTGGACGAGATTCTCACGCTTGCGGCCGGCACGGGCGGACGGCGCATCAAGGCGCGCGCCTATCGCAAGGACGGCGACGCGCGCAACGCGCTGAGACTGAAGCTCTATCTGCTCGACGAGGTGATGCCGCTCTCCGCCTCGCTTCCGGTCTTCGAAAATCTGGGCATGAAGGTGATCGCGGAAGACGCCTTTTCGGTCGCTTTCAACGACGAGGCGGGCGTCAGGCGCGAAAGCGTCCTCCTCGACTTCCAGATGGAGCGCGCCGATCAGGGCGCAGCGCCGCTCGAGGAGATCAAGGCGCCGCTCGAGGAAGCGTTCCACGCCGTGGTCTCAGGCGAGGCCGAAAGCGACGGGTTCAATCGCCTGGTCCTCTGCGCAGAGCTCTCCTGGCGCGACGTCACGATCCTGCGCGCGGCCGTGAAATATCTGCGTCAGGCTACGATCGCCTTCAGCCAGGAGTACATGGAGCAGGCGCTGTCGCGCAATCCGGACATCGCGCGCCTTCTGGTCGAACTCTTCCACGCCCTTCATGACCCAGGCCTCGGCGAGGGCCGCGACGCGCGGGTGAAGGCGGTCGAGGCGAAAATCGAAAAGGCGCTGAACGACGTTCCGAGCCTCGACGACGACCGCATCATCCGACGGCTTCGCAATGTCATCGCCAGCGTGCTGCGCACGAACTATTACCAGCGCGGCCAGGATGGCGCGCCGCGCCCGACTCTCGCGATCAAGCTCGACTCGCAGCAGCTGGACGAGTTGCCGGCGCCGCGGCCGCATGTCGAGATCTTCGTCTATGCGCCGCAGGTGGAGGGCGTGCATCTGCGCTTCGGAAAGGTTGCTCGCGGCGGCATTCGCTGGTCGGACCGGCGCGAGGATTTCCGCACCGAAGTCCTCGGGCTGGTCAAGGCGCAGCAGGTGAAAAACGCCGTCATCGTGCCGGTGGGCGCCAAAGGCGGCTTCTACGCCAAGCAGGTTCCCGCCAACGCCACGCGCGACGAGACCCAGGCCGCCGGCGTCGCCGCCTACAAGCTCTTCATCGACGCGCTGCTCGATCTTACCGACAATCTGCACCCCGACGGATCGGTCGTGCCCGCGGCCTGCGTGCGCCGCGACGACGACGATCCCTATCTCGTGGTCGCCGCCGACAAGGGCACTGCGACCTTTTCCGATATCGCCAATGGCATCGCCGAGGCGCGCGGCTTCTGGCTGGGAGACGCCTTCGCCAGCGGCGGAAGCCACGGCTACGACCACAAGAAGATGGGCATCACCGCCAAGGGCGCCTGGGAGGCGGTCAAGCGCCACTTCCGCGAAATGGGGCGCGACATCCAGAACGAGCCGTTCACGGCGATCGGCGTCGGCGACATGTCGGGCGACGTATTCGGCAACGGCATGCTGCTGTCGAAGTTCACAAGGCTGCTGGCGGCGTTCGACCATCGCCACATCTTCATCGACCCCGATCCGGACGCGGCCAGAAGCTGGGACGAGCGCAAACGGCTCTTCGATCTTCCCCGCTCAAGCTGGGACGACTACGACAAGAACCTGATCTCCAAGGGCGGGGGCGTCTATCCGCGCACGCTCAAGGAGATCGTGCTGTCGCCGGAGGTCAAGGCGCTGACCGGCCTCTCCGGGAACAAGGCGACGCCGGCGGAGCTGATGAACGCGCTGCTCAAGGCCCCCGTCGACCTATTGTGGTTCGGCGGCATCGGGACTTACGTCAAGGCTTCGTCGCAGACCAACCAGGAGGCGGGCGACCGCGCCAACGACGCGATCCGCGTCAACGGCCGCGAAATCCGCGCCAAGGTGATCGGCGAAGGCGCCAATCTGGGTTGCACCCAGCTCGGCCGCATTGAATACGCGATCGCCGGCGGGCGCATCAACACCGACGCCATCGACAATTCCGCCGGCGTCGACACCTCCGATCACGAGGTCAATCTCAAGATTCTTCTAAGCGGCCCCATGCGCCGCGGAGAGATCGCGGCCAGGGCGCGCGACGAGATGCTGGCGGCAATGACCGACGATGTTGCGCGCCACGTGCTTCAGGACAATTACGATCAGACACTCACGCTTTCGGTCGCCGAGGCGCGCGCCTCCAAGGACCTCGACGCGCATGGCCGCTACATGCGCGACCTGGAATCGCGCGGCAAGCTCGACCGCGCGGTCGAGTTCCTGCCCGACGACGCGCAGCTGCGCATCCGCGCCCAGTCGGACAGGGGCCTCACGCGGCCCGAGCTTGCGGTGCTGCTCGCCTATTCGAAACTCGACCTCAAGGCCGAGCTCAGCCGGAGCCCGCTTCTCGACGACGCCCATTTCACTGCGGAGCTGGCGAGCTATTTCCCGAAGCTGGCGGTCGAAAAATTCCGCGGCGAGATGGAGAGCCACAGGCTGCGCCGGGAAATCATCGCCGACGTGCTGGCCAATCGCCTGATCAACCTCGCCGGTCCCGTGTTCGTCGCGCGCATGAAGGAGATGACCGGGGCGAGCGGCGCGGAGGTCATGCGGGTCTCGGTCGTCGCCGAAGGCGCCTTCGGCCTTTCCAATCTGAAGGCCAGGGTCGACGCGCTCGACGGCAAAGTCGACGCAGCCACCCAGATCTCGATGTACACCGACATCGCCGAGCTGCTGCGCCGCTTGGGGCTGTGGTTCCTCGCCAACGTTCCGGCCAACGCCGATTTCGCCTCCACCATTGCGCTTTATCGTGCGGGGGTGGATCGGCTGCGCGGCTCCTTTGAGGGCCTCGTGTCCGAATACGAAAAACAGGAGACGCTCGCGCGCATCGCCGAGCTCGAAAAGGCCGGCGCGCCGCATGACCTCGCCGACGAGATCGGCGCGCTTCCGCTGTTCGGGACGGCGCCGGAAATCGCCCAGCTCGCGAACGCCAACCGCCTCGGAATCGATCTCGTCGCCGGCGTCTATTTCGCAATCGGCGCGGAAGTGGGCATCGACCGGCTGCGCGGCCTCAGCCGCCGCATCGTGGGCGTCGAGCATTGGGACAGGCTCGCGATCCGCCGGCTCAACGACGATCTGTTCGCCGCCCAGCGCGCGCTCACCAGCGACGCGCTGAAACTGATCGAGCCCGGCTCCGCCGTCGAAGGCGACCGGCGCGACGGCGCCGAACTGGCCAAACGCTGGGTCGAAACCCATCGCGACGCGCTTTCGCGCGCCAGGTCGTTCCTAGCGGTTATCGAAAGCGCCGGCGAACTCTCGATCGCCAAGCTCACGCTCGCCAACAGCCAGATCCGCGAATTGGCGGGACGATAGATCAGGGCTTTGCCGTCGTCTCCGCCGCCTTGCGGCGCGGAATCTCGATGGCGAACACCCAGGCGAGCCCGAAGGACAGATAAAGGCTGATGATCTCCGACGGGATTAGCCAGTAGAGCGCGCCCGACGCCCGCGCCATCACCAGACATCCGGCGACGACCGGCAGAAGCGTCGCGACATGGATGAGCGCCTCGCGGATCGCCCTCGCGCCCTTTGAGCCGAGAACCTGCGATCGCTCGTCCTCAGGGAAATAATGTCCGAATACGCGGATCGCGGCGAGCACGGCCAGACCCGCGGCGATGAATTCCACACCCAGAAGCTGCGGCGGCTGGCCCGGAACGAGCGCGAACAAGCCGACCAGAAGCGCCTCGAACTGCAGGAACAGCGCCGCCCAGGCGCGATAGAGATAGCCAAGGCCCTCCAGCATGTGGTTGAGGCTGATCGTGACGCCGACGAACAACAGCCCCGCCAGCGTGGCGCTGACCTGGGCCACGGTCACGAAGTAGTCATGCCAGTTCAGAATGGCGGATTCCCCCATGGCCGGATCATGTCACAGGCCGCGCCGTGGAACCATGGCGGCGAAGCGCGCTTTACAGCTTCGCCGCCGCCCCGCTAGCCTTTGCGACCGGGCGGGGACGTGAGGGTCCCATGAGAGTGCTCGCGGTCCATCCAAGCGGCCTGATGTACACGCGGGTTTTCTTGCGGCTCGAGCCGTTGGGGCTTGAGCTCGTCGCCTCCGCCTGCCGCTCTGCGGGCCACCAGGTCAGGCTGCTCGATCTTCAGGTCGAGCCCCACACCCGTTTCCACCGTGCGCTGCGCGATTGGAGGCCCGAGGCGCTTTGCTTCTCGGTCAACTATCTCGCCAATATTCCGGAAGTCGTCGATCTTGCGAAAGCGGCGAAGGCGGCGCTGCCTGCGTGCTTCGTGTTCGTCGGCGGGCACAGCGCCTCCTTCACCGCGGAGGAAATCCTCGCCCATGGCGAAGGCGCGATCGATTGCGTGCTGCGCGGCGAAGGCGAGGCGTCGGTGGCCGCGCTGCTCGAAGCCCGCGACAGAAACGATTTCGCCGGCGTTCCCGGCGCCGTCGGCCCGCGCGGCGGCGGGCCCCCGCCGCGGTTCGTCGAGGATCTCGACGCCATCCGCCCGGCGCGCGATCTTCTGCGTCATCGCCGCAGCTACTACATCGGCGCGCTCGATCCCTGCGCCTCGATCGAATTCTCGCGCGGCTGTCCCTGGGACTGCACCTTTTGCAGCGCATGGACATTTTACGGCCGCTCCTATCGGCGCAAGGCGCCTGAAGCCGTGGCCGAAGAGCTGGCCGAGACGCGCGAGCCGGGCGTCTTCATCGTCGACGACGTGGCGTTCGTGCAGGCCGCGCACGGCATGGCGGTCGCCGACGCGATCGAACGGCGCGGCATCAAGAAGAAATACTATCTCGAGACCCGCGGCGACGTGCTCCTGCGCAACAAGGAGGTCTTCCGCCGCTGGCGGCGCATGGGCCTCGAATACATGTTCCTGGGTCTCGAGGCGATCGACGAGGAGGGCCTGAAGAAATTCAGGAAGCGCACCTCGCTGGGCGCGAATTTCGAGGCGCTCGAATTCGCCCGTTCGCTCGGCATCGCCGTCGCCATCAACATTATCGTCGATCCCGATTGGGAGCGGTCGCGTTTCGAGACGCTGCGCCAATGGTGCCTCGAGATTCCGGAGATCGTGAATGTCAGCGTCAACACGCCCTATCCGGGGACGGAAATCTGGCGCAGCGAGACGCGCCATCTCACCAGCCGCGACTATCGGCTGTTCGACATCCAGCACGCCGTATTGCCGACCAAGTTGCCGCTCGCCGAATTTTATTCGGAGCTCGTCAAGACCCAGCAGGTGCTCAATCGCAAGCATCTGGGCTGGGCCGCGCTGCGCGATGTGGGCGTTCTCGCCGCGGGCCGCCTGCTGCGCGGACAGACGAATTTCATCCGGATGCTGTGGAAGTTCAACTCGGTGTTCGATCCGCGGCTGCAGCTTGCCGACCATCGCCGCCCGGTGCGCTATGAGATGGCGCTGCCGCCGGCGGCCAGCGGCGCGCGGATCGATCCCAAGTCCCTCTACATTCATCCGCCCGCGGGACGGCGCGGTCGCCATATCGACGACGACACCGAGCGCTTCGTCGACCAAACCCGGATGAGCGCGGCTTAGGCCAGGCTAGCGCGGAGCGCCGCCATGCGCGCATGGCTGGGCTTCCGTTTTTGCGGCGAGCGCTCAATAGTCGCCGGCGCCTAAATCTTGCGCCACCAACGTGGAGCGACCTGCGATGAAAATTTCGATCTTTCCGGCCCTTGTCCTTGCCGCGATCTCGCCCGCCGCGGCGCATGCGGGCGAGATCGTAAAGCTACCGCCCTTCAAGACGATCGAAGTGCATGGCGGCGGCCATGCGATCCTTCGGCATGGCGACGCACAGCGCGTCGAGCTGCTCAAGGGCGATCCGAAAATCGCCGACGGAATAGTACGCTTTTGGACTTGACGGAACTTTCCACTTGACCTAGATTTAGAGGGTCAAGACGGGGTTTCCGATGAACATTCTCCAGCTCTTTCAGTCTTTTCAGACGCCAGAACAAGCACTTAGCCATCTTGAAAACGCCCGCTGGCACGGTCGCCCCGTCTGCCCGTACTGCTCCAGCGAAAAGGTGAGCCGCCATGCCAGCGGCGACCGGGCCGCGATGCGCTGGCAATGCCAGAAATGCTCCCGCGCCTTTGCCGTGACCGTGGGGACCATCTTTCACGGGACGCACATCCCGCTCAAAAACTGGTTCTTGGTCTTGGCGCTCATGCTCAACGCGAAGAAATCAGCCAGCGCCTACCAGATCGCCCGTGACCTTGGGATGCGCCGCCCGACCGTTTGGTCCATGATGCATCGAGTGCGAGTCGCAATGGCTTGTGATCCGGACCAAAGCGCGTTGATGTATGGGATCGTCGAGGCGGATGAGACTTACATCGGGGGAAAGCCGCGCAAGTCGAATAAGCGCGAGGATGGCGTCAAGGCCAAGACGGGCCGTGGCACCGACAAGACGCCCGTGCTTGGCGTGATCGAGCGCGGCGGGCGCGTGGCGGCACAAGTCGCCGAAGCTGGCAAGGTCAACTACAAGGGCCTTCTCAAGTTCATCCAGAAGCACGTTGATCGCGATGCGACTATGCTGGTTACGGATGAGTTCACGGGCTACACGCCGATCCGTGGTCGCGGCTATCGCCACGTCACGATCAATCATTCCATCCAGTATTCGGACGGCCTCATTCATACCAATTCGATTGAAGGTTTCTGGGCGCTTGTAAAACGCGCGTGGTACGGCTCACACCATCATTACAGCAAGAAATACATGCACCTCTACATCGCCGAGGCTTGCTACAAGTTCAACGCGCGCAAATCGAAAGACGATTTCTCCGCATTGCTTGGCGCAATGGTTGGCGCATGAAAGAGAAAGCGCCAAAGCCGCCAAACCATCTCTACTACGGCGACAACCTTTCAATCATGCAGCACATGCCGAAGCATTGTGTGGACCTGATCTATTTAGACCCGCCGTTCAACTCCAAGCAAAACTACAATCTCATCTACAAAAACATGACTGGGCTGCCTGTTCCGGATCAGGCAGAAGCGTTTTGCGATACTTGGGAGATGGATGCAGAGAAGGAAGAAATCGCCAAGACGATGCCAATCCTTATGCGCGAATACGGCGTTGAGGACTATTACGTTGAGTTCTGGCGGCTCTGGATTCAGGCGCTGCGTCATACGCAGCCGCACTTGCTCGCCTATCTGATCTACATGGTGCAGCGCCTTCTGCACATGAAAAGCATTTTGCGACCGACAGGCTCTATCTATTTGCACTGTGATCCGACCGCGAGCCACTATATCAAAGTTATGATGGACGGGATTTTTGGGCACAAAAACTTTCAGAACGAAATCATATGGAAGAGAACAGGCTCGCATGGCGGTTCGAAAAGATGGGGCCCCGTGCATGATGTTCTCTTGTTCTACACGGCATCAGATAAATACATCTGGAACCGCGTCTATCAGGACTATGATAAAAGCTACCTCGATGATTTCTACCGCTACACCGATGAGCGCGGACGTTATCGACTAGTGACACTAACTGGCGCCGGTACACGGACAGGCGATTCAGGGAAGCCATGGCGCAATGTTGACCCGACTGAATCCGGACGACACTGGGCCGTTCCCATAAAAGCACTTGAAGGCGCTTATCCGGATCGCGATCTTTCGAAACTCACTACTCAAGAAAAGCTCGATCTTCTCGACGCGTGCGGGCTCATCTATTGGCCGAAACGTGGATCAGTGCCACAGCAGAAACGCTATTCAGATGAGGCTCCGGGCGTCCAAGTGCAGGACATTATCGGTGATATCGGTCCTATTGCGTCACAGTCCGACGAACGGCTTGGCTACCCGACACAGAAACCGGTGACATTGCTTAAGCGCATTATTGCAGCATCTAGCAATAAAGGCGATGTCGTTTTTGACCCATTCTGTGGGTGCGGAACAACTATCTACGCCGCCGAAGAACTGGAACGGCGCTGGATTGGATGCGACATTGCAATTCTATCCATCAAACTCATTCGCGAAATTTTGACCGGTGACAAATATCGTCTTGTCGAAGGTGTGCATTTCGACGTTGATGGAATCCCGGTCAGCGTCGAACAGGCCGAGGAATTGTTCAAACGTGATCCGTTCCAATTTGAACATTGGATTGTGGAACGTGTTGGAGGCTTCCCGACCAAGAAGACGGGCGACAAGGGAATTGATGGTCGCCTCTATATCGAAACTGAGCGCGGTCTTAAGTCGATGGTCTTGTCAGTGAAAGGCGGCAAACTTCGCCCCACTGATGTACGCGACCTGATCGGCGTCATGGACCACGAAATAGATTGCGAGATGGCAGGGTTCCTCTCGCTACAGGAGCCTTCCAAGGCGATGCTTGAGGCTGGAGCAAAGGCAGGGCAGTACACCTACAACGGCGTCAAGTATGACCGGGTGCAATTCCTGACCGCCAAGGACATTCTGGAAGACAAGCGGGAGTTCCATACCCCCACTAAACTTAGATCGCGGGTATCTACAGCTCAGGCCAGCTTGGCGCTATAAAAACATTATAAATCAACCCGTTACGCTACATAGTCCAAAAGCGTACTATTCCGATCGCCGAAATTCAGGTAAGCGGCGGAAACCTTATGCTCTCGCCTTGCAAGGATTGGTGCTGGGGCGATCACGAGCTGGAGGTCGAGGTGACATCGCCCGCGATCGCAGGCGTATCCGTGCATGGCGGAGGCCAGGTCGAAGTCGCCGGGCAGTTCCCTTCGCAGCCCAGGCTTTCGGTCTCGGTCCATGGCGGGGGCGACGCCGATCTGCGGGCCATCCCCGCCGAGGACGTCTCCGCTTCGGTGCATGGCGGCGGAGAAGCGCAGATCCGCGCCGTGCGCAAGCTCACCGCCGAGGTCCATGGCGGCGGCGCGCTTCGCTATTGGGGCCATCCCCAGCTCGTCGCTACGACGCATGGGGGCGGCTCGATCGAGAGCGGAGAATAGCGCCGCCCGCTCAGCGCGGCGCCATCCGGATCGCGCCGTCGAGCCGCACCAGCGCGCCGTTGAAATAGGGATTTCGGATCATCTCGAGCGCGAGCGAGGCGTATTCCTTCGGCTCGCCCAGCCGGGGCGGGAACGGCACTTGCGCGCCGAGCGCCTGCCGAACGTTCTCGGGCGCGGCGCCCAACAGCGGCGTGTTGAAGAGCCCCGGCATGATCGTGTTGCAGCGAACGCCCTCCTGCGCCAGGTCGCGCGCGACCACCAGCGTCAGCGCGTTGACCCCGCCCTTCGAGGCGCTGTAGGCGGCCTGGCCGATTTGCCCGTCCTGGGCCGCGACCGAAGCGGTGTTGACGATGACGCCGCGCTCCCCGCCGGCGAGCGGATCCAGCGAAAGCATGCCCTGGGCGGAAACCGCGATGCAGCGGAACGTGCCCACCAGATTGATCTGGATAATGAAGTTGAAGGCGTCGGTCGGAAAGCGGCGGATCTCTCCTGTCTTCTTGTCGCGCGAGGCGGTCTTGATGGCGTTTCCGGTGCCGGCGCAATTGACGAGGATGCGCTCCTGACCGTGCGCCTTGCGCGCTTTTTCGAAGGCCGCAAGGACGCTGGCTTCGTCGGTGACGTTGGCCTCGCAGAATACGCCGGCGATCTCTGACGCAACCGCCTCGCCCTTGGTCCGGTTCATGTCGAGCAGCGCGACCTTGACCCCGTTTGCGGCCAGCGCGCGCGCCGTCGCCTCGCCGAGGCCAGAGGCGCCTCCGGTGACGACCGCGGCGAGAGATGCATTCAATTCCATCGCGATTTCCTTCCATAGATTGGCAATGCCGAGCGGTCACTGTGAAGGCTTTGCGCGCGCGATTTCAAGCCGCCCAGCGCTGAGCGTCCGACATGGCGAACGTGGCGCGGGGTCGATCGGCCAACTTAACGCTGCGGCGCCGCGGGCAGCACCATCTGGGTCTGGGTGACGACGGCGACGAGCTTTCCGTCCTCGCGGCGGATTCGCGTCTGCCAGACAGAGGTGCGCGAGCCGACATGCAGCGGCGTCGATTCGCCGATCACGGTCGCGCCGGCTTTCGCCGAGCCGATGAAATTGGTCTTGCTCTCCATGGTCGTGGTTCCCGCGCCGTCGGGCAGATTGAGGAACGCGCCAGTCGCGCCGAGCGTGTCTGCGAACGCCATGATCGCGCCGCCGTGAAGCGTGTTCCATGTGGTGCAGATATCCGGCCGGACGAAAAGACGGCCCACGACCTTCTCGCGCGTCGCCTCGAGGATCTCGACGCCCAGCAGACGGGCGAGCGGTTGGGCGCCGCCAAGCGCGCCAGCGTCGGACATGGAGCCTCCTGCGCGCCATCCTAGCCGCAAGCGGTCGGCGGCCGCCACTTTTCCGGCGCGTTCGGCCGTAAGATACTGGGCCATGAGCGATGCGACAGGGTTTCCCGATAGCGCGCGCGCCGGGCTGCCGGCCACGCTCGCCCGGAACGAGCGCGCGGTGCGCGATGGCTTTTGGCGGAAACTGCTGCGCCTGGCCGGCAAGGTCCCTTTCGCCGACGACGCCGCGGCGGCTTATTTCTGCGCCGTCGATCCGGCGACGCCGACCAAGGCGAAGGCGGCGCTGGTGGCCGCGCTCGCCTATTTCGTGGCGCCGGTGGATGCGATACCGGATTTCGTGGCGGGGCTCGGCTACACCGACGACGCAACGGTGCTCGCCATGACGATCGCCATCGTGGCCCGCCACATCACGCCGGCGCATCGCGAGAGGGCGCGCATGGCCCTGTCGATCGGCGACGCGCGGCGTCCGTGACCTACGCCGAAATCGAAAGGCACTGTCTGTCGCTCGCCTGCGTCACGGCGACGAGCCAATGGCGCGGCCATCGCGTCTTCAAGGTCGGCGGAAAGATGTTCGCCGTTCTCAGCCCAAAAGATCAGAGACCGCAAACCATGTCTTTCAAGACGAGCGAGGAAAGCTTCGCCATTCTCGTCGCGGCGAAGGACATCGCTCCGGCGCCCTATCTGGCGCGGGCGAACTGGGTGAGACTTGCCCGGCTCGGCGCCCTGTCCGGTCGCGAACTGAAGGCCTATCTTGCGCGCGCGCACGGACTTGTGGCGCAGGGCCTCTCCCGCAAGAAGAAGTCGGAGCTCGGACTGGGCTAGCGGGCCCTGGCGATCTTGGCCTGGAGGCTTTCTATCTTCGCGCTCGCCGGCCCGCCGCCCACGAATTCGATGCCGATCCCCTGCTCGTGATGACGGGCCACGCGCCCGGCCATCTGGCCGATGAGCACGAACTCTCCGATCGGCGGCCGCACGTCCGTCTTGAGCGACACGCCGCTCACCGAAAGATCGAGCACCTCGCAGGCGACGAACTGGCCGTCGGCGCGCGTGAAGCGGGCGATGCCCTTGGTGGGCGTGCGGTCGTGACGGCGGAGCTGGGTCTCGTCGATGAATTCCTTATTCATGACGAGGATGAGCTGCTCGGCGATGCGATCGCGTTTCAGCGCGGAGCAATGGAAGCGGATTCCATACTCGCCTTGAGCGGCGCGGGCGACCTGCCCTTCGAGGCGGCCGAAACCGTCGATATAGAGAACGATCTGCGTTCCCATTTCGAGCGGAATTTCGCACAGGATCGAAGCCCCTCCCGGAGAAAGGTCCGCAACCTTGCATTGGCTCTCGCGCGAATCCTGGGGCACGAAAAGTCTGCCCGAAAGATCGACGCGCACGCGCCGGAAGCGGCGGCGCTCCGCCTTGGCTTTGGCAATTACAGGATCGAGGTCCGACATGGTCTCCACCAGCGCCGCCGGAAGGCGCGGTCGCTCGCATCGCGCCCGCAGTGTGAACGCGGTCCGGTCAATAGAAGGTTTACGTTTACCCCTTGTCCCCGCCCATATTTCACAGCAGTTAAGCCGCACTTAACCTTTGACGCACGCCGCGCTATAGCATTCTCAATCGCTTGCGCACCCAACCGGAGAATTGGCATGGCGTCTTCCCGCTTCCTTCGCCGCTTGGCCGCGGGCGCCGCCTTGGCCGCAACCGCAGCGCTTGCGACCGGTTGCGTCAACGAGACCGCGCTCGACCAGCTGTCGGAAACCAGGCCCACGGGATCGGCGTTCTCGCAGGCGCTGTTTCAGGACTACAAGGCCCTGGCGCGCTCGTTTGGGACGGTGGGCGCGGCGGCCGGCGTCGCCTTCGACCGCGGCGGCTCGATCGAAATGACGAAAATGGACAGCACCGTCGGCGCGCTCGCCAACGCCTATGCGGAAAAGGCGCTGCTGGCGGCACGCGGCTCGATGGTCGAGCCGGAGCCTGGCGTCGACGTGCCCACGCACAAGATGCGCGACCGGCTCGTGCGCGCGCTCGAGCGGGGCAAGGACGCCTTTCCGGCGGACGCCGCGCGCGCGCAGGCCGAATACGATTGCTGGATGATGAACGCATCGATCGCGCAAATGAAGGCGGCCTCGGAGAAATGCCGCGCATCGCTCGACGCCTCGCTCGCCAAGCTGGAGGCGGAAGCCAAACCTGCCGCCGCGCCAGCGCCGCCCGCACCGCAATCGCCCGACAGCGAAAAGCCGGCGGTGCAGCCATGAGCGAATACGACTACATCGTCGTCGGCGCGGGAAGCGCGGGGTGCGTGCTCGCGAACCGGCTCAGCGAAGATCCGGCGATCAAGGTTCTGCTCATCGAGGCGGGCGGTCGCGACAAATCGCCGATGATCCACATGCCGGCGGGAATTCCGGCGCTGCTCGGAAAGCCCAATCCCTACAACTGGTATTTCGAGACCGAAGGCCAGCTCAATCTCAACGGCCGCCGACTGTATTGGCCGCGCGGCCGCGGATGGGGCGGATCGTCCTCGATCAACGGCATGATCTATATCCGCGGCAATCCCCGCGACTATGACGGCTGGCGCCAGATGGGATGCGAGGGATGGTCTTTCGCCGACGTGCTGCCCTATTTCAAGCGCTCCGAGCGAAACGAGAACGGGGCCGACGAGTTCCATGGCGGCGACGGGCCGCTCTGCGTGTCGAATGGCCGTTCAGCCAATCCCCTGTTCCGCGCCTTCATTCGCGCCGGCGTCGAAGCTGGCCACAGACAGACCGCGGATTTCAATGGCGCGGACCAGGAAGGCTTCGGGCCTTATCAGCTCACCATCCGCGATGGAAAGCGCTGCAGCGCGGCCAAGGCCTATCTTTACGACGCGCTCAAGCGCCCGAACCTGACGGTGGAATCGCACGCCCAGGTCGCGCGCGTGCTGTTCGACGGCGATCGCGCCGCAGGCGTCGAATATTCGCGCCGCGGACAGGCGCGCAGGGCGCGCGCGGCGCGAGAGGTGATCCTCTCGGGCGGCGCGGTCAATACGCCACAGCTTCTCCTGCTTTCGGGAATCGGCGACCCCGAGACGCTGAAGCGGTTCGACATTCCGGTCGTGGCGGCGCTGAAGGGGGTCGGGCGCAATCTTCAGGACCACCTCGATTGCTCCATCCAGTACGAATGCTCGCAGCCCATCACCCTCTACAGCCAGGCCAATCCGCTCAACGCCCTGAAGACCGGGATGCAATACATGCTGTTCGGTTCCGGGCTCGCCACCGGACAAGGCCTTGAATCGGGCGCATTCCTCAAGAGCCGGCCGGACCTGGAAACCCCCGACCTGCAGTTCCATTTCATCGCGGCGCTGATGTACGACCACACGCGCGTGAAGGCCGACCGTCACGGTTTCATGGCCCATGTCTGCCAGCTACGGCCCCAGAGCCGCGGCTATATCAGCCTCAAATCGCCCGATCCCCTGGCCGCTCCGCTGATCCAGCCCAACTATCTGGAGGCGGAGGAAGACCGCCGCGCGCTTCGCGAAGGGGTAAGGCTCGCGCGCGAAATCTTCGCCCAGGGCGCGTTCGACGCTTATCGCGGCCCGGAACTGATGCCCGGCGCCCATGTCCTCAAGCCGGACCAGATCGACGCCTTCGTTCGCAAGACCGCGGAAACCATCTATCACCCGGTGGGAAGCGCGAAGATGGGCACGGACGCAGAAAGCGTCGTCGATCCGCAACTGCGGGTGTACGGCGTCGAAGGCCTGCGCGTCGTCGACGCATCCATCATGCCCGCGCTGGTTTCGGGGAACACCAACGCGCCAACGATCATGATTGCGGAAAAGGCGTCGGACATGATCCTCGGCAAGCCGGCGCTTCCGTCGCAAAACCTTAAAATTGTCTCGAACGAGGCGCGCGCCGCCGCATAGTCGAATGTGTCGCCGGTTCCGCGGCTTTCTAATTGGCGCCGACCGGCCTATGCTCGCGTTATGTTTGCGATGCGAGTCCTGGCTCTGACCATCGCCGTGGCGGTCGCGTTGCCCGCGGCGGCGCAAACTCAACGTTACGACGTCAAGACGATGAACTTCGATCTCTGGTGCCAGGAGACGGCGAAGATCGATCCTGACAGGTGCGACAAGCGTCTGCCCGACGACGAGAAGCAGTTCGAAGCCTATCGCGCCAAGATCGAGAAGTATGAGATCCCCTATCTCCAGCGCAAAGAGAACGAGCAGCTGCTCGATCGCAAGGTTCTGCACAACGATCCGGTCGACGATCCGATCGACAAGGACTACCAGGCGCAGACCCAATCGACGCCGACGACCAACGCCAATCCGCAATAGTTCAGCTTGTCGCCGGCTCGATGACGCCGAGCGCCGCGAGAATGTCATCCAGCGCCGCCTCCGTCGCCTCGAACCGGCTGGTCGCGGGCGGATCGCGCGAAACGACGAGCCGCAGATATGGCGCCTTGGGATGATTCCGCAGAACGCGCATCGCCGGCGGCGGCGGGGGCGGAGGGGTGAACACGGCGGTGGGCTCGTTCTCGCGAAGAAGCTGCGAGGCGATGAGGCGCTGAAAGGCGACCGGACGTTCGCCGAGGCTGGCCAGGTCGCTCAAGGTCTGCGTCATGCCGAGGAAGCGATTGGGCTCGCCGCCGTTGAAGGAAATCGGCGCGAGCACGGTCTCCAGCTCCACCATGCCGCAATCGACCGTGGCGCCGATCGCCGACAGGCAGACCGGCTGGCGCGCGCGCAGGGCCTGGCGCAACAGCGCGCCGAGCGCGGCGGCGGATTGGGCTTCCCATCCCGCCAGGAACCGCGTTCCCTTGAGCTCCATGCCGAAGCGTTCGCAGAGGCCGGTGCCGGCGAGACGATAGGTCGGCCGCCCCGGATCGGCCGCATCCAGAATGAACACGTACGAGAGCATGCGCTTGATGGCGCGGGGATCGATGTCGGTCTGGTCGGGGACCTCGCGCCCGCGGCGCAGCCGCCCCCAGTAACCGACCAGAAGATGAGAATTCTTGTGCTTCACGGGCCATCCCCCTGCAACGCTCGCACGGGGGCTGCCCCAGAACGAAACGTCCGGCTGCGCTTTGCTGGGTTGGGTAGCGAGAGACGTGCCAGCCAAAACCCAGGCTAGCCCCAGGGACCTCGCGGCAGATCGGGTCCGAAATAGCGTACGCC
>DASZRM010000089.1:0-12407 GCA_035549135.1 Rhizomicrobium sp. | reverse complement strand
AGCGGCGATTTCAGCGGCAGGTCCGCGGGCTCATGCAGCGTGTCGCGGATGTAGAGCACCTTGACGCCGGCGAAGATCGCCACGGCCAGAGGCGCCGCCAGCATCACCCCGCCGACGCCGAAGACCAGCTGAGAGGCGATGATGCTGGAAAGGATGAGCGCCGGCGGTATCCGCACAAACCAGCGCTGCAGCAGCGGGGCCACGAGATAGCCCTCGAAGAGATGCACGGCCAGATAGATCAGGATCGTCCATGCGGCCGTCGCCGGACCCCGCGTCAGAGCGATCAGCACCGCAGGCGCGGCGGCAAGGAATGGACCTAGATAGGGCACGAACTCCAGGAGGCCCGCGATGAGGCCGAGCGCAAAGGCGTTGGGCACTCCGATAACAAGCAGACCCAGATAAGTCAGGACCGCCACCAATCCCATGATCGCGATCTGACCCATGAGCCAGAGACGGAGCGAGGCGGCGATGAACGAAAGGGCCTCGTCGCCTTTCGCGCGCACCCTTCTTGGGAACAGCGCAGCCGCTCCCGAGCGATACACGCCTGGCTCCGCCGCGAGGTAGATCGCCATCACCGCGACTACGACCGCCGTCTCGGCCATGGCGAGACTCATCGTCAGAAAGCCCGGGATCGCGCCGTCCACCATCGAAAGACCGTCCGACAGACTAGGCGGACGCAATCCGCTTTTTGCCATGCGCGCATGGATTTCGGTTACGCCCTGCTTGGCCTGCCGCATGATGGCGTCCATCTGGGCGGCGATGCTCGAGCCGAAGAGCCAGAAACAAAGCAGCACCAGGCCGGCCAGCGCCGCGACCGAGACGAGAAGGCCAACTCCGCGCGAAACCGGCGCCGCCCTGCAAATGGCGCCGGTCATGAGGCGAAGAAGCAGGGAAAAGAGATAGGCCGCGAAGACGACCAGCAAAGCGTCGCGAACGATCCAGACGAGCGCCAACGCAGCGGCCAGGCCCAGCCATGCCGCCGCCGTTCGCAGGCTGGCCGCGAATGATCGTGGTTCCATCGCCGAAGACAACGCCCGTCGCGCCCGTTCGTCGCGCCCATGCGCGCGGGCCAGGCGCCTAGTGCGGCATGGAGCCCTTGAAACTGTCGCCTGCGCGGCCGAGGACGGTCACATGCAGGCGCCGGCGAACCGTCATTCCCTGCCTCTTGTAGAGCGCGATGGCCGCGGCGTTGTCGGAAAAGACGTGCAGGAAGGGAATCTCCCCGCGCGCCAGGATGCCGCGCGCCACGGCCGCAAGCAGCGCCTGCGCGTAGCCGCGACCGCGAAAATCGGGATGCACGCAGACGGCCGTCATCTCCGTGTAGGGACCGGGCGTCAGCCGTTCGCCGGTCATCGCCGCCAATCGTCCCTGGATCTTGATCCCGAGAAACGATCCCATTTCGTGCGTGCGGGAGCCGAAGGGGCCGGGGTTTGCGATCTGCGCAAGCTCGCGCATCGCCGGCGCGTCCGCGTCCGTCAGCGCAACGAGCGGCGGCGGCGACCGGACGTCGGCCGGCGTTCCGATCATCTGCTCGCCGAACGCCGCCATGAGAATGCGGAACTGCTGCGGAGGCGGCGAAACCGGTTCCGGGGTGAACAGCACGGCGGGCTCGCCCGCACGAAGCAATCCGTGGAGCGCCGAATATGCGTCCGGCGAAAAGTCCTTTAGGTCCGCGAACGGCGCCATCTCGGGCGGAAACCGCCGCGCGGGGCCGTTGACTTCGGCGAGGCCTTCCTGGCGCGTCGTGAGCGCGCTCCAGATCGGACGGTCGAGGATGTGCATCGGACATATATATACGACGCGCACGGCCGGCGCGCCGCACCCGGACAGTCTGTCTTGCGCGCTCGGCATTGCCGTCGCGCAAGAACCGGGTGGAGACCTCGCTCCGGCGGCGCAGAATTGGGCGTAGTATCCCAACCAAGGGCCGCGAAATGGACAGAACCGAGCAGCGCTACGCCATCTTCGAAACCGCGCAGGGACACTGCGCCATCGCCTGGAGCGCGAAAGGGGTCACGCGATTTCGCCTGCCGCAATCCTCGGCCAAGGCCGCCGAACGCGGACTGCGCAGGGCGCTGCCGCAGGCAATGCCGGGAAATCCGCCGCCCGGCATCGCGCTCGCGATCGAGGGCGCAAAGCGCTATTTCGCCGGCGAACGGGTCGATTTCTCGGGCGTCCCGGTCGATCTCGGCCGACAGACCGAGCTGTTCGAGAAAATCTACGACGCCGCGCGGCGACTTGGTTGGGGCGAGACCGCGACCTATGGCGCGCTCGCCAAACAGTTCGGCGACGACTGGGAGATCGCGCGCGACGTCGGACAGGCGATGGCGAAGAACCCGGTTCCGCTGATCGTGCCGTGCCATCGCGTGCTCGCGGCGGGAGGGAAGATCGGCGGATTTTCGGCGCCCGGCGGCGCCGCGACCAAGGCGAGGATGCTCGAACTGGAAGGCGTCCGCGTCGCGGCGGACGATCCGGCGCAGCCTTCCCTCCCGATCTGATCAGGATACGCGCCTGGCGAGAAAGACGCCCGCGAGCATCAGAGCGACGCCGATCAGGCGCTGCGGCGTCATCGGGGATTTCAGGGCGCCGAACAGTCCGAACTGGTCGATCAGGCCCGCGGCGACGATCTGGCCGACCAGCACGAAGAAGATCGCGTTGGCGACGCCAATGCGCGGCGCAGACCACGTCACCGAGAGAACGTAGAACGCCACCAGCGCCCCGCCCAGATAACAGATCGCAGGCGCGCCGAACCACCCATGCTGCGGCAGGCCGAGCCACAGCATCGCGACGCCGCAGATCGCCGCTCCCAGGACGAAGAGGAGAAACCCCGCCGCCCAGGGACTTCCGATCTGGCCGCCCAGCCGCGCATTGAGCGCGGCCATGACCGGAATGCCTACTCCTGTCGCAAACATCAGCGCGGAGAGAAGAATATTTTCCGTAGGGGTCGTCATGGCGTTGCGCCTTTCAGCAAAAGTCGTTGTTCCGCGCGGTACTCAATAGGACGATCGACGCGGTCGCTCGCGCCCCTGGCGCACGCGGCCAGGGCCGGAGCGAGTTCCCTGCAAACCATCTTGATCGGCGGATGGCGCGTCAGGATAAAGGCGGGAGGCCGAAAAGGAAGGCCGCATATCGCAAATGCCTCCCCGGCGCTGCGTGCAATGTGGGACGAAAGACGGTGGCGACGCTCGGTTATGCGACGGTAGGTTCCAACGATCTCGAAAGGGCGAAAGCCTTTTACGATGCGCTGCTGGCCCCGGCCGGGCTGGCGCGTTTGTTCGACCATCCCTCCGGCGGACGGGTCTATGGCAAGGATGGCGCATTCGTCTTTGGAGTACTCGGTCCCTACAACAAACTTCCGGCGAGCGCGGGCAACGGGGCGATGGTCGCCTTTCGCTGCGATTCGCGCGAGGAGGTGGACGGCTTTCACGCGAGAGCTCTGGCGCTAGGCGGCGCCGACGAGGGAAAACCCGGCTATCGCGCGCCGACATTCTATATGAGCTACTTCCGGGATCCCGACGGCAACAAGCTCTGCGCCTATTTTGTGGGATGACGCGGCTGCGCGGCGCGCGGGCGCCCCGCTCGGACGCCGTCGCGCCCGCCACCGTCAGGCCCTCGCAATGCCGCGTTATCGGTTTTTCCGATCGCGCCCTTGACAAACATACCAACCAGTCGGTATGAACATGTCGTGGTCCGCGAAAGCACGGCACGGCAAAAACTGATCGAGGCGGCGCTCGCGCTGATCCGCGCCAAGGGCTACGCGGCAACGACGGTGGACGAGCTGTGCGTGAGGGCGGGCGTCACCAAGGGCGCGTTCTTCCATCATTTCGCCAGCAAGGAAGAGCTGGCCGTTGCGGTCGCCAACTACTGGTCCGAAACGACCGGCGCGCTGTTCGCCGACGCTCCCTATCACAGGCGCAAGGACCCGCTCGAGAGGATCCTCGGCTATCTCGATTTCCGCAAGGAATTGCTCAAGGGCGAAGTTCCGGAGTTCACCTGCCTCGTGGGCACGATGGTCCAGGAAGTCTATGAAACTAATCCGCAGATCCGCGCTGCGTGCGAGGCTTCGATTAGCGCGCACGCCCGAACGCTCGAAGCCGACATTGCCGAGGCCATGAAACGTTACGGCGTCGATCCCGGTTTTAGCCCGGCGAGCCTGGCGCTGCACACCCAAGCCGTGCTGCAGGGCGCATTCATACTGGCCAAGGCGAAGGGCGGCGCGAGGATTGCCGCGGCCAGCATCGATCATCTCCGCCGCTACGTCGAACTTCTGTTCCAACCGAAGCGTCACAAGGGAAAGGCAATAATATGAGCAACAACGACACCTATCTGGCCGTCTTCACCGGCGGCAAGGACAGCCCGCGCATGAAGGCCTGGATGGCCATGCCCGAAGGCGAGCGCAAGGCGAAGGAACAGCAGGGCATGGCCGCCTGGAAGGCGTGGATGGAAAAGCATCACGCTGTTGTGATCGGAAGCGGCGGCCCGCTCGGCAAGACGAAGAAGATCTCGCAGCAAGGCGTCGCGGACATCAGCAACAACCTCAGCGGCTTCGTTGTGGTTCGGGCCGCCTCGCACGACGCGGCGGCGAAGCTGTTCGAAAACCATCCGCATTTCTCGATCTTTCCGGGCGACGGCGTGGAGGTCATGCCGGTTCTGCCCATCCCTGGCGCCTGAGCGTCCGCGCGCAACCTAAACCAAAAGGAGCTAACAATGCCCGGCACGGTTCGCCTGCATCGCGTCCTCGCAACCACGCCCGAGAAGATCTATCGCGCCTTTCTCGAGCCGGACGCGATGGCGAAATGGCTGCCGCCGAACGGCTTTGCGGCGACCTCTCACGAACAGGACGCCAAGGTCGGCGGCCGGTTCCGCATGTCGTTCCGCAATTTCACCACCGGAAGCGGCCATTCGTTCGGCGGCGAATATCTCGAGCTCGTCCCCAACGAGCGGATTCGCTACACGGACAGGTTCGACGATCCCAACCTGCCCGGCCAGATGCAGGTGACGGTGACGCTGAAAAAAGTCTCGGTCGGAACGGATCTCTCGATCGTGCAGGAGGGCATTCCGGACGCGATACCGACGGAAGCCTGCTATCTCGGCTGGCAGCAGTCGCTGGAAAATCTCGCGCGCCTCGTCGAGCCCGAAATCCCCGGCTAAAGCCGCGAGCCGGCGCCCGCCAGGTTCGAACCTGCGGGCGCAGGTCACGGGCCACGCTATTTGAAGAACACCGTGTTCGCCGGCTGGCGCACCGCGATGTTCGAGCGATTGAAGAGATTGGTCGTGGCGATCCAGAGCACGAGCGCGGCGAGCTGCGGCTCTTCGTAATGCCTGGCGGCCTCCTTCCACACCGGATCGGGAACCGGATCGCGCGGATCGAGCCGGGTCATCTCCTCGGCGAGCAGAAGCGCGGCGCGTTCGGCCTCCGTGAAGTAGGGCGCCTCGCGCCAGGCGGCGACGGCGTGAAGCCGCTCGTCGGTTTCGCCGTCCTGCTTGGCGTGTTTGACGCCATAATCGACGCAGAAGCCGCAGCCGTTGATCTGGCTGGCGCGCAGATGGGCCAGATGCAGGACTTTCGGGGGAACTCCCGCCTTCTGGATCGCGGCGATCAGCGCCTGGATCGCCTGGATCGCGCCGGGAACCGCCATACCGGGGTTCTTTATTCGAGCTTGCATTTTCCACTCTCCTGTCACATCGGCTTGCCGCCGTTCGTCGTAGCCATGACGGATGAGGCGGACGGAATGTGACATGGGCGAAGCGGAACTTCTGGCGCGGCGTTTCGAGGCGGACAGGCCGAGGCTGAAGGCCGTCGCCTATCGCATGCTGGGCTCGCCCAGCGAGGCGGAGGACGCGGTGCAGGAGGCCTGGTTGCGGCTCACGCGCGCCGAAGCGGGCGCGGTGGAAAACCTGTCCGCCTGGCTGACCACGGTGGTCGCCCGCATCTGCCTCGACGCGCTGCGTTCGCGCAAGGCCCGCCGCGAGGAAGCGATCGGCCTCGAGGCGGAGCGCATCGCAAGCGCCGATGACGCCGAGCGCGACATGGCGCTCGCCGATTCCATCGGGGTCGCGATGCTGGCGGTGCTCGAGACTCTCACCCCGCCGGAGCGAGTCGCCTTCGTGCTGCACGACATGTTCAATCTCTCCTTCGAGGACATCGCTCCGATCGTCGGCCGCTCGCCGGCGGCGGCGCGTCAGCTCGCCAGCCGGGCGCGGCGAAGGGTCCAGGGAAAGCCCGCCTCGCCCGAAGCCGACCGCGACCGCCAGCGCCAGATCGTGGAAGCGTTCCTTGCGGCCTCGCGCGACGGCGATTTCGAGGCGCTGCTCAGGGTGCTCGATCCCGATGTCGTGGTGCGCGCCGACGCGGCGGCGGTCAAGGCGAGCCTTGCGGCGGCCGATCGCGGCGCGCCGGCGCTCGCATCCGAGATTCACGGACGGGAGAATGTCGCAAGACTGTTCCAGGGCCGCGCCAGAGCGGCGAAGCCCGCGCTGGTGGACGGCGCGCCCGGCCTAGTTGTCGCCTTCGGCGGACCGCCGATCGCCGTCTTCGAGTTCACCGTCGAGAACGGCGCCATCGTGGAGATCGCGCTCACCTCCGATGCCGGGACCATTGCGGCGATGCGGCTCGAGGCATAGCCGCGCCGCGGCGCGCAAGCGCCGGCCCTTGCGACCGCCGCGCAGGTCTACTTTTTTGCAAGGCTCGCCCATTATGTCGTCTACGCAGCCGGCGCGCCTATCCTTCGCACGCTGGCGTACCTGGTGGGCGTCGGCGCGACCGTGGCGGTCCTGGCGACCTTGATGGCGTGAGGAGAGCGGCTCCCGCTTCGAGGTCCGCTCTAGCGCGCGGGGTCTTGAGGCCGGGGCGAGGCGAAGCGTCGGCGCGCCGGGCTGACCGGTTGCGGACGAGCGCCGGCCCGCTCACGGCGCCGGAAACGCCTCGTAGAATTCCTTCGTGGCCGGGCAGGCGTCCAGCGTGCGCCTGTAGCCGTCGCGCGCGGTGACGCGGGCCAGATAGGCTTTCTCCACATCGTCCAGAACGATGCCGCCGCGGCGGATGGCGAGATTCAGCGTGTAGGTGACGGAAATGTCGGCGGCGGTGAACGCATCGCCCGCCATGTAGGGCGCGCGCGCAAGCTGGCGCTTCACCAGCTTCATGCGGCTGTGGAATTGATCGAGCGCCCAGCGCGCGCCCCAATTGTCGCGCTCGCTTTCCGGCGCGACGAAGCCGCTGACGACGACCACCTGGATGTTCGCCCCAAGCCCCGCTTCGCCCAGATGCAGGAATTGCTGATAGAGACCGAAGCTCGGATCGTTCGGCGCGGGCGCAAGTTTGACTTTGGATTTGTCGCCATAGCGCGCGAGCAGATATTCCATGATCGCGATGGACTCGACCATCACCGTATCGCCATCCACCAGCGCCGGAATGAACCCGCCGGGATTGACGGAAAGAAACTCCGGATCGTTCTCGACGCCCGCGAGCAGATCGACGGAGCGAAGCTTGTACGGCAGCCCCATCTCTTCGAGGAGCCAGATAACGCGAAAGCCGCGGCCTTCGCCGTAGACGGTGAGCATGTCTCAAGTCCACATCGTGCGCTAGCCGAACGAAGGCGGTCACTTTTCGACGAACGCCAATCGCCGCTCGATCAAAGCCCTTTGTTCATTCAATTCAGTCACATCGCCGGAAGATCCACAAGCTTAGGCCATTCAGCGCCTTGCGCACAATTCAATGAGGCCGGAAGCACAGAGTGCATACGCCTGTGATGCCTCCAAGCGGAAAGCGGCGGCCCCCGCGACCTCGGATTTTTTCACCGCGCAAATGGACCGAGCCGATTGCTCGCGTATCACACACCTGCGGAAAGGATCCGGAGGCGCGCGGTCACAGCCCTTCTGACGGACACATGGATTGACTTCGGAAACCGGGGCGGCAGCTCGTCCGCCAAACGCTCCATGACATCCCCGGCCGTGGCACGGATTTCATCGATCAAGGCTCGAACCGTCGGTTTCGAAAGGCCGGCCACCCGTCCCGTCTCAAAGAAATGCCGGGTCTGAATTCCGTCAATTCTGTAGTGGTTCTTCGCGCCCACGGCCATCGCCAGCTTCATCTGCTTGCGCTCGATCTGGCGAGCGTCGAGGCTCGGCTGCGCCGAGAGGATATCGTAGAGAGGAGTCAGCCGGTAGGTGCCGCCCGGCCCCAGGAAGACACTGAAGTTCTTGCCATGGCCGTCGGTCGCGCCCATGAGCCAGAACAGGATTTGTGCCTTCAGCACAGTCCTTCGATCCTCTTCCGGCGTGTCGCTGCCCTTGAGGAGATCGAGGATCTGCACCAGGCCAGGGCCGCCATCGCTCTGATATTTTCTGCTGGGAGGTACTGACAGAGCCTGGCAGCAGTCCTCCTGCGGCACGCGCAACAAGCGTCCATCGCGCGTCCAGCGCCGGTCGAAGCGCTCGATCACGAGCGCGGTGGTTTTGCCGAAGGTCCTGATGGCGGCGGCGTTGACGGGAAGCCCGAAAGCCTTGAGCAGCTTCAGGCAATAGAATTCGTTCTCGACGCTGTTCGACAGATCGATGCCGTTGGGCAGCTCACCGATCTGAGGCTTCAGGATATGGGTCGTCGGTGTTGTGCCGACCGGCTTGCGCCAGCGCCGGCCGTCCCAGAGCAGCGCGGTCTTCTCCTGCGCGCCGGCAATGGAGATACGGAAATCGTCGTCGCGGCTCAGGCCAAGCGGCGCCTGCCCAAGGCTGCGCAGCAGCTTTTCGATGGCCGCGTCATCGACCGGATCGCCCTCGATCGCCGCAGAGCGCGCATCGGCTTCATCGGCAAGAAACTGGAGCGCGCCGACGCAATCTCGGCCGATGGCGGCGAGCAGGCTGTAGGCATCGGCTCCGGCCGCACCGACCCTTTCCGCGACGCGCCGGCGCAGTGCGTCGGAGTCGGGCAGAAGATTCTCGAAGACCGCGCTGACTGGAGCACCACGATACGCATCTTCACGCAGCGGCAGCGAAAGAGAGACCGGGATGGCATTTTCCCAGCCCAGCCAGCTGTCATCATAGCGAAAGCTGACCGCGCCGCCGGGCTCCTTGAAAAAATGGCCGACGAGACGATTGTTGAGATGGACGCGCAGCGGCGCGTGCTGGCGGCGCCGCGGCATCAGAAAATGTCCTCGATCGCGGCCGCCTGCCCCTTCGATCGCGGCCCGATCCGAAACTCGAGGTCGAGCGCCGCGAGCACGGCGAGAATGGTGTCGACCCTGGTGGCCGGGTTGCCAGACTCGATGAGCGAAATCGTCTCCTGGCGCAGGCCCGCCCTCTCGCCGAGCTGCGTCTGGCTCCACTTGCGATGCTTGCGCGCCCGGCGGATCAGGTTGCCGATCTGCTTGGGATTGCGCGCCACGTCTGCCATGGGACATTTATGGTCCAATTCCGATAATATGTCAATATCGGGATTGGCTAATAAAATTGACTTATGCGGCAATCACGATGAAATCGCTTCAATGAGGCCGAGAGGCACGACCCAAATCCTGCCTGAGAGCCAAAGATAACTTCGCCGAGGCGCCACTCAAAAGCCGCGAGACCCACCCTCGGCTGGAGGCCACCGCCTCAAAGATGATGCCTCGAGCCACCGCAACGAACGGCACTGTCCATTGAGCTTCTGTCAAACTGAGGCGATCGAGCGGAGCTAGCACGAAGCTTGGGGCTCTGCTTGCATGCGGTCGTTACCGCTCAGAACACACTAGCCTTTGAGTCCGGACGGGTTATAGCTCCGTGCACCTCGAAGGCGTTGCGTTCGACCCAGTTGTGGCGCAGCAACCCGTCCGGCCCCACTTCCCACACGGCAGTGCCGGTCATCTCGAAGGGCGCGCCATTCGGCTCGGTGCCCATGAGCCCGTTGTTGCGCCCTGTGACGCGCCAGCGGGAGGCGACGCGGCTGCCGTCGTGGTTCTGAAACGTCTCCACAATATGAAACTGGAGGTCGTGGACCTTGCCCAAGAACTCCCTGACCCAAGCTTTGAACGGCTCGCGGCCGACGATGTCGTGGCCGCCGGAGGTGATGACGAACTCCTCGTGGACCAGCCGGTCGATTGCGTCCGGGTTCTGCGGCTGCTGCCAGACTTCACGCCAGAAGTTTTCGACAATGGCGACGCTGTCAACTTTCGTCATGCTGGCTCACTCCTGTGTTCGCAATCCCTCGATGCGGGCCCCCGATGCATTATCGACAGTCATGCCGTGAAGCCGCCGTCGACGGAGATCGAATGGCCCGTCATGAAGTGGCTGTTGCCGATCGCCGCGAACACGATCGCGGCGGCGACTTCCTCGGGGCGGCCCAACCGCCGGCCCGGCATGCTCTCGGCTAAGCTTTGCGCCCGTGCTCTGTCCCCGGCGTAACGCGCGAGCATGTCGGTATCGATCGGCCCGGGCGCCACCGCATTGACGCGAATTCCGGAGCCAGCAACTTCGAGCGCCACCGATTTCGTCAAACCCTCCACGGCGTGTTTGCTTGCGGCATAGAGAACGAGACCGGCTGTGCCCCTTTTGCCTGCCGCCGAGGAAATATTGACGATGCTGCCGCTGCCTTGCGCAAGCATGGCGCGAAGCTCGTATTTCATGCACAAGAATACTCCGAGCACATTCGTGTCGAAGGTCGCCGCATAGGTTTCGGGCGTCTGCTCGACGAACGGAGCGATCACCCCTTCCGTACCGGCATTGTTGACTGCGACGTCCAGCCGGCCAAAGCGCGCAACAGCCGCATCGACCAGTTGACGCACTTCGTCATCATACCGAACGTCTGTGCGAACGAACTCAACTTCAATGCCTTTTCTCCGCAGCTCTTCGGCGAGAGCCCGGCCGGCGTCGTCCCGGCGCCCGGAGATGGTGAGCCTCGCTCCGGTTTCGGCGAACGCAAAAGCCGTCGCACGGCCGATGCCAGTAAGCGCGCCGGTAATCAGGACGGACGGTGAAGTCATGGCTTGCCTCGTTTACAATGACGATAAGAGGGATTACGCGGCGGTTCTGCCGATCGAACCGCCGCCGTCGACGAAGAGGATCTGGCCGGTGATGAAGCCGGCGTCCTCCGAAAGCAGGAAGGCGATAGCCGCCGCGATCTCCTCCGGGTTCCCGAGGCGCCGCATCGGGATCATCGAAAGGAAGCGGCCTTCGGCCTCGCTTCCGGCCGGCGTGTTGCGGCGGAACATCTCGGTTTCGACCGGGCCCGGCGCCACGGCGTTCACGGTGATGCCCGTTTCGGCGAGTTCGATCGCCCAGGTGCGCGTGAGGCTGTTGACAGCGGCCTTGGCCGCCGCATAGCCGCTGCGCATCGCAATGCCCACCGTCACCAGGCTGGTGACGTTGACGATGCGGCCCCAGCCCTTCTCCTTCAGTGTCGGCAGGATGGCTTGTACAGTCCGGATGGTGGCATGCAGGTTGACACGCAGCATGTCGTCCACATCGGCAAGCTCGATTTCACCGACGGGATGCAGACGCGCCAGCCCGGCATTGTTCACAACGCCGTCGAAGGCATAGCGCCGCGCGAGATCGGCAAACGCTTCGCTCGATGCTCGACTGTCGGCAAGGTCGATGGACGTCAGGATTCCGGGAAACCCCGGATCCTTTTCCCTGGCCACTCCGACAACGCGGTGACCGCTGTCGGCGAGTCGCTGTGAGAGCGCACGGCCTATTCCTTTGGTGGCGCCGGTGACGAGGAAGGTGCGTTTGGTGGTCATCCGACCGTCCTGGGCTCACGCGAACGACGGTCAGTTCGGCCACGCTGAGCCGAGGATGATCGAGCAGAAGTTCTGACGGACGTAGTTCATGTCCTTCAGCGCCAGCACATCCGCCTTGACGTTGCCAAACGTCGTGAGCGGCTTCTTGGCGATGCCCTTGGCGAAGTGATCGATGACGTTCTCCTTGAAATTCGCCTCGCGTGGATGATGCGCGCAGACATGGTCACGCTGCTCGTGCGTGAAGTCGTGATAGGCGATACCGAGCACGTCCATCTCGACGCCGGCGGTCACCAGCGCGATGGTCGGGCGCATGTGCTCGGGGATGCCAGGCGTCGTATGCAGCGCGATCGCGGTCCAGACGTCCTCGACATCGCGTTCCGGCACGCCGTAACTCTTCATGAAGTCGCGCGCGGCGTTGGCGCCGTCCACCTCGAAGCGCAGATCGGCGCTCGAATATTTCTCGGTCAGCCCCATGTCGTGGAACATGGCGCCGAGGTAGAGCAGCTCCGGGTCGTATTTCAGCCCGCGGCGCTCGCCGGTCAACGCGCCCCAGAAAAAGACGCGGCGGCTGTGGTTGTAGAGCAAATCGTCTTCGGTATCGCGGACCAGCTGCGTGGCGGCGCGGGCGATGGCGCTGTCCGGCACACGGATGCCGGCGATGATCTCGGACATGTAGGTTCTCCTGTTATCTGTCACATCGTTCTG
>DASZRM010000088.1:0-1847 GCA_035549135.1 Rhizomicrobium sp. | reverse complement strand
GATGAGGCCGCGGTGGCCGGGCCCGAGCCGCCACAGATGCAGATCGCAGACCCGCGCGTTCATTTCGACTTCGATCATGGCGCGGATGTCGCGCGCCAGCCCGGGATCGTCTTCCGCGTCGAGCAGCACAAGGCCGCTGTCTCGGATAAGGCCATAGGACCAGGACGCGATGACCAGCGCGCCCACCACGCCGACCGCCGGATCGAGCCAGGCCGCTCCGAAGATGAGCCCGGACGCCAGCGCCGCTATGGCGAGCACGGAGGTCGCCGCATCCGCCAGAACGTGCACATAGGCGGCCCGCAGATTGTGGTCGCGGTGGCCTGCGCCATGCTCGTGATCGTGGCCATGCGAACCGCCCAGCGCGGCCGCGCTCGCGAGATTGACGAGAAGTCCCACGCTGGCGATCGGCAGCGCCTCCGAATAGCGCACGATCGCGGGATGGATCAGCCGCTCGATCGATTCATAGCCGACGGCTACGCCGATCACGCCCAGGATGATGGCGCTTGCGAAAGCGGCCAGGTCCCCGAACTTGCCCGAGCCGAAGGTGAATCGGGTGTTGCCGGCATGCCGCCGCGCCAACCAATAGGCGCCGGCGGCCAGTCCCAGCGCCCCCACATGCGTCGCCATGTGGATGCCGTCCGCCAGCAGCGCCATTGAGCCGAAAGCAATGCCGGCCGCGATCTCGACCGCCATGAAGGCCGCCGTGAGACCCGCGGCGATCCGGGCGCCGCGTTCCGCGCGCCCGTGGCCATCGCCGAGAAACATATGGCCGTGGGTCCAGGCGTGATCGGCGTGGGCGCGCTCGTTCATAGTCCCAAAGGATACACCCAAACGAAAAGGGCCGCGCTGCGGACGCGGCCCTTGGCGTCATTTCGATGATCTCAATGCGAACTGGCGAGCGAGGAGCCATCGGCGCTCAGCGCCATGGCGCGGCCGTCGGCGAAGCGCGTTCCGCTGTAGGACCCGTCCTTGCCCTTGAGAAGGGCGACGGTCTCGCCGGAGGCGGTCTTCAGCTCCACGCCGTTGAACTTCGCTTGCCACTTGGCGATGTTGGCGCTTTGGGCGCAATCGCTGGCGTAGCTGGCCGAGCCGTCGGCGGACAGCGTGATCGGGCAAACGGCGCCCGCGCCGATGGACAGCTTGTAGGAGCCCGGGGACACGGCCTCGCCGGCCTGAGCTGCGGAAACAGCCACGAGCGCGAGAGCGGATGCGGTCAGGATTGTGCGTAGGCTGTTCATGTGAATAAATCCTTCAACATTTTGCATTCAGAACAATAGCGTCACTAATGGCGATTGCCAAGCCTCAAAAAGTCGCAAAATTTGAGGCTTCGGGCAGGGCCCGATAAAAATTATTTTGATTCAAAGTGTTATAGATGCGCGCCCGGCGCATGGCGCCCGCGCGGAGCTTGAAATCCGCGCGGGAGCGCCCATGGCTATCGCGGCTAGCGAGGCTGCGGCACGATTCGGAGATAGGGTCGCGGAGCCTTCCAACCGCCAGGATAGATCTTCTTGGCGTCCTCGTCGGAGACCGCGCCCGAGATGATCACCTCCCCGCCCTGTTTCCAGTTCACGGGCGTGGCCACCTTGTGTTTGGCGGTGAGCTGGATCGAGTCGATGACGCGCAGCACCTCGTCGAAATTACGTCCGGTCGTCATCGGATAGATGAGCATCAATTTGATCTTCTTGTCCGGGCCCACGATGAACACCGTGCGCACCGTGAGATTGTCATTGGCGGTGCGCTGGCCGGGAACGGCCTCCGCCGGCAGCATGTCGTAGAGCTTGGAGACCTTGAGCTCGGGATCGCCGATCATGGGGTAATAAACCTTCGCCCCTTGCGTCTCCTCGATG
>DASZRM010000087.1:0-2439 GCA_035549135.1 Rhizomicrobium sp. | reverse complement strand
CCTTTCTGGACACGGCGGCGGTTCTGGAAAGTCTCGACCTTGTCGTCACGTCCGATACGGCGGTGGCCCATTTGTCCGCGACGCTCGGGCGACCGACCTGGATCGCGTTGCGCCGCGTGCCCGAATGGCGCTGGCTTCTCGACTGCGAAGACAGCCCCTGGTACCCGACGGTCCGCCTGTTCCGGCAAAGCGAGGAGGGGGATTGGGCCTGCGTCTTCCAGGCCATGGCGCGCGCGCTTGCGAATTTCGCCAGCAAGAACCGCTGAGGAGGAAGCTGTCTTTCCGCTCAGCGCGCGCCGCGCCGGCCCGTCGCCGCATGATAGATCAGAAGCACGATGATCGCGCCGATGATCGCCACGAACATGGATTTGAGGTTGAAGCGCCAGAACACCTGCTCGCCGAGAAGCGAAAAAAGCCCGCCGCCCACCACCGCGCCGAGAAGGCCGAGCGCGATGTCGATCATGCAGCCCTGGCCCTCGGAAGCAACGATCTTGCTCGCGATCCACCCGCAGATGAGGCCGAAGACGATCCATCCCAATATCGACATGCGTTCCTCGCTGCGCCGGACGGCGCCGTTGCACCTTGCGCCGGAATCTACGACAGAAATTCGACCGCCGCCATGACGGCCGCCGCCGCCGCCATCACGAGCGTCGACGCCCATCCGAGAGTGGCGAGCAACGGGCCGGCGACGAATTCGCCCATCTTTCTTCGGCTTCTGGCGACGATCATCATCGCGGCCATCATCGGAACGGCGATCACTCCGTTGACGACCGCGCTCCAGTACAGCGCCTTGATCGGATCGAGTCCGGAATAGTCGATCACAAGCCCGAGCGCGACGGCCGCGCCGATCACCGAATAGAATCCCACCGCCTGCCAGGGTTTGTTGTCGAGCCCGGTCTTCCAGCCCTCGGCCTCGCTGACGGCGTAGGCGGCCGAACCGGCGAGCACCGGAATGGCGAGCAATCCGGTCCCCACGATGCCGAGGCTGAACAGCAGAAAGGCGAATTTGCCGGCCAAGGGTTCGAGCGCGCGCGCGGCGTCGGCGGCCGTGCGGATGTCCGTAACGCCATTGCTGTGCAGCGTCGCCGCGGTCGAAATCATGATCGCAAGCCCCACGAGATTGGACACCGCCATTCCGGCCACGGTGTCGAACCGCATTCGGGCGAACGCGCGCGGCGCTTGCGCCGGATCTTCCGTCAACGGTCTTTCGTCGGGATGATGCTGGAGCTCCTCGACTTCTTCGGAGCTCTGCCAGAAGAAAAGATAGGGGCTTATGGTCGTTCCGAATATGGCCACGATCGTTGTCGCCGCCGTCGGCGAGAGCGGGCCGTCCGCCCCGATGACGCCGCGCGCAATGTCGCCCCAGTCAAGATCGAGCATGAACAGAACCGCCACATAAGCGAAAAGACTCAAGGTCAAAACGGTGAGAAATCGAGCGTAACGCTTGTAGGACACGAACATCTGCAGGACTGCGGAGAGGATGGCGAAGGCGATGGTGAATTCGTGCTGTCCAAATCCGACCACGAGCCTGGCCGCCTCGCCCATCGCCGCCAGATCGGCGCCGACATTGATCGTGTTTGCGAGAAACAGAAGCCCGACCAGTCCGAGCACCAACGGCCGCGGCAGCACTTCAGTCAGATTGCTCGCCAGCCCTCGGCCGGTGACCCGCCCGATATGCGCGCTGACGAGCTGAATGGCCGCCATGAGCGGAAAGGTGAGGACCAGAGTCCAGAGCAGGCCATAGCCGAACTGCGCTCCGCCCTGGCTGTAAGTGGCGATGCCCGAGGGATCGTCGTCCGCCGCGCCGGTAATAAGGCCGGGACCGAGCTGGTCGAGGCGCGCCGCGCGGCGGACCCTGCGACGCAGCGTCAGTCTGGAGCCGGCCTGCTTCGTCATTCCATGGTCACGACGACTTTGCCCTGCGCCTTCCTGTCGGCAAGCATGCGAATCGCTTCGCCTGCGCGGGCGAGTGGAAATCGCGCCGAAATGTGCGGTTTGAGCTTGCCTTCCATGACCCAACGCATGATCTCGCCCAAGTGCTCCCGATTCCGCTTGGGATCGCGCGCGGTGAAAGCGCCCCAGAACACGCCCCGGATGTCGCAACTCTTGAGCAGGGTCAGGTTCAGCGGAATGCGAGGAATGTCTCCGGCGGCGAAGCCGATGACGAGATAACGCCCCTCCCAGTTCATCGCCCTGAGCGCCGGCTCCGAATAATCGCCACCCACCGGATCGTAGAGCACGTCCGCGCCCCTGCCGCCGGTGAGGCGCTTGATCTCGTCCGACAGATGCTTCTGCTGGTCGCGCGATAGCGGGCCCCGGGGATAGACGAATCCCTCGTCGGCGCCGTGCGATCTGGCGAGGTCGACCTTTTCCTGGCTGGAGGCGCCGGCCACGACGCGCGCGCCCATCGCCTTGCCGAGCTCGACGGCGGCAAGCCCC
>DASZRM010000086.1:0-2679 GCA_035549135.1 Rhizomicrobium sp. | reverse complement strand
CGGGCAGGCCGACGCCGAGAAGCTCGACTATGTTCCCTTCCCCGACAGTGTCGTGAAGCAGATCGAGGCTTCGTGGACGGCCCAGCTCGGCAACCAGACCTGGCCATAGGGCCCCCCGGGGCGACGCATCCGCCCAGGCCTTTGGCGTTCGCAGGACAGGGTGGGGATTGCTCCCCGCCCTGTCCGCGCTTTCCGTCGCCCGCCGGCCCCACAACCGCCAGTCCAGGCGTAAATCCGCGCCGCTCGTTAAACTAGCTTAATATCTTGCACGTTATTGTAAGGCTGCTTATGTTGTCCCTGACTTAGGAAAGCGGCCGCTATGGGTAATTTCGATCGGGACATGCTGATCCAGCTCTACGACGTGGCGCGTCTGCTGAGGACGCGCTTCGATCAGACCGCCAGAACCTACGGTATGACCCGGGCCCAGTGGATTATCCTCGCCCGCCTCGATCGTCAGCCCGGCATGTCCCAGAACGAGCTGGCCGCGATCTGCGAGGTTGAGCCGATCTCGGTGGCGAGGCTTGTCGATCGCCTCGAGGCGCGCGGCATGGTCGAGCGGCGCTCCGATCCCGCCGACCGCCGCGTGCGGCGACTGCATCTGTTGCCGGCGTCCAGGCCGATCCTGGCCGAAATCGCGCGCTACCGCGACCGCCTCGACGCCGAACTCAACGATGGGCTAGAACCTGCGGCGCGCGAAGCCTTCGTGAATGTGCTTCTGCATATCAAAGCCAAATTGACGGCCGATCCGCCTGGCGAGATGAAGCTCGCCGCCGCCGGGGAGTAACCAGAATGGCGGCCTTGAGAACCGATCCCCTCGCCTACGAACCGCTCACCCGGCGCTATGGCGCGCATGTGCGCGGAACCCTCGCCGAGTTGTGGGCCGACAAGGCGCGGCTGCGCCGGCTGCTCATGATCTGGGGCGTCGCCGCGGTCGCCATCGTGGCTCTTGCGGTCTATCTGATGGGCGGGCGCTATGTCGGCACGGACGACGCCTATGTCCACGCCGCCAAGCTGATGGTGAGCACCGACGTCTCCGGCCTGGTCAAGGACGTGGACGTGCGCGAGGGCCAACACGTCAAGAAAGGCCAGGTCCTCTTCCGTCTCGACCCCCGGCCGTTCCAGATCGCGCTGGAAAACGCCAAGGCGGCGCTCGCGCAGACCGCGCAGGACGTCGAATCGACGCGCGCCACCTACCGCAGCATCCTCGGGCAGATCGCCGCCCAGGAGGCGCAGGTTCGTCTGGCGCAGCTGACCTATGACCGCTATCTCGCGCTCCTGAAGTCGAACGCCATCGCCCCCACGCAGGTCGACCAGGCCCGCGGCGCGCTGCAAAGCGCCGCCGCGACGCTGATTTCGCTGAAGCAGAACGCCGCCGTCCAGCTCGCAAAGCTGAACGGCGATCCGAACACGCCGGCCGAGCGAACGCCCGACTATCAGAAGGCCAAGGCCAATGTCGACGAGATGCAGCGCCAGCTCGATCATGCGACCGTGCGCGCGCCCTTCGACGGGGTGGTCAGCGAGGTCGATTCGCTCCAGCCCGGCACGCTGGTGATTTCGGCGATGTCCGCCTTCACCACCACCAGCGCCGTCGGCCTCGTCTCCGAAAAGAACATCTGGATCGAAGCCGACATGAAGGAGACGGACCTTACATATGTTCGCCGCGGAAATCCCGCCTCCGTGACGGTCGACACCTATGGCGGCTGCGTGTGGCATGGCCATGTGGCCACGGTCTCGCCGGCCAGCGACTCGGCGTTCTCCGCTCTGCCGGCGGAAAACGCGAGCGGCAATTGGGTCAAGGTCGTTCAGCGCATCCCGACCAAGATTTTTCTCGACCGCTCCGATTGCAAGGCGCCGCTTCGCGCCGGCATGAGCGCGGTCGTCACCATCGACACCGGCAAGCGCCGCTGGGAGCGCATGCTGAGCGGCGGCTGATCCGATGAGCGCCCACGCCGCGGTCCCCAGCGCCGAGCATTACGACAGCAAGCTCGCGCTGTGGGCGGTGCTCATCGGCTCGATGGCGGGCGTGCTGATGCAGGCGCTCGACACCACCATCGCCAATGTGGCGCTGCCCTATATGCAGGGCAGCCTTTCGGCTTCGCGCGACCAGATCACCTGGGTGCTCACCTCCTATATCGTGGCCGCCGCGATCATGACCGCGCCCGTCGGCTGGATCTCCGCGCGCTTCGGCAAGAAGAAATTCCTCATCGTCAGCCTGACCGGCTTCACGCTCACCTCGATGATGTGCGGCGCGGCGCAGACGCTGGATCAAATGGTGATGTTCCGCCTTCTGCAGGGCGCCTTCGGCGCGGCGCTGAGCCCGCTCTCGCAGGCGGTGATGCTCGACCTCTACCCCCCGCACAAGCGCGGCAACATCATGGCGATTTGGGGGATGGGCGTGATGCTCGGACCCATTCTGGGCCCAACGCTCGGCGGCGTGCTGACCGACACCTACAATTGGCGCTGGGTGTTCTACGTCAACGTGCCGTTCGGCGTCGCGGCGGTGAGCGCCATCCTGATCTTCTTCAAGGACACGCCGCGCGACCGCACGCTGCGCTTCGACTGGTTCGGTTTCGGCGCCGTCGCCGTCTGCCTCGCCGCGCTCCAGCTCATGCTCGACCGCGGCACCGACAAGGACTGGTTCTCCTCGTCGGAAATTATCGCCGAGGCGGTCATCGGCGG
>DASZRM010000085.1:0-11493 GCA_035549135.1 Rhizomicrobium sp. | reverse complement strand
GCCGAAGATCTCCTCCTCGGCGACGCGGCCACCCATCGCCACGGTCAGGTCGGCGTAGCACTTCTGCCGCGTCAGCGACACCTGGTCCCGCTCTGGCAGCCGCATCACCATGCCGAGCGCCCGGCCGCGCGGAATGATCGTCGCCTTGTGGACGGGATCGGTGGCCGGAACGTTGAGGGCAACGATCGCGTGGCCCGCCTCGTGATAGGCGGTCAGGCGCTTCTCGTCCTCGGTCATGACGAGCGTCCGGCGTTCGGCGCCCATCATCACCTTGTCCTTGGCGTCCTCGAGCTCGGGCATGGTGACGACGCGCTTGCCTCTTCGGGCCGCAAGCAACGCGGCCTCGTTGACGAGATTGGCGAGGTCGGCGCCGGAGAAACCGGGCGTGCCGCGGGCGATCGTGCGGGCATCCACGTCGGGCGCCAATGGCACCTTGCGCATATGGACGCGCAGGATTTTCTCGCGGCCCGACAGGTCGGGATTAGGCACGACAATCTGCCGGTCGAATCGGCCCGGGCGCAGAAGCGCCGGGTCGAGAACGTCGGGCCGGTTGGTCGCCGCGATGAGGATGACCCCCTCATTCGCCTCGAAGCCGTCCATTTCGACCAGCAACTGATTTAGCGTCTGTTCGCGCTCGTCGTTGCCGCCGCCGAGACCTGCGCCGCGATGGCGTCCCACCGCGTCGATTTCGTCGACGAAGACGATGCAGGGCGCATTCTTCTTGGCCTGCTCGAACATGTCGCGCACGCGGCTAGCGCCGACGCCGACGAACATTTCGACGAAATCGGAACCTGAAATCGTAAAGAACGGAACATTGGCCTCGCCGGCGATGGCGCGCGCGAGAAGCGTCTTGCCTGTGCCCGGGGGACCTACGAGCAGCACGCCCTTGGGAATGCGCCCCCCAAGCCGCTGGAACTTCTGCGGGTCGCGAAGGAAGTCGACGATTTCCTTGAGGTCGTCCTTGGCTTCGTCCACGCCGGCGACGTCCTCGAACGTCACCCGTCCCTGCCGCTCTGTCAGTAATTTGGCCCGCGACTTGCCGAAGCCCATGGCCTTTCCGCCGCCGGCCTGCATCTGGCGCAGGAAGAACACCCACACCGCGATGAGCAGCAGCATCGGGAACCAGTTGATGAACACGCCCATCAGGGTCGGCATCCCATCGTCCGTCGGGGCGACCGTGATATTGACGTTGTGGTCGGTCATCAGGGAGACGACGCTGTTGTCGCCGGTCGGGATGACCGTCGTGAAAGCCTGGCCGTTCGAAAGCTCGCCCTTCAGCGTATCGCCTTGCATGGTGACGGATTTCACGTCGCCCTGGAGGACTTCCTGGCGGAACTTGGTGTAGTTGATCGCGGAGGCGTTAGCGTGCTGACCGGTTCCCTGGAACAGGTTGAACAGGAATACCAGCAGCAGCGCGATGACGATCCATAGCACCAGATTGCGAAGATTGTTCAAGGACATCCTTTCCGGGCCTGCCAGGCCAGGCCATGTTCAGCGGCGAGCGCAATATGCGCCGTTAATAGATAGGCTCTTTCTAGCGCGGCGCCAGCCAGCAAAACGTTAAAAAATACGCCGGAGCAAGACAACGCCAATCGTCCAACTCGATTAAGAGCGCCTGCCGGAGCGCGCGGACCGGCGGCGCGCCTGCGGCCTTTTCGACGCCTTGACCGCCGGTTTTGGCTCGGCGCGGCCCTTTTCCGCCTCCACCCTCAAAAAGTCCGATCCAAACCGGGCGTCGCCGCCGGCCGCGGGCCCAATCCAGCAGCCGTGAAGGGTGCGGCCGCCGCCCAGTTGGCCGGCCGAGATCGAGTCAAACAACCTTTCGAGCCGCTCGAACCGGGGCCTGTAGGGCTGACCCGAGACCGCCATCAGAAGCTTCGCCAGCGCGCGCAGCCCCACTTCCCTCGGCGCGGCGAACAGTGCGCGCGCATCGACGATGACGCCGTCGCCGTCGGGTCGACAGGCTCTGCGCAACACAGCTGCCGTGACCTCGTCGAGCGCGTCGCGGGCGCGGCGAAGATGGGCGGCCGCGTCAGCAATGCGTGCCGCGGTGAGCCCGACGCCGGCGAGCGAAGCCATGGCTCCGCGAATACGCACACGATCGAAGCGCGGATCGCTGTTCATCGGGTCTTCGATCCACGTTTGACCGGCGACGGACAGAAACTCGCGGAGACTCTCCCCATCGAAATCGAGCAGAGGCCGCGCCACGCGTACTGGGTCAAATCCAGGTTCGGGAAAATTGGCCAGCGGCCTCATCGCCGCCAAACCATCCAGCCCGCTGCCGCGGGCGAGCCTCAGGAGAAACGTTTCCGCCTGATCGTCGCGCGTATGCGCCAAATAGAGCGCCGCGACGTCGTGGGCCTTGCACCATTGGCCAAGGAGGCGATAGCGCGCGCGGCGGGCCTCGGCCTCGAGATTCGACGCGGGCTTGTCGCCCTTCCACGTCAGACAATGAGCCTCAAGCCCGGCGGCCTTGGCCCAACCCAAGACCTTTCGGGCATTGGCTGCGGAGCCCTTCTGCAAGCCGTGATCGACGGTGAGCACGGTCGGCCGGGCACGCCCCTTCTCCGCCGCCCATTGGCCGATCAGGCGCATCAAGGCGAGAGAGTCGGCTCCTCCTGACACGGCAACCGCCGCCGGCCAAGGCGCGCCGAGCCGGTCCATCGCCCCGGCGAAGCGCGCGGGCAAGGCGGTCGTGAAGTCAGCGACAAGAGGCTTTGCGCTCGGTGGCCGCTTTGGCGGTGACGGCTTTCGAGGCGGACGGATACTTCGACGGGATTGCGCCAAGGGTCGTGCAACCTTCTTTGACCTGCCCCAACGCGATGAGAGATTGACCGAGTTTGAGCATACTATCGGGCGCGCGAGTGCTCGTCGGATATTTCTTGATCTCCTCGGCGAAGGCTCGCGCCGCGCCCGCATAGTCCTTTTGCGCGAACGAGATGTCCCCGATCCAATAGACCGCCTGCGGGGTCAATGGGTCCGCCGGATTGGAATCGGCGTAGCTGCGGAATGCGGCGCGCGCATCGTCGTATCGAGCCTTGGCGAGCAGATCGAGCGCCGCGTCGAATTGACTGCGCCCCTGGGCCGCGCTTGGCGCCGGCTGGGAAGCGGGCCCGGCCGGCAGCGTGCCGAGGACGCCAGGGGGCGGCGCAAGATGAAGGGTTCCGGTCTGTTGCGGCGCGATCTGTTGCGCGGGAGCGCCGCTGCCGGTCCCAGCAGCGCCGCCGCAGGGCACAGAGGCCTCGTCGGATCCCTCCGGAGCGCCGAGCTGTTGCGCGGAGAGCGCGCAGAGACGGTATTCGAAATCCTTTTTCTGGCGATCGATCCGGTCGTTCAGCTCCTGCACCTGGTGCGACAATGATTCATTCTGACCGGTCGCGCGCCGCAACGATTCTTCCAGATCGTGAACGCGCTGCGTCAGATCGGAGATGGACGCATCCTGGTTCTGCTCGTGAATGCGCGCCGCCTTCTCCTCATCGCTTTCGCCGAAAAGGCCGGCGCGCGCCGGCGTGATTGCGGCTGCGAGCAGCGGCGTAAGGCCCAATAGGGCCGCCAGGACCAGACGTTTCTTGCGCATGGGATCACCGCGCGTTGGAATATCGATGCTCCCGAAATAGTTAGCCCAAATTGGGGCCGTGCGAAACGAGCGCGCGAAAGCCGAAGGGCGCCCGATCAGCGCCCTTTCCGGCCAGAGGACAATCCAGCTAGGAGCTCGCCCCGCTCGTGATGGTGGTCACGCCGCGACGATTCTGCGCCCAGCACGACTCGTTGGACTCCGTGCAGATGGGCCGTTCCTTGCCGTAAGAAATCGTCTCGATGCGCCCCGAGGCGACGCCCAGGCTTACCAGATACTCTTTGACCGCATTGGCGCGGCGCGCGCCGAGCGCCAGATTGTACTCGCGCGTTCCACGTTCGTCGCAATGGCCCTCTATGGTCACGCGCACGGACGGATATTTGGAAAGCCAGGCAGCCTGGCGCTGCAGAACGGCGCGATCGGCGTCGAGAATGTCGTATTTGTCGTAGTCGAAATGGACCGTGTCGCCGACATTGACGCGCAGGTCTTCAGCGCTGCCAGGCACGATGTTTGACTGCGTCACCGGCGCTGTGGTTTGCGACGGCGGCGCAGCTTCCGGTGTCGACTTCGGTTTGGTTTCGCACCCGGCCAGCACAAGGACCGCCGAAAGCGCGACAAGCTGCAACCCCGTGGAAAATCTGATCATGGCAATCGTTACTCCGTGGAGCGCGCCAGCCCCGGGTGCGGCGGGACCCGCGCGCAAACGCCAAAAACGCACCCAAATTCTAACGCCCTTACGGCGAATTCGTGCCGGAACCGGCGCAGGGGCATTCTATGAATCCCGTCCTATTGGATCAAGGGCGACCAAGCAGGATCGGAGGCGTCGCCAGGCGTAATCACCCGCCTCTCGTTGCGGCCGGTCACGTCCACCGACCAGATTTGCGAGCCGCGTCCGCCCTGTAAGGTGCGGGTAAACATCAGCACCCGGCCGTTGGGGGCCCAGGTCGGGCCTTCGTCCTCCCAGCCATTGGAGATCACGCGCTCGCCGCTTCCATCGGTGCGCATGACGCCGATGTTGAATCGCCCGCCAGCCTGTTTGGTGAAGGCGATGAGGTCTCCTCGCGGACTCCAGACCGGCGTGCCATTCTTGCCGCCGCCGAAACTGATCCGATGAGGGTTGGAGCCGTCAGCATTCATGACGTAGATCTGCTGGCTGCCGCCGCGGTCGGACTCGAACGCGATCTGCCTGCCGTCGGGCGAAAAGGACGGCGAGGTGTCGATCGCCGGATCGAAGGTGAGGCGCGTCGTGGAGCGTGTCCGCAGATCCATCACGTAGATGTCGGAATTGCCCCCGTTCTCGAGCGTCATCGCGACCTTGTCGCCGTCGGGAGAAAATCTCGGGCTGAAGGTCATGTTGGGAAAATTGCCGAGCATTTCCTGCCGTCCGCTCTCGAGATCGAAGAGGTAAACGCGCGGCTTGCCGGCGATATAGGACATGTAGGCTATCATCTGCGCCGTCGGATTGAAGCGCGGCGTCAGCACCAGATAGTCGCCGCGGGTAAGGAAGATCGGATTGGCGCCGTCCTCGTCCATCACCGCCAGACGCTTCTTGCGATGCTTGGCGGGCCCTGATTCCGAGATGAAGACGATGCGGGTGTCGAAATAGCCCTTCTCGCCAGTGATGCGTTGGTAGATCGCGTCGGATATGAGATGGGCGATCCGCCGCCAGTTCTCAGGCTGCGTAAAATATTGCAGCCCCAGCATCTGACTTTCGCCATAGACGTCCCAGAGGCGGAAATCGACCCGCAGGCGGCCGTCACCCTGCATCGAGGCCTGCCCTGTCACCAATCCCTGGGCGTTGATGACGCGCCAATTGGCGAAATTGGGCGCGGAGTTGATGTTCCTGATCTGCTCGATGAACGATTTCGGGCTGAGCGGCCTGAAAAGACCCGAGCGTTCGAGATCGGCGCTCACTACCTTGGCGATATTCTGTGCAGGCCCGGCGTCGGCGGGCGTTGCGGCGACAAAATCTGGAATGGCGATGGGAAGTGGTTGAATGTTCCCTTGGTTGACGTCGACCTGAAGCGCCGCGAGCGCAGGCGCGCAGTATGCGAGGCTCAGCAAGGCCGCCACGCCGAATGCGAATGATTTCATGGCGCGAACTCCAAATTCTACTGTCCGACCATCTGGCGCGGATCGAAGGTGAGCGTGATATCGCGCCACTGCGCGAAGCGGTCGCCCGGCAATTTGTAGGGCGCGCAGGTATAGATCGCCCGTCTTGCCGCTTCCGCCGCCGCGCGCATGAACGGATCGCCGGAAGCCGCCGAGCTACCGATCAATTGTGGCGGCTGTGCGACCGATCCGTCCGGATTGAGAAACAGTTCGAACGAAACGATGAGCTGGTCAGGATGGGGCGCGCCCACGGGAGGGCTCCAGCACTGCGCAATCTGATTGCGCAACGCGTCCACGAGATCCAGCGTCATCGCGGTCTGCGCGCCGAATCCCCTCACCGATCGGCTGCCGAGCTTGCCGTTCGGAGCCTGACGCGCGGAAGGCGCGCGCTTGTCGAGCAAGGCCATGATATTATTGATGTCGAACTTCTCTTTCTTTTCCTCCGGTTGCGGCCTGAATTTCGGCAGGATCGGCGGCGCCTTGACGATCTGAGGCGCGGGGGCGGACTTCTCCGGCGGCGAAGGCGGCGCCTCTTCCTGGGGCGGCGCCACGGCTTGCTTTGGCTGGGGCGCCGGCGGGGCCTCCATCTCCTGCTTTGCCGGCTCTGGCGGTTTTTCGCGGACCATGGGCGCGATGTTGGTCTTCTGCCCGACGGTGACCAGATCGACCGGAATCACGGGTGGCGACTGGTCGGGGAGATCGAGTCTATGCGACCAGGTGACGAAGGCGGCGGCGATGATCCCGGCGTGCAGAAGCAGCGCGCCGACCAAGCCGGCGGGCGAGGCCGCGCGCTCCACGCGGGCGGCGCTACTTCCGATCCGGCTCATGCTTCGGGGCATTGCTGACAAGCCCGATATGGGTGAAGCCGGCGGCGCTCAGAAGCCCCATCACTTCCATCACCCGCCCATAGTCTACCGAACGATCGCCGCGCACATAGATGCGCTGGTCGTAGCCGTTCTGTGAAATCGCCGTAAGCCGATCGACCAGCGCCTCTTCGGCGATCGGCGAATTTTGAAGATAGATGCGGCCATTGCGCTTGATGGTGACCGACAGCGGCTCGCGGTCCTGGCTGAGAGCCTGCGCCTTCGTCTTTGGCAGGTCGACGGGCACGCCGACCGTCAGGAGCGGCGCCGTCACCATGAAGACGATCAGCAGAACGAGCATGACGTCGACGAAGGGCGTGACGTTGATGTCGGCCATCGGCCGCGTCCGGCGGCGGCCTCGCCCGACGTCGCGCCTCTGCGCCGCGATCGCCATCAGCGCGCCTTCTCGTCGAGTTGCCGCGACAGGATCGCCGAAAATTCGTCGGCGAAGGCGTCGAGGCGATTGGCGTAACGGCCGATCTCGTTGACGAACCGATTGTAGAAGATCACCGCGGGAATCGCCGCCAGCAGCCCCATAGCGGTCGCGAACAGCGCCTCGGCGATGCCAGGCGCCACGACGGCGAGCGTGGTGTCATGTCGCGCCGCGATAGCCGAGAACGAATTCATGATCCCCCAGACCGTGCCAAAGAGCCCGATAAAGGGCGCCGTAGCGCCGACCGTCGCCAGAAATCCGAGCTGCTTTTCAATGCCGTCGGTTTCGCGCGTGATCGTCACCGACATCGCCTTCTCGATGCGCTCCTTGACGCCGGCCACCGCGCTCTCGCGGGGTGGGCCGCCCTCGAAAGCCCTGCGCCATTCGCGCAGCGCCGAAATGAACACCGCCGCCATCGGATGATCCGCCTTGACCGAAAACTGCTGGTAGAGATCGTCCAGCGACCGGCCAGACCAGAAGGTCTTCTCGAATTTGGCGGCGCGACGGCGCAGCGCCGACAGGGCCAGCGACTTGTTGATGATGATGGTCCAGGACCAGAGACTGGCCAGCAGAAGCAGCAGCATGACAGTCTTGACCAGCGGATCGGCCCGCATGAAGAGCGAGACAACGGAGACGCCTCCCACGGTCGGTCCGGCCTCCGCGCTTTGGGCGACGTCAACGGCCGCCGTGGGCGCTGCGAGCGGCTGGCTCTCGGCCTGTTCCCCCGAGGGTGCGGCGCTCGGTGGATTTTGCGCCTGCGCCACGAACGCCACCGCCACAGATAGAACCAACGCCGACGCCAGGACGGCGAATGCCCGCGCGATCTTCATGAACCACCCTTTGCCCTGAGACCGCTCCGCCATGTGCGCCCCTCGGGCGGCCGAGGTCGATTATGCAAGGCTTCCGGCAAAAGCACACTCAAACGTGGCCGAATTTTGGCGTGGCTGCGCTAAGCGCTTGTTCCGTCTAGATAAGGTTTAAGCTTGTCCCAGACATCGGCGGGAATGCGCCGCGGCTTTCCGCTCAAGGTGATGATGCAGGCCTCGACTTGCGCCTCCGCCAGAAGTCCGGCGCGCGAATAAACCTTTTGGTCGGCCACGATGCGCGCGCCCGAATGGGCGGCGAAAGCGGTATGCACCTCGATGGGATCGTCGATCCTCGCCGGACGATGATAGGTGATGTCGACGCGGCGCACGGCCCAGGCGAGCGGCTCGCCTTCGTCAAGACGCGCCAGCCAGATTCCAGCCGAACGAAAGAACTCTGTTCGACCGCGCTCGAGGAAACGCAGATAGTTGGCGTGATAGACGACGCCGGAAAGGTCCGTGTCATCGTAGTAAACCCGCAACGGCAGCACATGGGTTCTGCCAACGAACGCGCCCAGGCCCGGAACGTCACTCATCGGCGGCGCCGTCCGAAAACAGGGCGAACTGGGCCGGGTCGCGCTGCGGCGTGGGAAGGCCTAGATGCGAGAAAGCCTGGCCCATGAGCAGCCGCCCTCGCGGCGTGCGCTGCACATATCCCTGCTGAAGGAGGAACGGTTCGACGATCTCTTCGATCGCGTCGCGCGCCTCGCCGAGCGCGGCTGCGATCGTCTCGATGCCCACCGGTCCTCCGCCGAACGATTCTGCGATCAGCTTGAGATAGCGACGGTCGAATGCATCGAGCCCGCGCGGATCGACCTCGAGGCGGGTGAGCGCCGCATCGGCGACGGCGGCGTCCACGGTCCGATGCCCGCCGACCGCGGCGAAGTCGCGCACCCGCTTCAGAAGCCGTCCGGCGATCCTGGGCGTGCCGCGGGCGCGGCTGGCGATCTCGCGCGCTCCGTCCGCGGTCAGATCGAGCCTGAGCACCCTTGCGCCCCGCTCGACGATGCCGAGAAGCTCCTCCGGCGAATAGAAATTAAGTCGGACAGGAATTCCGAAACGGTCGCGTAGCGGCGTCGTGATCAGTCCCGATCGCGTCGTTGCGCCGATAAGCGTGAAGGGCCGCAACTCGATCTTGACCGAGCGCGCGCTCGCCCCCTCGCCGATGATGAGGTCGAGTTCGAAATCCTCCATCGCCGGATAAAGAATCTCCTCCACGGCCGGGTTCAGCCGATGGATTTCGTCTATGAACAGCACGTCGTTGTCTTCGAGATTGGTCAAGATCGCCGCCAGGTCGCCGGCCTTGGCGAGAACAGGTCCCGAGGTCGAACGGAAATTCACTCCGAGCTCGCGCGCCACGATTTGCGCCAGCGTCGTCTTGCCGAGGCCGGGCGGTCCGGAAAACAGCACGTGATCGAGCGCTTCTTTGCGCGCCCTGGCCGCCTGAATGAAAATCGAAAGGTTCTCTCTCGCCTGCGTCTGGCCGACGAACTCGGCCAGATGCTTCGGTCGCAGGCTCGCTTCGAGCGCATCCTCTTCCCGGAGCGCGGGAGCGACCAGTCGTTCTGCGGCGGCGTTCGCCATCTATCGTCCCATGCCCCGCAACGCGTCGCGAATCAAGACGTCGAGTTGCGCGCCCTCGCCCAGATCGCGCGCCGCCCTGGCGACGGCTTCCGCCGCCGCGCCCTGAGAATAGCCGAGCCCGACCAGCGCGGCGACGGCGTCGGCCTCGGTTCCCCGCGGGACGGCGACGGCGGCGCCCTCTTCCGTCCGCCGTCCGAGCAGCATGGCCGGCGCCTTGTCCTTGAGCTCGGTGACGATGCGCAGCGCAAGTTTGGGTCCGACGCCCTGCGCGCGGCCGATCGCGGATTTGTCCGAAAGCGTCAACGCCCGTTCGAGATCGCGGATCGACAGCGCCGACAGCACGTTGAGCGCCACCCGCGCGCCGACGTTCTGCACCGTTTGCAGCAGCCGAAACCAGTCGCGCTCTTGCGCGCTCGCAAAACCGTAGAGCCGGATGGTCTCGTCGGTGACGCGCATCTCGGTCATCAGCGAAGCCGCGGCCCCGACCGTGAGCCTCGATAGCGTCGAAGCCGGGCAATGCAGCAAATACCCGACGCCGGCGACGTCGAGCAGAACATGATCGTCCGCCAGCGCGTCGACGCGTCCGGTGAGCTTGCCGATCATGCGAGCGCGCCCTCGATGCGCGCGCGCGTCGAGGACAGGTGGGCATGCGCGATCGCGGCGGCCAGCGCGTCGGCTGCGTCGGCCTGGGAGACGCCGCTCTGCGGCAGCAGCCGGCGGACCATCGCCTGGACCTGCTCCTTGCTCGCATGGCCGCTGCCCGTCACGCATTTCTTGATGTGATTGGGCGCGTATTCGGCGACGAACAGCCCTCTCTGCGCGGCGGCGAGCAGCGCGACGGCGCGGGCCTGCCCGAGCTTGAGCGCCGCCGAGGGATCCTTGTGCACGAAGGCCTGCTCGAGCGCGACGGCGAGCGGATTGAGCTCGGCGAGGACCGCCGCCAAGCCCGCGTGCAGACAAAGCAGCCGCTCGCCGATGGCCTCGTCCGCGCGGGTCGCGATCACGCCATGGCCGACATGGCTGAGGCGGCCGCCGGACGCCTCGATCACGCCCCAGCCCATGCGGGCGAGGCCGGGGTCGAGTCCCAGGATGCGCAGCGAGGTCATGCCGACCGCCAGATTCGCTTCGCCCCAGTTTCGGCGGAAGCAGGCGCTCCCGCAATTGCGCCGTCGCAGGACCGAAATCGGGATGGAAGAGGACGAAACAGGAAAAAAGTTGGTGACATTGAAAAGCCGGTCGGTAAAATTCCGAAAAAGGGAAGGTCGAAATGCGGGAAACCGGCAGGAAGCCTCTGGCGCTCGTGGCGCGCCCGCCGGAATCGGCGCGCGATCTTTCGGACTTGCCTCCGGAGGTGCTCAACGAGCTCGGCCCGGCGCGCTCGGACGTTTTGACAAGTCAGATCCTGACGGTGCTGCAATCGCTGGGCGGGCGCGGCGACCTCGACGACATCCTCATCGGGCTCTATCGCAACTTTCACGTCGTGCTCAAACGCCGATTTGTGCAGAACAAGATTTGGCGAATGACGCGCAAGGGCCAGGTTCACAAGGTCAAAGGCGAGCGCGGCGTCTTCCGCGCAACCTCCGCTCGGACCGAGCGCGGGCGCCGAAAAGGCCGCGGATGAGGCTCGAACTCTTCGAAATCGTTCAGGGCTCTCTCGCCACGATCGCCCTGTCCGCGGCTCTTTTTGCGGCGCTGTTCGTTTGCGAATGGGCGCGCAATCTGCGCCGCGAACGATCGAGGCGCAAAAAGTCCCATTCGGCCGCCCGCAAGACGACTCAGGACGGCGCCTCGGCGCCGGCGTAGCTCAGCATCGCCAGCGCGATTTCGCGCTCTCCCATTACGACCGAGTTCGCGCCGAGCTTCCTCAGATGCTCGACCTCCGCGTCGAAATGGGCGCGGGCGACGATATCCAGATCGGGCCTTGCGCGGCGCGCCTGTTCGACGATCTGGCCGGCTTCGAAAGCGGCGGGGATCGCCACGAAGAGAATGCGGGCCGATGCAAGATTCGCCGCGGCGAGCATGGCCGCATCCGCCGCGTTCCCGCGCGCGAATTCGATGCCTGCG
>DASZRM010000084.1:0-19375 GCA_035549135.1 Rhizomicrobium sp. | reverse complement strand
GATCGCCACGCGGCGTCTTCATCACGATCTCGCGGCCTTCGCTGCCGTCGATCTGTTCCGGCTTGAAGCTTTCGACATGGGCGATCGCCCTCTGGATGCGCGCCTTCAATTCCGCGAAGGACGTCTCGGTGTCGGGAAAGGACGGCGGCTCGACGCCGGCCAGCCGCGACATGCCGCGCGTCGCCTGGTCGGTGAAGATCTGCACCTGCTTCACGAGCGGGTGCATGTCCGGATAGAGCCGGGCCTGCAGCAGTTGCGCGGGATCGAGCTTGCGGCTCTCCGCGAACGCCGCGCCCTTGTCGAGAACGGCGGAAATGGAATTGAGATACTGAAGATAGACAGGCGCGGACGCCTGATACATCGAGATCGTCATTGTTATTTCCTTATCCTTCGAGGCCCGGCGCGTCACGCTGAGGTGCGAGCGAAGCGAGCCTCGAAGCATCGCGCCGGGCGCCCCAGGATGACGAGTTGGTCTCAGTTGCTGTTCTGTCAGCTTAGACGCATTCCCGTCGCAGCTTCCAGTTCCGAAATCGCTTGCGGGCCATTCTCGACCTTGATCGTGATCATCCCCATGGCGCGCGCGGGTTTTAGATTGCCGCCGAGGTCGTCAAGATAGACGCAAGCTTGCGGCTCTACGCCGAGCGCATCGCACATCATCCGATAGATGCGCGGGTCAGGCTTGCGGATGCCAGTCTTGGCCGATTCGATCACCGCGTCGAACAGCGCCATAACCTCGCCGGCGTAGAAGGATCGGCCGGCTTCGGTTCCGCCGGCGGCGTTGTGAGGCATGTTGTTGGTGATGCAGCCGGTGCGGAATTTCGTTCGCACGCGCTTCAGCGCCTCGACCATCTCGGGCCTCGGCCTTCCGGCGAGCAAGGGCAGAATATCGCGTCCCGGAACGTGGAATCCGTGGGCAAGCGCTTCTTCCGCGAAGGCGCGATCGAAAGTCTCGATGTCGATCTCGGCGCGCTCGAATCTCGCCCAGGCGTTGGTCTGGTGATTGGCGGCATTGATGCGGCGGATCAGGTTCTCGGGCAGGCCCCGCTCGCGCTCATAGCGGCCGAAGGCTTCGAAGGGCGAAGCGGTGAATACGCCGCCGAAATCGAAAATCACCGCCCTGATCATCGCCAGTTCCTATGCGCCGCGATCCTCCAAGCATGCACGCGCGGCGAATTCAACGCCGCCCGGCTGGTCATCGCCGCGGCGGCGGTTATGCTTGGCGGCATGACGGGCATGCTGCAACAGGCGGCGGACGCGGTCGTCGAGACGGCCCAGGGCCGCGTCAGGGGCCTTGCGAAAGAGGGCGTGGCGCGCTTTCACGGGCTTCCTTTCGCGGCGGCCCCGACGGGCGCGCGGCGATGGCGTCCGGCGGAGCCGCCGCAAAGCTGGGCTGGCGTGCGCGACGCCACGCGCTTTGGCGCAATCGCCCCGCAGGTGAGGGGCGCGGCCGAGGCGCTAATCGGCGGCACGCCAGGCGAGCAGTCCGAGGATTGTCTCTATCTCAATGTCTGGACGCCCGGAACGAGCGGCAAGCGCCCGGTGATGGTGTGGATTCACGGCGGCGCCTTCGTCAACGGCGCGGGCAGCCTCGGCGCCTATAACGGCAGGCGGCTCGCGGCGCGCGGCGACGTGGTGGCGGTGACGATCAACTACCGCCTCGGCGCCTTCGGCTTCCTCAATCTCGGCGACGCGACGGACGAGGCGGTCGCCGCCGGCGGAACCGAGGGCCTCTCAGACCAGATCGCGGCGTTGCGCTGGGTTAAAGAGAACATCGCATCCTTCGGAGGCGATCCGGACAATGTCACCGTGTTCGGCGAGTCCGCTGGCGCGCTCAGCATTGGCGCGCTGCTCGCCATGCCGTCCGCGCGCGGCCTGTTCCACAAGGCGATCCTGCAATCGGGCGGGGCCCATATCGGCCGCAAGCGCGACTCCTCGGCGAAGATCGCGCGGCTCTTTCTCAAGAAACTCGGCCTGGACGCCGTGCGGGCGCCCACCGCGCCGCAGGAGGCGCTGTTGCGCGCACAGGGTGAAATCCTCAAGGGCAGGAGCGAAGGCGGCCTGCCCTTCTCGCCGACGGCGGGGAGAGAAGACTTGTCCGCGCGCGCCATAGAGGTCGTGCGGCAGGCGAGCGCCCGAGGCATTCCTCTGCTTGCGGGCACGACCAGGGAAGAATGGAAACTGTTCACCGCGGCGCGGCCGCGATTGAGACTGATGGATGCGGCTAAGCTGCGCGACTATGCAGCGCGCCAGGTCGGCGACGAACACGCCGACGCGCTGCTTTCCGTATACGATCAGCGAACGTCCTTCGAGCGCTGGAACGCCTTGATGACCGATCGCGCCTTCGCCGTGCCCGCCGCGCGGCTCCTCGAGGCGCAGGCGCCCTATGCCCCCGTCTTCGCGTATCGCTTCGACTGGCGCTCTCCGCTGTTGAAAGGCCTTCTCGGGTCCTGCCACGCGCTCGAACTCGGCTTCGTCTTCGGCACGTACAATGTGAAGATGGCGGGCGCGTTTTTCGGAAGCGGACCGGAGGCGGACGCGCTGTCGAACGCGATGATGGCCGCCTGGATCCACTTTGCGCGCAGCGGCGATCCGGCCTGCTCGGCGACGGGCCCCTGGCCGCGCTACGACGCAGATAAGCGCGCGACAATGATCTTCGGCGACGGCGCGCCGCATGTCGTAAGCGCTCCCGACGATCATCGCCGTACGGCGTGGGACCGTATCCCGGAAGAGCGGATCGGCCTTTAAGATTGCAACTGGCGCTGCATCGCCGCCGAATCGAGCACGGCCCATCGTTCCGCGATCCTGCCATCGACGATGCGCCAGAACACCATGCCGTCGAAGCTGATCGTCTTGCCGGTCGGCGCAAAGCCCATGAACGGTCCCTTGTGCGCGCCGCGCCAGGTCGCATGCACGGCGACGCGATCGCCTTGCGCCACGGTCCGATGGATTGTGACGTTCATGTCGGGGAACGCCGCGCGGATCGCCTTTCCCCAGGCGATTACCGGCTCGACGCCTTTTGGCGTTCCCTCCGGCATGGCGTGATCGACGAAATTGGGAGAGACCTGGAGGCGCAGCGCGGCCTCGTCTCCCGACCAAATGGCGTCGTAGTGCTCCTTGATAAGCCTCACATTGGCTTCGACGGTCATGTCAATTCTCCAACATCACCTTGCACTGGTGCGTGGGTGTGCGCAGCGCCTCGAACGCGCAGGGGAGCGCATCGAGATCGATCACATCGGTGATCATGTGCGAAACGTCGATGCGGTCCGACGCGATCATCGCGATGACGAAATCGAAATCGGCCGGCCGGTAGCCGAGCACGAATTGCAGGTTCAATTCCTTCATGATGCCCATCAGCGGCATGATCGTGTCGGGCTGCTGGCAGACGCCGGCGACGACAATTTTCGCGCCGCGCGGCGCTTCCATCATCGCCTGATTGATCAGCCCCGGCGCGCCGACGCATTCGAAGACGATGTCCGGCCCCTTGCCCGCAATCTTCTCGACCTGCGAGGTCAGCGGCTGCGACGGGTCGATGGCGTCGGTGGCGCCGAATTTCGCCGCCATTTCGCGCCGCACCTCCGCGCGCTCACTCACGATCACATGGCGCGCACCCAGGAATTTCGCCCACAGCATGGTGGCGATTCCGACCGGCCCCGCGCCGATGACAAGCACCGTAGCGCCGCGTTCCATCTTCGCCATGTCGACGGCGTGAAGCCCCACCGCCAGCGGCTCGACCAGCGCGCCCTCGCGGAACGAGACGCTGTCGGGAAGGCGATGCGCGCCGTTCGATCCGATGCGCACGAACTCGGCATAGGCGCCGTGGCTTTGGCCGAGGCCGACAGCGACACCCTTCATGCACATGCCGCGTCCATAGGAAAGATTGAGGCACGGGATCGCCTCGCCGCAGCAGATGAAGGGAAAGCCCGCGACGCGTTCGCCCGCCTGCCATTGGCCGCGCACGGCGCTTCCCACCTCGACGATTTCGCCCGAAAATTCGTGGCCCATCACGGCGCCGGTCGCGAGCGGCATGATCGAGGTGGGCTCGGTCATATGCAGGTCGCTGCCGCAGATACCGCAATTCTTCACTTTCAGGATCAGGTCCGCCGGACCCGGAACGGGATCGGACATCGCCTCGATCAGAAGCGGCTTTCCCATTTCCCTGAAGACCGCGGCGCGCATTGCGAAACCCTTCTGGACAGAGACCCGTAAGAGGTTATGTCATCCGCGGGCGGCCGCAACGGGGAAACGCATGACCGACCTTTACGCAACGGCACGGCAGATGCTGGCCGATCTTCAGGCTAGGCGCGTCTCCGCGCGGGAATTGCTGGAGGCGCATGTCGCCCGCCGCGACGCGCTGCACGCGAAGATGAATGCGGTGATCGAGACCGATCTCGACCGCGCGCGGAAGGACGCGGCTGCGATCGACGAGGCGCGCGCGAAGGGCGCAAGCCTCGGCCCGCTTGCCGGCCTTCCGATGACGATCAAGGACGGCTACGACGTCGAGCACATGCCGGCGACGAGCGGCTTTCCACCTTTTGCCAATCGCCCGAAGGGTTGCGCCGATGCCGAGCTTGTCGCACGCGCACGCGCGGCAGGCGCCGTGATCTGGGGCAAGACCAATGTGCCGCTGCTGCTTTCGGACTTCCAGAGCTACAACGCGATCTACGGCACGACCAACAATCCTTACGATGTAACGCGCGTGCCCGGAGGATCGTCCGGCGGCGCGGCGGCCGCGCTCGCGACCGGCATGACGCCGCTCGAGATCGGATCGGATATCGGCGGCTCGCTGCGTCATCCCGCGAATTTCTGCGGCGTCGTATCGTTGAAACCGACCTGGGGGGCGCTTCCGATGCGCGGCCATGTTCCGCCGCCGCCGGGCATCGACGCCGAAGTCGATCTGGGCGTCGGCGGACCGATGGCGCGAAGCGTCGGCGACCTCAAGCTTCTCTGGAGCGTGCTCAGCAAGACGAAGGAAGCGGCGCCGCGACCGGTGAAGGGCGCGCGCGTCGCGATCTGGGACGAAGACCCGCTTCTGCCGCTCGCGCAGGATGTAAAGAACGCGGTCGCGCGTGCGGGCGATGCGCTTTCGAAAGCGGGCGCGCATGTCGAGCGCATCAAGGCGCCCGTCGATTTCGACACCCTGATGACGACCTATATGTGGCTGCTTGCCTCGATCATCGGCGCGGGGTTGCCCGAGCCGGTGCTCAAGGAAATGGAGAAAACGCGCGAAGCGGACCTCGCAGCTGTCGAGGCAGGCGCGCACCCCTGGAGCCCGGAGCTCTATCGCCTCGGCTCGACCGCTCGCGTGGATGAAGTGAAACGTGCGCAAGCCGCGCGCCAGTCGCTCAAGGGCCGGATGGAGGTGTTCTTCAAGGGGCACGACGCCATCGTGATGCCGATCGCGCCGGTGACCGCGTTCAAGCACGATCACAGCGAGCCATTCAACGCGCGCACGATCGCGGAGAGCGGCCTGACGATTCCCTATGTGACGATGCTGGGATGGATCTCGCTCGCCACCGCCTTGCATCTGCCCGCGCTCGCGGTGCAGGCCGGACGCACCAAAAGCGGCATGCCCGTCGGCGTGCAGATCGTGGGGCCGCTGAACGGCGAGGCCCGCCTTTTCGATTTCGCACATGCCGCGGAGGAAGGAACGGGGGGCTTCAGGCCGCCGCCGCTTTGACGTGGCCGCGTTTCCGCGCTGACCAGGCGGCTGTCAGAAGCGATAGCCGAGGCCGAGCTGGATCACGGGATAGGCCTTCCAGGGGTCGGCCTTGCTTTGCGCTTCGGCCTGCTCTTGGGCGATCCAGGTCTTGACCGGATCAGTGTCGGCGAAGGGGCCGACATCCCAAAGCGTCAGCTTGGCCCCTCCGAACGCCGCGCCCGCAAGGAAGCGGAAGGTGAAACCGCTCCGCTCATGCTGGGCCTGGTCCCAGCCCAATCCGACGAATGGGCTCGTCGTGTCGAGCTTTGCCTCGCCCATCACCGTTCCAATGTCGTCCGGCGTCAATGTCACCCCGTCGACGGTCACGTCCTTGGTGGTGACGCCTTCGACCGAGGCGTTCCTGGCGCCCTGGAACACGCCCCCCGACAGAAACCACCCATTGTCGAGCGGATGCAGGTCGAGGAACGCGCCCACCGTCGCCCAGTTGGCGTGACCGGTGAAGTCGGCGTCGCTGGTATTGAAACTATGACTGACGCCAAGCCAGTCGCCCGAGACGCGCAGGGCGAGGTAGCCGTTCAGCACATATTCAATTTGCGCGCCGCCGCCCGTCGTTCCGCCGTGAATATCGATGGCGATGGGGCCGGGTGCGTCAGCCTCGCTCTCGCCAGCTTGCGCTTTAGGAGCGGCCGGGCCGGGAGCCGGGGTTGGCGGCTCGCCGCCGCCGCCGGCGACGGGCACGGTAACGGGGCCTGGCGCCTGCGCGTCGCCAGAGCCGGCATCGGCCTCCGTGAGCACGATCGGAGCGTGGGCCTGCATAATCGCGGCGTCCGCCGCTGTGTCGGGCGCCACGGGAGCAGCAATTTGCGCCTCGCCGCCGCTCGCATTCGCGCTGGAAGCTGCGTCGCCGGAGCCGGCCGCATGAGCGGCGGCTCCCAGGTTAAGAGCCAGCGCAACGCCAATAATCGTGAATCTCATCTCCACCCCGCCCTTTCGCCAAGCAGCCTATCGCGCGACCGCTTAAGACTTCGGAACGGGAAACCCTTAAGAATGCGGAAAAACCGGGAAGCGAGTTTGGCGATAATGACGTTGAAAGCGGCGCGCTGGCGGCGCGTCGCCGCGACCGGGTCCACAGCGCGACCGCGATCGTCATTCTCGGGTTCTGATTTCGCGCACGGAGAGGTGATGGGGCGATCACGCGACCGTGTACGTTTCGCGGCCTTTTGGCGGGGAAATTCGACTTCGACGCCGATCTCCGGCGATTGACCGGGCTGGCGAAGAGGCCCACGCTTCTCGCAACCGAGGAGGTCACCAGATGCGTGCAATATTCGTCGTACTCGCAACCCTTTCGTTCGCCGCGCCGGCGCTCGCCGATGGCGTCGCGCCCCAACCCCAGCAGGATTCGGCTGAGGCTCAGCCCATGCGTCATGACGACGCTGGAAAGAAAATCATCTGCCACCAGCAAGTTCATGAGGGTGAGCTCACGCCGATCAAGCTTTGCGGCACTCAACAGTCATGGGCGCGCGCGCGCATGGAGACGATGCAGACGCTCAATGAAATCGAAATTCGCAGTTACTCCGGCGGCAACCGCCGCTAGTCGATTCCTGCTGCGGCGAGAGTGCGGCTCCTCACCTTCAATTCGCTGAGGGTGAGGAGTTTTCCCAAGTCCTAAAGCCGAGGTTGTCGAAGCATCGGCTTGTAGGAGTTCGAGGGCGCCGAAGCACGAATTCGTCGAAGCGTGAACCTGTCCAAGCACAAGCCGGTCGGGGCGTGAGCGCGATCCCATCGCGCCCGCTGGAGATGTTGGGCGGGCGAAGCGCATAAGCCAATGCGTTTTTCGCGCCTTGAATGCGGCTTGTCTCGTTCCCATCTGCAATTGTTCGCGGGGACATAGGTTTCGCTCCGGAAGAGCGATAAGGAGCCAATTCGATCGAGCCATGACGCTGCGCCGCCGCTATCGGACAGAACCCTTAGCCTCGGCCGCCGCGCCGGCGGGAGCGAGGCCGTCGCTGGCGATTGCTCTTTATCGGCGACGGTAAGGACCGGACAGCAGGGCGGGTGATGTTCGCTTTCCGAAGAAGAAAGCGCTTATCCGACGGTGCGCGGCGCGCGCAATGGTTGACGCCCCGTCCACCTGACTCCCGCCTGACAATATGTCATAAGTCGGCATCGCCATTTCCGAAGGAACCGTCATGACCACCAGGTTGCGCAACGGCATCTTCCTCGCCCCGTTCCACCCCGTAGACGAGGACCCGACGCTCTGTATCCAGCGCGATCTCGAGCTGATCGAGCATCTGGATCGGTTGGGCTATGACGAGGCCTGGGTCGGCGAGCATCATTCCGCCGGCTTTGAGATCATCGCCAGCCCCGAACTCTTCATCGCCGCGGCCGCCGAGCGCACAAGGCGCATCATGCTCGGCACCGGCGTCGTGTCGCTGCCCTATCACTCGCCCTTGATGACGGCGAACCGCATCATTCAGCTAGACCATCAGACGAAAGGCCGCGTGATGTTCGGCGTGGGGCCGGGGCTGCTTCCCTCCGACGCCTTCCAGCTCGGCATCGATCCGTCGACGCAGCGCGACCGCATGGTCGAAGCCATCGAGGTGATCCTGAAGCTGTTCGCCGGCGAGCGCGTGACGCAGAAGTCCGACTGGTTCAATCTCGTCGACGCCACCTGCCAGCTTCGCCCCTTCACCTGGCCGCATCCGGAGATCTGCGTCGCCTCCTCGGTCACGCCCTCGGGCGGCAAGCTCGCCGGCCGCCACGGCTTCGGCATGCTGTGCGTGGCGGCGACGCAGATGGGCGGCTACGACGCACTCGCGATCAATTGGGACGTCGCCAACAAGACCGCCGCGGAGAACGGCCGCAGGATGGACCCAGACCGGCTTCGGCTCGTGGGCCCCGTGCATATCGCCGAGACGCGCGAGAAGGCGATCGAGAACTGCAAATTCGGATTCGACAAATGGCGCGACTATTTCTCCGGCATCTCCGCCGTCGCCGGACGGCAGACGACGGAGAACCGTCCGCTCGAAACGCTGATCGAGGAAGGCGTGGCCGTGGTCGGCACGCCGGACGACGCCATCGCGCAGCTAAGGCGACTTCAGAAGAAACAGGGCGAATTCGGCTGTTTCCTGCAACTCGCGCACAACTGGGCCGATTTCGAAGAGACGAAGAAGTCCTACGAAATGTGGCAGCGCTATGTGACGCCCGCGATCAACGGCGCCAACACGGCGCGCCAGACCGCGCTCGACTGGGCCAGGGACAACAAGGAGCGCTTCATCGGGGCTGCGATGAGCGCGGCGATGCAGACGATCCAGAAACATCACGAGGATGAGGCGAAGAAAGGCGCCAAGGCGGCGGAGTAAAATTTCCGCCCGCTTTCAATTTCTCCCTCTCCCTCGCTAGAGCGGGGGGCGAGCGCAATTTAGGGAAATCTGATGGCGCGAACCATCTTTGAAGGCGGATGTCATTGCGGCAATCTCACCTATGTGTTCGAGGCGAGCCGACCGCTCGAAGAGCTCGTGCTACGCGCCTGCCAGTGCGCCTTCTGCCGGGCGCATGGCGCGCGCAATGCGTCGGATCCAAACGGCGCGATGCAGATTAGGGTGCGCGACGGCGCGCAGATGGAGCGCTATCGCTTTGCGTTGCGCACGGCGGATTTTCTGATCTGCAAAGTCTGCGGTGTCTATATCGGCGCGCTGCTGCCGGATGGGGACAAGGGCTGGTTCACGGTCAACGTCAACACCTTCCGCGATCCGCCGCCGCCCGATTTTCCGCTCGAGCCCATCGTCTACGATGCGGAGAACGCAAAGGACCGTGTGGGGCGGCGCGAGACGAAATGGACGCCGGTCGAGGCTTTCGCCATCGGTTAAAGCTTGACGCGGCCCGCGACGATATCGTCGTAGCGCGCTTCGTCGAGCCGCTCGTAGCGCCCGCTCGACGGATCGAGCCAAAAGAGCGGATCGGAAATGCGCTGCGGGTCGAAGCCGTCCTTCACCAGCTCCACCTTGCGTAGTTTGAACGTTCCGGTGATCTCCATTTCCGGGCGCAGCCTTAAGAAGATCGGACGCGCATAGGCCGGAAGATTCGCCTTCAATGCGTCGGCAAGCGTTGCTGGGTCGAAGGTCGGCTCGACGACCAGCGCCGCCATGCCGGCGCGGCCGTCCTGGCCGGGCACTGCGACCCCATAGACATTGGCTTCGACAATCCCCGGAATGGCGCCAAGCGCTTCGGCGACTTCGCCGGTCGCCACGTTCTCGCCCTTCCAGCGGAATGTGTCGCCTACGCGATCGACGAAATAGAAATAACCATGCTCGTCGCGCCGCATGAGATCGCCGGTGCGGAACCAGGAATCGCCCTTGCGGAAAACATCGTGGAGAATCTTCTTCTGCGTATCTGTCTTTTCGGTGTAGCCCTCGAAACTGCGGCCCGCCTCGTTCTCGATCTCGCCGATCGCCTCGCCGGTCTCGCCCGGGGCGCATTCGACGCAGAATCCGTCGGCGCCGCGCGTGGGCATCTCCGTCTCGATGTCGAATCGCACGATGCGCGTTCTCACCATGCCGCGCATATAAGAAGGCACGCGCCCGACCGCGCCGAGTTTGCCGTCATAGTTGAGCATGGAGACGTTGCCTTCGGTCGCGCCGTAGAATTCGATGATCTTCGGGATCGCGAAGCGCTGCTGGAACGCCTTCCAGATCTCGGGCCTAAGGCCGTTTCCGGTGATCGCCCGGATCGCGTGATCCTTCTCGTGCGGTCCGGGCGGCGCGTTGAGCAGATAGCGGCACAGCTCGCCGATGTACTGAAAGAACGTGGGCTTGTAGCGAAAGCAATCGTTCCAGAATTCGTGGACCGAGAATTTCCGGCGAATGACCAGCGAACCGCCCGTCGTCAGCGCAACGCCTGGGGCGCAAACACCGCCCGTCGAATGATACATCGGTAGGACATCATACATGCGATCGCGCTCGGTGGCGTTCAGCGCGCCGGCGAAACCGTACATCATGTAGAGCATGCGCATGTGGCTGAAATTCGCGGCCTTCGGCAGCCCCGTCGTGCCCGAGGTGTAGATGTAAAAGGCGTTGTCCTTGCAGACGAGGCCGCGACGCGTCTCAGGATCGACGGGGTCCGCCGAGCATTGCGCCAGCGCCGCGTCGAGATCCTCTCCGCCTGCGCGGTCGGCGCCCGAGAACCAGGCGATGGGGGGTTCATCGAGGAGCGCAACCGCATCGCGGTAGGCGCCGGCGAGTTCGCTTCCGACGATGGCGTGTCGCGCGCGCGCGATCGCCAGAGAATGGGCAAGAGGCTGACCGCGCAGATTGGCGTTGATAAGCGCGGCGATCGCGCCGAGCTTGACGAGCCCGAGCCAGGCGAACAGATAGTCCGGCCTGTTCTCCATGAATAGCGCCACCGCATCGCCCTTGCGCACGCCCTGCTCCATCGCCCAGCGCGCATAGCGATTGGCGGCCCGGTTCAGCTCTGCATAAGTGAAGATCTGATCCTCATAGAGGATTGCGACGTTTTGCGGCTTTTCGCGCCCCATCTCCTCGACGATGTCGCTGATCGTGCGCGGACTGTCGGGCTTTGTGCGGCGCAGAAGCCAGAGCGTGCGGCCGATCGAGCTGATATAGACGTATTCACGCCCGATTGCGCGCAGGAGCCCCATCGCGATTCGCCTTGGCCGCGTAGCGAGGATAGGTTGCGAGCATAAAGGGTCAAGACGACGCGATGACCATCGAGACCTTCGATTTGCGCGGCCTTAAATGCCCCTTGCCGGCGCTGATGGCCAGGCGCGCGCTCGAGCGGTGTGCGCCCGGCGCAGCCATCGAAGTCATTGCCGACGATCCGCTCGCACCTCTAGACGTGCCGCATATGTGCCGCCAGGAGGGCTTCGAATTCGTCGACCTCGCGCGCGAAGGTTCGGCTTCGCGCATGACCTTGAGACGGCCTATGACTTGGGCGCCGCGGGCAGCGGACCCAGGTGAGCGAGAACGTCTTGCGCCTTGAGCGCCCGCGGCTCTCTTGCGGCCTGTTCGCCCTTCAGCAGGATAATCTCGGCATAAGCCGTGTAGTCGGTCACCGGATGGCTTTCCGCCGCGCCCCAATCCCAGCTGTGCCAGTACCAGCCATAGCCGCCCCAGTCCGGCCAGCCCTGGAAGTCGGTGTAGTAGCGGGTCTTGGCCCTCGTGTCGCGATGCTCGAATGCGAACCATGAGTAGCCGGCGTTGAGCGTCACTTCGGCCGCCCGACGCAGAAGGTAGTCCTCGACCTGTTCGCGGCTGGTGGCCGAGTTGCCATGGAAGCTGACGCGAAAGCGATTCGAGGCGAGCTGCTTGTCGGCATAGCCTTCTGACCGCGGCGATGTCCGCGGGGCGTAAGCCGAGGGCGATATGCAGCCGGAAAGGCTCAAGCCTGCGGCGAGCGCGAACGACAACAGGCTCTTTTGCTTCATCGCAGACTCCCTTCTGCCTCAGTTTAACGCCCATCGCGCCGCGCTCCAGTCTGACTGGCGGCCTTGACTTCCCTTTGCATTATTGATAACTGACTGGTCAGTTATTTAATTTGGGGTGAAGAATGGTCGCCGAGGCCGCCGCCGCAGCCCGCGCGCGCTGGAGCCGACGCAAGAAGGCGCGCCCCAGCGAGATCTTGGAAGCAGCGCTCAAGGTGTTCGCCGAAAAGGGCTACGCCGGCGCGCGCATGGACGACATCGCAAGCCGCGCCGGCGTGACCAAGGGAACGATCTACCTCTACTTCGACAGCAAGGAGACGGTGTTCAAGACGCTGGTGCGCGAATCCATCGGCGCGACCCTCTCCTCGGTCACGGCGAGCGCGGACGCCTTTCCGGGGTCGGCCAGGGATCTTCTGCGCCTGGCGCTCGGCTCGATGGCCGAGCTGCTCACCGCCAGCGACCGCGTCGTCCTGCCCAAGATCATAATCGCCGAGAGCGGAAATTTCCCGGAGCTTGCGCGCTTCTATCGCAAAGAGATCATCGACAAAGGCCTGGCGCTGATGTCCGGGGTGATCGCGCGCGGCGTGGCGAGCGGCGAATTCCGCGACCTGCCTGTCGAGCACATCGTGCGACTCTGCATTGCGCCTGTGCTTCTGGGCGCGATGTGGCGCACGACCTTCGAACAATTCGATCCTCACCCCTATGATTACAAGGGCCTCATCGACACCCATCTTGAAGTTCTGTTTCGCGGCCTTGAAAGGGACACGCCATGATCAAAACAGGCGCCGCGCCGTTCTTACTCGCCCTGTTGCTCTGCGGTTGCGGCCAGTCCTCCCCGCCGGGCTGGCTCGGCTATGCGGAAGGCGACACCGCTTTCGTCGCCGCGCCGCAGGCCGGATGGGTCTCCGATCTGAAGATCGAACGCGGCGCGTTGGTAAAAAAGGGAGAGCTTCTCTTCCGCCTCGACGACGCGAATCAGGCGGCCGCGCGCGACCAGGCGAAGGCCCAGATCGCCCAGGCTGAAGGCCAACTCGGCCAGGCGCGCGCCAGTCTCGTGCTCGCCACCAAGGAGCTTGCGCGCCAGCGCAGCCTGATGCGCGCGGGCGCGACTTCGCGGCAGGCGCTCGACCAGGCGCAGTCGGCGTACAACACGGCGGCGGCTCTGGTGGCGCAAATCGAAGGCGGCGAGCGCCAGGCGCGCGCGGCGCTGGCAGGCGCCGCCTATCAGCTTTCTGAGCGCGATGTTATCTCGCGCGTCAGCGGCCGGGTGCAGGACATCTTTTTCCGCCCGGGCGAATACGCGCCGGCGATGACGCCGGTCGTCTCGATCCTGCCGCCGGGCAATGTCTATGTGCGCTTCTTCGTGCCGGAGACGGAGTTCGCGAAGGTAAAGCTCGGTCAGAAGGTGCTCATCTCCTGCGACGGTTGCGCCAAATCCATTACGGCGACGGTGAGCTTCATCGCGGCGCAGGAGGAATTCACTCCACCGGTCATCTTCTCAGTCGGCAACCGCGAAAAGCTCGTCTTCAAGGTCGAGGCGCGCGGGCCCGGCGGCCTGCCGCTCCACCCGGGACAGCCGGTGGAGGTGCGCCCGCTGTGATGACCGATGCTCTCGCCATCGACGTGAGCGGCCTGACCAAGAGATTTGGCTCGAAGGTCGCAGTCAACGGCATCGACATCGCCGTTCCCGATGGCGAAGTGTGGGGCTTTCTCGGCCCCAATGGCTCCGGCAAGACGACGACGATCCGCATGCTTTGCGGGCTGCTACGCGCCGACGCCGGCGAAGGAACCTGCCTTGGCTATGACGTGCGCACCCAGTCCGAAGCGATCAAGCGCCAGACCGGCTACATGACTCAGCGCTTCAGCTTCTGGGAAGATCTGTCGATCCGAGAAAATCTCGAATTCGTCAGCCGGATGTACGAATTGCGCGAGGGCGCCGCGGCCGTCGAAGCGACCATCGAAAAACTCGGCCTTACGGCGCGCCAAAGCCAGCTCGCCGGCGATCTCTCCGGCGGTTGGAAGCAAAGGCTGGCCCTGGCGGCCTGTACGCTCCATTCCCCAAAGCTTCTATTGCTCGACGAACCGACCGCGGGCGTCGACCCGCAGGCCCGGCGCGATTTCTGGGACGAAATCCATCGCCTGAGCGGCGAAGGGCTCACTGTGCTCGTCAGCACTCACTACATGGATGAAGCCGAACGCTGCGACCGCATCGTCTATATCAGCTACGGCGACATCGTGGCGCGCGGAACGGTTGGCGAAGTGATCGCGCAGTCTGGTCTGTTCACCTTCGTGGTCGAAGGCGAAGGCGCGCGCCAGCTTGCGAACCGGCTCCGGGGCCGGCCGGGCGTCGAATATGTGTCTTTCTTCGGCGCGGCGCTGCATGTGAGCGGACGCGACCGCGCAAGACTCGAGGAGGCGCTTGCGCCCTATCGAGGGCGGCCGGAACTTGCCATTTACGAGGCGACGCCCAGCCTCGAAGACGTTTTCATTCAGCTTCAGAACCGTAGCGCGGCCGGAGGCAGGTCTTGAACGGCCGGTTTTCCTTCGCCCGCGTGATGGCCGTGCTCGCCAAGGAGCTGATCCAGATCCGGCGCGACCGGGTGACGCTCGCTATGATCGTCGGCATCCCGGTGATGCAGCTCCTGCTTTTCGGCTACGCCATCAACCTCAACCCGAAACATTTGCCGACTGCGGTCTCGATTTCCGATCCGGGCGGGTTCGCCGACTCCATCGTCGCCGCGCTCCGCAATTCCTCTTATTTCGACGTCGTCGCAGCAACGCATTCGCCCAAGTTCGCCCGCCAATTGCTGGCCCGGGGCGAAGTTTCTTTCGTCGTCGAGATCCCCGCGAATTTTTCGCGCGACCTCGTGCGTGGCGCGGGTCCCTCGCTGCTGGTCGAATCGGATGCGACGGATCCGGCTTCCGGCTCGCAAGCCACGGCCGCGCTCAATCAGCTGTTCGACGATGCGCTGCGCGACGATCTCAAAGGCCCCCTCGCGCAGCGCGCGCGGAAGGCGCCGGCGTTCACCGTCACGCTCCACCCTCTCTACAATCCCGAAGTCATCACCCAATACAACATCGTCCCAGGTCTCCTCGCCGTCATCCTGACGATGACGATGGTGCTCTTGACCTGCATGGCGCTGACGCGCGAGCGCGAACGCGGCACCTATGAGAATTTGCTCGCAATGCCGGTGCGCCCGCTTGAGCTGATGATCGGCAAGATCGCGCCCAACATCGCCATCGGCGCGGTTCAGAGCGCTCTCGTGCTGTTTGTGGCCAAATTCCTGTTTGGGGTGCCGATGCTGGGTTCGCTGTGGCTCCTGTCGCTCGGCCTTTTGTTGTTCATCACGGGCAATCTCGCGATCGGCTATACGTTCTCCACCGTCGCCCAGAACCAGCTGCAGGCGATGCAGATGACCGTCTTCTTCCTCCTGCCTTCCATTCTGCTCTCGGGATTCGCCTTTCCCTTCCGCGGCATGCCGGTCTGGGCGCAATGGATCGGCGAGGCTCTTCCGGCCACCCATTTCCTCAGGGTGGTGCGCGGCATATTGCTCAAGGGCAACGGCTTCGCCGAAATCTGGCCCGAAACATGGCCGCTTATTCTCTTTCTGTTCGTGGCCGGCGGCATGGCGTTGCTGCGGTTCCGGCGAACTCTCGATTGATATCGCGGCTGGCGCGCGAATCCAGACTTGCCATTCGCGGCCGGGCGTAACAAATTCACGGCGTCTTAAGGGTCCGGTCCGCCGGGCTCCCCGTTGCCATCGCGAAGCCGTCGCGGCCGCGTCGGCGTCAACGTCGAAAAGTGTGGGGGTCCGAACCCGTGATCGGCCTGTCCCTGGTTTTGCAGTGCGCACTGGCCGCGGTGCTGTTGATGCTGGCGCTGCTGTCGGCGCAATTGGCCGCGCTCGGCTTTGTTCGATTTTTTCGGCCCCAGCCGCGGCTTTGCGACGACGCGTTGCCGGATGCGGCGCTCCCCGAAGTCCTCGTGCAGCTTCCGGTCTGCGAAGAGGGCGCCTTGGCGGTGCGCGTCGCGAATGCGGCCTCGCGCATGGATTGGCCACCCGAAAAGCTCACCATCCAGGTGCTCGATGACGGGCGCGCCAGCGACCACGAAGGGCTCGCTCAGGCCATCAGAAGCGTCGCCCCAAAGGACGTCAATCTTCAAATCCTTCACCGCGGCGAGCGTACGGGATTCAAGGCCGGCAACCTCGCCTTCGGGCTCGAGCACAGCGATGCGCCCTATGTGGCGATCTTCGACGCCGACTTCGTGCCGCCGACCGATTTCCTTCGCCGCACGGTGCCGGCGCTGGTCGCCGATCCCGGACTGGCCTTCGTGCAGGCCAGATGGGGCCATGCCAATCGCGACAAGAATTGGCTGACGCGCGTTCAGGGGCTTCTTCTGGATGCGCATTTCGCGGTCGAACAGGAAGGGCGCGCGCGCGCCGGACTGCCGATCTCGTTCAACGGTACGGCCGGCGTATGGCGACGCAGGGCGATCGATAGCGGCGGCGGCTGGACTGGCGACACGCTGACCGAAGATCTCGATCTCTCGATTCGCTGCGCGCTCAAGGGTTGGCGGTCGGGCCTGCTGCCCGACCTTGAGGCGCCCGGGGAGCTGCCCGAAACCGCCGCAGGCTGGCGGGCCCAGCAGGCGCGGTGGAACAAAGGCCACGCCCAATGCGCGCGCAAGCTGACACCGCAAATCTGGGCGAGCGATTTTCCACTATGGAAGAAGCTGGTTCTGAGCCTGCAGATCTTCCAGTTCGCCTTTTTCGCGCTGGCGCTCGCAAGCGCCGCGATCAGCCTGACGCTGATGGCGATGGGCGTCGTTTATATCCAGAGCGTCGCGTTGCTGGGTCTTAGCGTGTCGGCGTTCGGCCTTCTTGCGAGCCTTGGCTATCTCTATCTGGGGCAGGTGATCCTCGGCCGCGAGAATGCGCCGTTTCTCGCGCGCTCGCTTCTATTGGCCATCGTCTTTCCGAGCGGTCTGATCCTTTCCAATTCGCGCGCCACCTTCGAAGCGTTCTTCGGCGGCGAGATGGTGTTTACGCGAACGCTGCGCGCGGGCGAGCGCTATGTCGGCGGTTGGCGCGGCGGCCCCGAGCTGATCGCCGGCCTGCTTCTGCCGATATTCGCATTCGCCGAACAGGCGTGGAGCGCCCCGTTCTTCGTGTTCGCCGTGGCCGGACTAGTCTCGATCGGGGCGATGGGTCTTAGCGGCTCCGCCCAGCCGGCCAGGGACGCAATCCGCCGCGATTAAGCGGCGCGAAAGCATATTCCATAGCATCTATTTCAAATTCTAACGATCGCCCAAACCCCGTTTTGAAGCATCGCGCGTACACTTGCTCCTACGGCTGTCGCTGCTGGAGCGTTTGAGGGACTTTGGGATGGTGGGGTCTTTCGTTCGGCTCGCGGCGGCAGCCGCTTTTTCCGCGGCGCTCGCGGGATGTTCGAGCGCGCCGGATAGCGTCTATCCGCACTACCGGCCCGACAGCCAGGCGAGCATGACGAAAGGCCGCCTGCCCATCGAATGCGTGCCTTTCGCGCGTGAAAGATCAGGCATCGATATTCACGGCGACGCCTATACCTGGTGGGATCAGGCGGAAGGCCGTTACCCCCGCGGCTCGAAGCCAAATGTTGGCGCGGTGATGGTGCTGTCCGGTTACGCAGGCTCAAAGCGCGCCCATGTCGCGGTGGTGCGCCGCGTGGTTTCGCCGCGCGAGATCAGGGTCGATCACGCGAACTGGCTCAACAATGGAGCGATTTATCTCGACGATCCGGTGGCGGACATCAGCCCCGACAATGACTGGAGCCAGGTGTTGGTCTGGAATGTGCAGACTCACGCCTGGGGCGTGCATGTCTATGATGTCCAAGGTTTCATCGGCCCGGCCGGCAAGGCGCCGGGGGTGGTCGCCCAGACCGACGACCAGATAGATTAATCTTGCTCTCTCAATAGCTTAGCCAGGATTCTGCGCCATTCTGCCTCGCCCCTCTTTGAGGCTTGGGAACAGAGGCATAAGGTCCGCGGCCTTACGGGACGCATGCCCCAACCGCCTGCGCCGCCAAGGGGATTTTACGCGTGCAAATCAGGACGGCGAGCTTGGCGTTCGGAAGCCATCACCGCCGCGGCCGCACTAGCCCGTGAACGAAATCGACCCCAATACCGCGGCGTCCTCGGACGCGGACCCGCTCGCCGCCCATGACTTAACGGCGCCGATTGGCCACGGCCTCCCGCAGGAGCCGCCGTCGCTCCGCCGCAATCTTGGCCTGACGCTCGGCGCGTTGGGCGTGGTGTTTGGGGACATCGGCACGAGCCCGCTTTACGCCATGCGCGAGACGGCGCTCGCAACAGGCGGCGCAACGCCCCACCCCTATGCGGTGTTCGGCGGCCTCTCCCTCATATTCTGGGCGTTGATGAGCGTCGTCACGCTGAAATACGTGACCCTCATCATGCGCGCCGACAACAATGGCGAAGGCGGAACTCTCGCCCTCGCCACGCTCGCGCATCGCTCGCCAGGTCTTGGACGCCGAATCAAAACGCTAATCGGCATGGGCGCGATCGTGGGCCTTGCCCTGTTCTTCGGCGACGGAATGCTGACGCCGGCCATCACCGTGCTCAGCGCCGTGGAGGGCCTTTCCGCCCAGGGTCACGCCGTCCAGCACCTCGTCGTGCCGCTCACCTTGGCGATCCTTATCGGTCTCTTCGTGATGCAAAGCCGTGGCACCGCCCATATCGGCAGGCTGTTCGGCCCGATTATGGTGCTGTGGTTCTTCGTTTTAGCGGCGCTCGGCGTCTATTCGATCGCGCGCGCCCCGCAAATCCTGGCCGCCGTCAATCCGTGGTACGGAATTTCGCTGTTCGTCCACGAGCCTTGGACCGCCTTCGTCGCCCTGGGCTCAGTGGTGCTGGCGGTGACGGGATGCGAAGCGCTCTACGCCGACATGGGCCATTTCGGACGCAATCCCATCCGTTACGCATGGTTCGTCGTTGTGCTTCCCTCGCTGGTGCTGAACTATTTCGGCCAAGGCGCAGCGCTGCTCGTCTCTCCCAACAAGGCTGACATCGCGTTTTACGCCGTGGCGCCCGCCTGGGCGCATTTCCCCCTGGTGCTTCTCGCCACCATCGCCGGCATCATCGCTTCGCAGGCTGTGATTTCGGGCGTCTTTTCGATGACGCGTCAGGCCGTTCAGCTCGGCCAGCTCCCGCGCATGGAGATTCGTCACACCTCGGCGACCGAATACGGCCAGATCTACGTGCCCCGCATGAACGCGGTCCT
>DASZRM010000083.1:0-19986 GCA_035549135.1 Rhizomicrobium sp. | reverse complement strand
TGCAGGCGCTCGAGACGGTGGGCCTGGTGCACATCCTGGCCGAACCCAATCTGACCGCGGTGTCGGGGGAGACGGCGCGCTTCCTTGCCGGCGGCGAATTTCCGGTGCCCGCCGGCCGCGACACCTCCGGCAACGTATCCGTCGAGTTCAAGGAATTCGGCGTGGGCCTGTCCTTTACGCCGGTGGTGCTGAGCGCGGGACGGATCTCGCTGCAGATTTCCACCGAAGTGAGCGAGCTCACTAACACCGGCGCGCTGACGCTTTCGGGCGGAACCCAGCTTGTCAACGGACAATTGGTCCAGACGCCGGGCGTGACCATACCTGCGCTGTCGGTGCGCCGGGCGCAAACGACCGTCGAGCTGCCCTCGGGCGGAAGCTTCGCCATCGCCGGCCTGATGCAGCACACGACGAAACAGGTGCTTGAGGCGTTCCCGGGCCTTAAGGACATGCCGGTGCTGGGCGCCCTCTTCCGCAGCCGCGATTTCCAGAACGACGAAACCGAGCTGGTCGTGCTGGTGAGCGCCTATCTCGTCAATCCGACGACCCAGGCCAAGCTGGCCGCGCCCACCGACGGTTACCAGGCGCCGACCGATCCCGAAACGATCCTCCTCGGACGGCTCAACGCGATCTACAAGCGCGATTCCAGGCCGCTTGAAAAGACCGCGTCGAGCCCGGTCGGCTACATCGTTCAATAGGAGCAGAAGCCCATGTGGACGATCAAAGACATCACGCGCTTCGCTTCGCTGGCCGCGCTGCTTCTCGCCGGGAGCTGCGCCGCGCCCACCAACGACGGCGAAGGTTTGCTTGCCGATCCGGAAGTCAATCACCCGATCACGGTCGAGCCCTCCTTCCGCTCGATCCGGCTGCCGTTCTCGGCGGCGGATGCGGGCCTGATGCCGGACGATTCCGCGCATTTCAGCGTCTTCGTGGCCGAGTATCTGGCGAGCGGAAACGGCTCGATCTCGATCACCGCGCCGCCCGGGCCCGACGCGAACGCCGCCATCGGCTATTTCGGCGAGCGGCTGGCTTCTCTGGGCGTTCCGCGCGACCGCATTCTCGTCGGCACGCGGCAAGAAGCCGGCGACGGACGGGTCGAGATCGGCTATGTGGCCTACACCGCGCACACCGACGCCTGCGGCGATTGGTCGACCAATTGGGCGGACGATTCGAACAATCAGCCCCCGCCGAACTTCGGCTGCGCGACGCAGCACAACCTCGCCGCCATGGTGGCCGATCCGCGCGACCTGGTGCAGCCGCGCGTCATGGACGCTTCCGACGCGGCGCGCCGGACGACCGTGATGGGTCACTACGAAAAGGGCGAAGTGACCCAGGCCGACAAGCACACGGCCGACAAGGGCAACGAACAGTCGGGCATCAGCTCCGAAGTCCAGTGATAGGCGTTTGACATGACGATGCACGCTCCCGAGACGGAACCCTTCGGCGCCAAGCCGCATGAGCGCCCGGTTCCGCGCATCTCCATCCATGCGTTTGTCGAATTCCCTGACACCGGGGCCGCGCTTCAGCGCGCCGCGGGCGATCGCAGGCTTTCGCGCGCGCAGCTGAACGTGGAGCTCGGCGGCATCGCCGCCGCGATCGAGCATTTCAAGGAGTCGGTCACGCCCAATCTGCTCATCGTGGAGACGCGGCTGAGCGGGCAGGCCGCGCTCGAAGAGCTCGACAAGCTCGCCCATGTCTGCGATCCAGCGAGCCGGGTGATCGTGATCGGCCGCGTCAACGACGTGGAACTGTATCGCGAGCTCATGAAGCGCGGGGCCAGCGAATATCTCGTCGCGCCGCTCAATCCGATGCACCTCATCGAGGTCGTTTCCGGGCTTTATCTGGAGCCTGGAGCGGCTCCCATCGGCCGCATTGTCACCTTCTTCGGCGCGCGCGGCGGCGTGGGCGCATCCTCGCTCTCGCACAATGTCGGCTTCTGCATCGCCGAAGAGTTCGAGATCAGCACGACGATCGTCGATTTCGATCTGGCGTTCGGCACGGCGGGCCTCGATTTCAACGACGAACCGGGGCAAGGCGTCGCCGATGCGCTTGCTGCGCCCGAGCGCCTCGACGACGTGCTCCTCGAGCGGCTCCTCACCAAGCGCGGCGACCATCTTTCGCTGTTCACCGCGCCGGCCACGCTCGAGCGCGATTTCGAAGCCGGACCAGACGCCTTTGAGGCTGTGCTTGAGGCGGTCAGGCAGTCCACTCCCTGTATCGTCGTCGACTTGCCGCACATATGGACGCCGTGGGTCAAGGCGACTCTTATCGGATCGGACGAGATCATCATCGTCGCTACGCCCGATCTTGCGTCCCTGCGAAACGCCAAGGGCGTGCTTGAAGTGCTCAAGCACAATCGCCCGAACGACGCTCCGCCCAAGCTCGTGCTCAACCAGATCGGCCAACCCAAGAGACCCGAGATTCCGGCGAAGGATTTCGCCGAGACGCTGGGCGTAGAACCGGTTTGTTCGGTCAATTTCGATCCCGTTCTGTTTGGGCAGGCGGCCAACAACGGCCAGATGCTGATTGAACTGCAGGCCAATTCGCCCAGCAGCGCCGCAATCAGGCGCATCGCGCAGATCGTCACGGGCCGCGCGCCTCAGACGACCGAAAAGCCGCAGCCTTCGATCCTTTCTTTCCTCAACAAGGGAAAGAAGAGGGCGTAGCGGATGTTCGGCAAGCGCAGCACCGCCGCGCCAGACTTTCCGCGATCTTCCTCGCCACCTGTCGCGGGGCAGGCGGAGCCAGGACCCGCCGTCGCCGGCCGGATCGAACCGGTCGTCGCGCCGCCGCGGGTTGAGCCGGCGCCAGTGAAGCCGCCGCCGGTCGCCGCACCGCAACCTGCGAAGGCGCCGCCGCGCGCCGCGCAGACCGACACGCGCTCTGAGGACTACTATCAGATCAAGACGCTTATCTTCAGCGCCCTGATCGATACGATCGATCTCGCGCAGCTCGCCCAGCTCGATCCCGACTCGGCGCGCGAAGAAATCCGCGACATCGTCAACGAGATCATCTCGATCAAAGCCGTGGTGATGTCGATCGCAGAGCAGGAACATCTGCTCCAGGACATCTGCAACGACGTTCTCGGCTATGGCCCGCTGGAGCCCTTGCTCGCCCGCGACGACATCGCCGACATCATGGTCAACGGCGCGAACCGCGTATTCATCGAAGTGGGCGGCAGAGTGCAACTCACTTCGATAAGATTCCGCGACAACGCGCAGCTCATGAATATCTGCCAGCGCATCGTCAGCCAGGTCGGACGCCGCGTAGACGAATCGTCCCCGATTTGCGACGCCCGTCTGGCCGATGGATCGCGCGTCAACGTCATCGCGCCACCCCTTGCGCTCGACGGACCGACGCTCACCATCCGAAAATTCCGCAAGGACAAGCTGACGCTCGAGGATCTCGTCCGCTTCGGCTCCATTTCTCCAGCCGGCGCGCGCGTGCTCGGGGTGATCGGCCGCTGCCGCTGCAATGTCCTGATCTCCGGCGGCACGGGCTCGGGAAAGACTACGCTGCTCAACTGCATGACCGCCTATATTGACGCGGACGAACGCATCATCACCTGCGAGGACGCCGCGGAACTCCAATTGCAGCAGCCACATGTGGTGCGACTCGAGACGCGTCCTCCGAACCTCGAAGGCCAGGGCCAGATCACCATGCGCGATCTGGTGAGAAACTGCCTTCGTATGCGACCCGAGCGAATCATCGTGGGCGAAGTGCGCGGACCCGAAGCGTTCGACCTCTTGCAAGCCATGAACACCGGCCATGACGGCTCGATGGGCACGCTCCACGCCAACTCGCCGCGCGAAGCCATGAGCCGCCTTGAGTCGATGATCACCATGGGCGGCTTCCAGCTTCCCACCAAGACGATCCGCGAAATGATCGTGGGTTCGATCGACGTCATCATCCAGGCCGAGCGCATGCGAGACGGTTCGCGTCGCATCACCAAGATCACGGAAGTGGTCGGCACCGAAGGCGATGTCGTGATCACGCAGGACCTTCTGGTCTACGAGGTCTCCGGAGAGGATGAGACGGGCCGGCTGCGCGGAAAGCACGCCGGCACGGGAATCGTGCGCCCGAGTTTCTGGGAGCGCGCGCGCTACTACAACCTCGAGCGCGAATTGGCAGAGGCGCTCGACGCGCTTCAGCTGTGAGGGCGCGATGCTGATCGCCATTGTCGCGTTTTTGACGGTGCTGGCGCTGGGTGGGGCGGGATTCGCCTTCGCCGGCGGCGCGCGCGAGCGCCGTCAAAAGCGCATGGCTCAAGTGACCGGCCAGGGTCTTCAGCCGCGCGCCGGCCGCGCGGAGGAAGCGGTCAACTCGCTCAAGCGCAAGAATGTGCAACAGCTGCTCAAGCAGATCGAAAGCAAGACCGCCGAGCAAAAGCAGAAGCTGACATTGCGCCGGCGGCTCAACCAGGCGGGGCTGCCGGACGTCTCGGTGAACGTATTCTGGATCGTCTCGGGCGCGCTGGGCGCGCTCACCGCGGCCGTCTGCTTCGCCACGCGGCAGCCCCTGCTCGTGATTCTCTTCGCCGCCTTCGCTGCGGGGCTCGGCCTGCCGCGTTGGGTGCTGGGCTTCATGAAGGCGCGGCGCGAAAAGAAGTTCACAAACGAGTTCGCGAACGCCATTGACGTGGTCGTGCGCAGCGTGCGTTCCGGCCTGCCGACGAACGAGGCGCTCAAGATCGTCGCCAAAGAAAGTCCGCAGCCCGTTTCGGGCGAATTCAGCAGGCTGGTCGAAGGGCTGAAGGTCGGCGTCACGCTGGAGCAGGGTTGCAAGCGCATGTTCGAGAGCATGCCGACCGCCGAAGTTTCGTTCTTCGGCATCGTCATGACGATTCAGCAGAAGTCGGGCGGCAACCTCTCCGAGGCGCTGAGCAATCTGTCCGGCGTTCTGCGCGACCGCAAAAGGCTTCAGGCGAAGATCAAGGCGATGTCGTCCGAAGCCAAGGCCTCGGCGATGATCATCGGCTCTCTTCCGCCGGCGGTCATGGGAATCGTCTACGCGACGACTCCCGCCTATATTAGGCTGCTGTTCACCGAGCGGACGGGAAATCTGATCCTTGCGGGCTGCGCGATCTGGATGGCTCTTGGCATCTTCGTGATGCGCAAGATGATCAACTTCAAGCACTGAGGGCGGAATGACGGCCGATCTGATGGACCTGTTGTTCGACCCGTCGTTCCTGGCGACCCTGGCGGCGGCGATTTTCGCTTTCGCGACGATCGTCACGCTCGGGCTGCCGCTCGCCGAGCGTGACGGCCTCGGACAGAGGCTCAAGAATGTGGCGCAGAGGCGGGAAGAGCTGCGCGCCAAGCACCACGCCACGCTCAATTCGAAGCGCGCAAGTCTGCGCGCCGAGCCGGTCGGCACGGTCAAGTTCATGAAGGGTCTGATGGACCGGTTCGATCTGGCCAAGCTGGTGGAATCCGAAGGCAGCAGGGAAAAGCTCGCCATGGCCGGCTATCGCGGTCCCACACCGGCGATGGTGTTCATGTTCTTCCGCTTCGTGATGCCTTTCATTCTCTTCGGCGTCGCGCTCATCTATCTGTTCTTCATTTCGCATCACGCCTGGTCGACGATCACCAAGGTCGGCGCTGCGGTGGCGGCCGCGCTCGCCGGCTATTATCTGCCCGACGTTTTTGTCTCCAACGCCATTGCGCGCCGCCAGCAATCGATCATGCGCGCCTTCCCGGATGCGCTGGACCTGTTGCTCATTTGCGTGGAGTCGGGCATGTCGATCGAGCCCGCCTTTTCGCGCGTCGCCGCCGAGGTCGGTCAGCAATCGCCGGAGTTGGCGGAGGAGCTCGCGCTGACGACCGCCGAGCTTTCCTATCTTCCCGAGCGTCGCATCGCCTTCGAGAACCTGGCCAGCCGCTGCGGTCACAACGGCGTCAAAGCCGTGGCGACGGCGCTCAATCAGGCGGAGAAGTACGGAACTCCGCTCGGCCAGGCTCTCCGCGTCGCCGCGCAGGAAAATCGCGAGATGCGCATGGCGGAGGCGGAGAAGAAGGCCGCGTCCCTGCCGGCCAAGCTCACGGTTCCGATGATCATCTTCTTTCTGCCGTGCCTGTTTGCGGTGATCATGGGCCCGGCGATCATGAAGATCTCTCACACTCTGCATTGAGCGCCGCGCGCTTTAGCGCCCAGGCGATCGCGTTGAAGAGCGATTGGCCTCACGCAATTGCGCGTGGATGCGGTCGGCCGTTCGGCCAGACGCCGGCCCAGCGCGGCGCCGCTCTGGCGAGCCTTACGGAGTGGCGACGTCGGCTGTGACGCGCAGCGCGGGCGTCTTGCCGGCGTCCGCCGGCTTCTTGGCGGAGGGTGCTGGGGCAGGCTTGTTTTTCTCGTCCTTGGGCGCGGCAGGGGCCGATTTGGACGGCGTCGCCTGCGCCTGCTTCACGAGCGCGTCCTGAGCTATCGGCGCGGCGGGCCTATGGTTCGATTGGGGCGTAGATTTTGCGGCGCCGGTCGTGGCGGCCGGCGGCGGCGTGATATCGGTGCGCAATTGCGGCTCGTCTTTGACGAGCTTTCTGGGCGCGGCGGTCGCTTGCTTGACGGGACCCGCAAGCGGATCCTTCGGCACCGGCTGAATCACCACATTGGGACCGAGCGCCTTCGCCAGCGCCGCTGTCGCTTGCGCAGAGGTCTTGCGCTCTTCGGTCTTGGGGGCGGCCGCGGCCGTCTTCACGGACGCCTGCTCGCTCTTCTTCGCGTCGGTCTTGGCGAGCGTTTTCGCCCCGGCGACGGTCTTGGGGGGCGTCTGCTGGGCGGGCGCGCTCGGCGGCTGGGCTTTCTGCGTTGCAGGCTTGGCTTCAGGAGACAGGCTGGCCAGAAGCTGCGTATTCCTCGCGATTTTCGGTTCACTTTCGCCGGCCGCAGAGGCTTGCGCCAGCAATTGCCTCGCCCCTGCCAGATCGCCGGCCTGCATGCGAGACAGGGCGTAGTTGTTAAGAACGCTAGGTTCTCCCGGCTTGAGCGCGAGCGCCTGCTGATAGGCGCGTTTGGCGGCGGCGTAGTCGGCCTTCTGATCGTAAGCGACGCCCAGCGCCGAGAAGAAAGTCCAGTCCCCAGGGCGCAGCTGGACGGCGCGCTTCAGGAAATCCAGCGCTTCCTTGGAGCGTCCCTGCTCGACAAGGTTCTTTCCATATTCGCCGACGACGCGGGCGTCATCGGGTTCGACAAGCATGAGCTGGCTCAAGATTTTCGTCGCCCCGGCGAAGTCGCCCTTCTCGCGCAACGCCTGCGCGCTGCGGATCTGAAGATCAAGGTCGGCGGCCATGCTCTTGGCGGAGGTATTGCCGCGCGCCGGCGTGGTCTGATTTTGATTGGCGGCGTTCTTTGGTTCGTCGCTCGCGCAGCCCGCGAGAGCGGTGGTGAGCATCAGCGTGGCCGCGAATTTAACGATGGAACGATCCATGAGACAGCACCCGAGCGCCATTCATCCAATGGGTAGAATGGGCTTGGCTGGTCAATAAACCATTAATTCTGTTGGCAAATCGAAGGTTAAGCGAGACAAAAGCCCGTTGCTTGGGACAATCGTCCGCACGACGAGCGCGCGCGAGGCGAAGGCGCGGCTGGCGAACTTCTTCAGCGCGCCGGTTGCCGCATCGGGCGCACGTTTCCTACAGTCGCCGGCTTGAAAGAAGGTCTCCCATGACGACAAACCTTGTGACAGGCGCGCGCCGCGCGACGCCTCTGAACGCCGTTCGCGCCCGGGACGCCAAGGGCTGGCTCGCCGCAAGACCAAGGCGCGAAGCGGCTTTTCTCGAAAGCCTCGGGTTCTCAGGCAAGGAGGGCGAATTGAGGCTCGTTCCGGACGGCCGGGGCGGACTCGCCTCGGCGGCGCTCGGCCTAGGCGAGGGCAAGGACATCTTCGCGCTTGCAACGTTCGCCGAGCAGCTGCCATCCGGGACCTATCGACTCGACAGCGTTCCGGACGCGCAGGCCGGCGCGAACGGCGCGCTCGCCTGGGCGCTCGGGACCTATCAGTTCACGCGATACCGGAAGGCGAAGCCGAAAACGGCCAAACTCGTCCTGCCAAAGGGCACAGATGGCGGCGAAATCGCACGCATCGCCGAGGCCGTGTTTCTCGCCCGCGATCTTATAAACACGCCCGCAAACGATATGGGTCCCGAGGAGCTCGCCGCGGCGGCGCGCGCGCTCGCCCGCAAGCACGCAGCCAAATTTTCGCTGGTCGTCGGCGAGGCTCTGCGCGGCCAAAACTACCCGCTCATTCACGCCGTCGGGCGGGGGTCGGACCGCGCGCCGCGCCTGATCGATTTCGTCTGGGGCCGGGCAGGCGCCCCCAAAGTCACGCTGGTGGGCAAGGGCGTGTGCTTCGATACGGGCGGCTACGACCTCAAGCCATCGGCCGCCATGCTCTCGATGAAGAAAGACATGGGCGGGGCGGCCGTCACGCTCGCGATCGCCGATATGGTTATGGGCGCTGGGCTCGACATGCGACTGCGCGTGCTAATTCCTGCGGTTGAGAATTCGGTGTCCGGCCGCGCCTATCGCCCGGGCGACGTGTTCGGGAGCCGAAAAGGCTTGACGATCGAAATCGGCAACACTGACGCCGAGGGCCGGCTGGTGCTGGCGGATGCGCTCGCGGAGGCTGACGCCGAGGCGCCTGAGCTTCTCATTGACGTGGCGACGCTTACCGGCGCCGCGCGGGTCGCGACCGGGTTCGAGCTTCCTCCTTTCTTTACCGATGACGAGACCCTGGCCGAAGACCTGATGCGGCATTCGAGGCAGGTGCAGGACCCGGTCTGGCGATTGCCGTTGTGGCGGGGCTACGAATCCACGCTCGACAGCAAGATCGCCGATCTCAACAACAGCCCCGACTATTCCTACGCCGGCGCCATCACCGCGGCGCTGTTCCTGAACCGGTTCGTGACCCGGGCGCGAACGTGGATGCATCTCGACATCGCCGCTTGGACGGACCGTCCCAAGCCCGGCCGCGCAAGAGGCGGGGAAGCGACAGCGGCGCGCGCCATTTATGCGCTTTTGAAGCAGAGATATCCGTCTCGTCGCTGAGCGGCGCGAGGGTTCGCGCTTCAATAGCCTCTTTCGACGTCAACGGTGTTGGGATGGCGCTCGCCCCTTTGCGTCCGGGCGATTGCGTCGATCACGAATTGGGAAGCGACCCGCGGGTCCGAGATGGCCGCGATATGCGGCGTGACGACGATCTTGGGATGCGCCCAAAGGGGGCTCGTCTCCGGCAATGGCTCGTTCTCGAAAACGTCCAGCGTCGCGCCCGCAAGATGTCCGCTGTCGAGCGCAGAGATGAGGTCGCGCTCAATCAGATGTGCGCCGCGCGCGACATTGATCACATAAGCGCCTTGCGGCAGCTCGCCGAATGTCTTCGCATTCAGGATGCCGCGCGTCTCTGCGGTGAGCGGCAACAGGCAAATGAGAAAATCGCTCACCCTCAGAAAAGCGTCGAGCTCGGATGCGCCTGCGTAGCTTTCGATTCCGCGCACGGATTTGCGCGAGCGGCTCCAGCCGGAGACCGGAAATCCCAGGTCGCGCAGACGCTCGCCGGCGACCTGCCCAATTTCACCCAGCCCCAGAATGCCGATACGGGTCTCCGCCGTCTTTCTCGGCAGCACCATTTGCCTCCAGGCGCGCTCTTTCTGGGCTGCATCGAAACTCGCCTGGTGGCGGTGCTGCAGCAGGACGTGCATCACGACGTACTGCGCCATTTCGGTCGAAAGCTGCGGATCGGCGAAACGGATGAGCGGCGTGGCCTTCGGGAAATATGGGTCGGCGAAGAATCCGTCGACGCCTGCGCCCAGCGACAAGATCGCCTTCACGTTCGGAAGCGTTTTCAGCAGGCCGGGCGGCGGGCGAAAGCTCAACGCGTAGTCGATGTCTTCGGGCCGGTAGGCGTCGCGTTCGTGCACGTAGACGTTTATCGGCGCTTCCTGAAGATGCGGCAGCCACAGTCCCGCCCAGCGAAGCGGGACGATCATCAGAAGATTGGGACGCACGCTCATGAGTACAGGCTCGGCGCTTTCGCGCGGCCGATCAAGAGCCGCTCAGCCCTTCTTGGTCGGCATAGCGGGCGCAGGCTTCGTCGGCGGCTGATCTGGCGCGGCTTTATTGCCCGGCGCAGGACCGTTCGGCGCCTGTGTGGCGGGCGCTTTGGCCGATGGCGGCGGAATCGGGAGGGGACTGTCGCTCTGAGTGCGCAGCCAGGCGATGAGATCGATCCGGTCCTTGGCGCTGCGCAAGCCGGCGAATGTCATCTTGGTGCCCGGCACCGCGGTCTGCGGCGACTTCAGGAATTCGAACAGCTTGTCGAATGTCCAAGGTCCGTGATCGGCGGACATCGCGCCGGAATAGGAAAAGCCGGGATGCGTAGCGCGCGCCCGGCCGACGACGCCCCAGAGGTTGGGGCCGATCTTGTTGGGCCCGCCCTTCGAGAGATCGTGGCATTGCTCGCAACGCGTCGCGATTTTCTGTCCGGCCTGCGCGTCCGCAGTGGGCAGCGCCGTTCCCCAATCGGGCGGCGCTTCCTGCGCCGGCGCCGCTGATGGGCCCGCCGGGGCGGACGGCTCCGTCACACCTTCGACGACATAGCCGGCCTTGCCCGGCTTTTCGATCTCGAAAACCGCGTCCGCGGTGAACTTGACGACCAGCACGAAAATGAAGGTGCCGAGCACCGCGCCGGCGATCTTGTTCCATTCGAAGGAATCCATAAGGTCAACTCCGCGGTGCAAGGCAGTGGACGCGGCCGCGCCCATTCAAGGATCGCGGGCGACATTACAAGTCCGCCCAATTGCGTCATTGCGGCGAAGCGTCGCATAAATCAAGGGAATCCCGGCTATTCCTTATGAAACCCATCGTCTTGATCCCGGCCCGCATGGCCTCCACGCGCCTACCCGCCAAGCCGCTGGCCGATATCGCCGGGCAGCCCTTGATCGTGCGCGTCTGGAGACAGGCGATGGCCGCCGGGATCGGACCGGTGGTTGTGGCGGCGGCGGAACATGAGATTCGCGAAGCGATCGAAATCGCCGGCGGTCGCGCGGTGATGACAGATCCGGCGCTACCGTCCGGCTCCGACCGCATCTTCGCCGCGCTTGAGCGTATCGATACGGCCTATGCGCACGACGTCGTCGTCAATCTTCAGGGCGATCTTCCGGCGCTGGACCCGGCGCATATCCGCGCCGTCGTCGATGCGCTCGCCGCCAGCGGCGCCGACATGGCCACGCTCGCGGCCGAGATCGAGGACGAAGCGGACCGATCAAACCCGAATGTCGTCAAGGCGGTGGTCGCTTGGGACGTGAGCGGCGCCAGAGGCCGCGCGCTCTATTTCACGCGGGCCCGGGCGCCGCATGGGGGCGGCCCTTTGTTTCATCACGTCGGTCTCTATGCTTACAGGCGAGAGGCGCTCGCCCGATTCGTGGCGCTGGAGCCCTCGCCGCTCGAGATGCGCGAAAAGCTCGAACAACTGCGCGCGCTCGAAGCGGGCATGAGCATCGCCGTGGCGCTGATCGACGAGGTTCCGCTGAGCGTCGATACGCCCGAAGACCTCGCCAGAGCCCGCCGCCTTTTGACGCCTGGCCGCTCATGAACGCTTCGAAAGTGATCACGGTCGCTTTTCAGGGCGAGCCGGGAGCCTACGCCAACCTCGCCGCGCGCGAGGCGCTGCCCCATGCGCAATTCATGCCCAGGCCCACCTTCGAAACGGCGCTTGATGCGGTTCGCGACGGCAGCGCGGATTTCGCGATCGTGCCGGTCGAAAATTCGGTCTACGGGCGCATCGCCGACACCCATCTCCTGGTTCGCCATTTCGGGCGGCCGGTGAAGGGAGGCGTCGCGGGCGAAGGCCACGATCTTTTCATCGTCGGCGAACATTTTCTTCGCGTTCGCCATCAATTGCTCGGCCTCAGGGGCGCGCGTCTTTCCGACATCCGGGAGGCGTTCAGCCAACGCCCGGCGCTCGGCCAATGCCGCAAGATCATCCGCGAGCTCGGCCTCGTCGAACGCGAATGGTCGGATACCGCCGGCGCCGCCCGGCACGTAGCTGAGATGAAAGATCCAAGCGCCGCGGCTATCGCTTCGAGCATGGCGGGCGAGCTCTACGGGCTTGATGTCTTGCGCGCCGATATCGAGGACGAGAAGCACAACATGACGCGGTTTCTGATCGTCGGCGGCGAGGCCGACGACGCTCGCAACGACGGCCGCGCCGTGATCACGACGTTTCTCTTTCGAGTCAGAAACATCCCGGCGGCGCTCTACAAGGCCCTCGGCGGCTTCGCGACCAACGGCGTGAACATGACCAAGCTCGAATCCTATCAGCTTGGCGGCTCGTTCAACGCGGCGGAATTCTACGCCGACATCGAAGGCCATCCCGACCAACCGCATGTGCGCCGCGCGCTCGAGGAACTTCAATTTTTCACGTCGAGACTTTCGATCCTCGGCGTTTATCCGGCGCACCCCTTTCGCGCGGAGATGCCATAGCGCGGTTGATGTCTCTGGCTTGAGACTAAGTCGCGCGGCCGCGTGCGCGCGCTCACTCCAGCGCCCACGTCTTGATCAGATGATGGGCAATGGCGATCGGCGGCGGCAACCAGAGCCCCTCGATGCGCCGCCCCTCGAAGATCGCGCGCGCGAGGCCCTTTTCGATCCAACGCGCCTCGGCCAGTTCGTTCTCGTCGACCTGCAGTTCGGTGGTAAGCGCCTCGGCGAAGCAACCGATCATCAGCGACGACGGAAACGGCCAAGGCTGATTGAACTTGTAGGTCACGGAACCGGTCTCGATTCCCGATTCCTCTTTCAGCTCGCGTCTGACGGCTTCCTCGATCGTCTCTCCGGGTTCGATGAATCCTGCGAGCGCCGAGTACATCCCCGGGGGGAATTGCTTTCCGCGGCCGACAAGACAGCGGTCGCCGCTGATCGCCAGCATGATGACCACCGGATCGGTGCGCGGAAAATGATCGGCGCCGCAGGCGCTGCAATGCCGGCGATAGCCCGCGTCGACCAAGGTCGTCGCTGCGCCACAGCGCGCGCAGAAGCCGTGGCGCTGATGCCAGTCGACCATGGCTTTCGCCTGTCCAAGTATCGCCGCCTCTCCAGCCGGCAGCGCCATCGCCGCAGCGCGCGCCTCCGAAAAGCGGCCAAGCCCGGCGAGGGGCCCGCCGCTCTGCGGATCCGCCGCCTCGGACAAGTCCAGAGCGAATACGGCGCGATCCTTATCGAGGCCGAGAAAGACGCAAGGCGCGTTCGGCGCCGCCAAGCCGTCGCAAAGGCCCGGCTCGAACATGCCAAGCCGCGCGCCGATTTGGCTTGCGGCTTCGCCGACCAGAAACGGCTGCAATCGCCAGAGCGGCAGGATCAGTGAGGCGGGCGCGCGTCGCGCCGCTTCGATCCATGCCGCGTCGGTTCGCTTTTCGCTCGCGCGATCGAGCGGATTTCCGGTGAAGGGGATCATGAGGCCGGTGCGGTTGACGGCGGAGTCTAGCCGTTTCGCCGCGCCTTGCGCAGCGATTTGTGCGCGTGTCTGGCGCCTTGCGCCGCGTTGGCGTTCAATAGGGCCATGCATGGACTGCATTTCGGTAGGGCGCTCGCCAAAATCGCCTATCTGATCGTCGTTGTCGCGGCGGCCGGCATTATCTATCTCGTGCAGAGGTTCCGCCGCTGAAGGCGTCAAGACTCGCTTTCCGCCCCGGAAATCACTATATCCGCGCCGGGAGTCCGGTCGTGGACGCGGCGTTCGCCAACCCGGTCAGGTCCGGAAGGAAGCAGCCGTAACGATTTCGCAGCGGGTCGCGGCCGGGCTCTCGCTCCGCGCGCGCTAAAAGCCTTTTGGGCGCGACTTAGCGCCGTCGCTTGCTATACTCCGCCGATGGAAACCGCTGACGAACCGGGTCTCGAACTTTCCACGCCGCCGCGCGCGCCGAAGAGCGAGACCTATCGGGTGCTGGCGCGCAAATACCGCCCGCAGGACTTCACCGGTCTCATCGGCCAGGACGCGCTCGTGCGCACGCTCTCCAACGCCTTCGCGACGGGGCGGATCGCGCACGCCTTCATGCTGACCGGGGTGCGCGGCGTTGGCAAGACGACGACGGCGCGCATCATTGCCCGCGCGCTGAATTGCATCGGCCCCGACGGCAAGCGGGCCGAGCCCACGATCCATCCTTGCGGCGTCTGCGAGCCCTGCATCGCCATCGCCGAAAGTCGCCACGTCGACGTTCAGGAGATGGACGCCGCCTCGCGCACCGGCATCGAGGACATACGGGAGATCATCGACGGGGTGCGCTATGCGCCAGCCAGCGCGCGCTACAAAATATACATCGTCGACGAAGTGCACATGCTGTCGAAGAACGCCTTCAACGGTCTGCTCAAGACGCTCGAAGAGCCGCCGCCGCATGTGAAGTTCATTTTCGCGACGACCGAGATTCGCAAGGTGCCGGTGACGGTGTTGTCGCGCTGCCAGCGCTTCGATCTTCGCCGCATCGATACGGGCGAGCTCGTGTCGCTGCTCAGGTCCATCGCGGACAAGGAAGGCGTGAAGGTCGAAGATGCGGCGCTGGCGCTGGTGGCGCGAGCGGCCGAAGGCTCGGCGCGCGATTCGCTGTCTCTGCTCGATCAGGCGATCGCGCATGGAGAGGATGGCGCGATCAGCGCGGAGATGATTCGCGGCATGCTCGGACTCGCCGACCGCGGACGCATCCTTGATCTGTTCGAACGGCTCATGGCCGGAAAGCCCGCCGAGGCGCTCGCCGAACTGAAGGAACTCTACGACCGGGGCGCCGATCCGCTCGCCGTGATGCAGGATCTTCTGGAGACGACGCATTTTCTGACGCGCCTGAAAGTCGCGGCCGGCGCCGAAGGGTTTTTCGACGGGGCGAGTTCCGAGGGCCGAAGGGCGAGCGAATTGGCCGGGAAGCTTTTGCTCGCCTCCCTGGCGCGCGCCTGGCAAATGCTGCTCAAGGGGCTGGGAGAGGTGCGCGAGGCGACCCGTCCGGTGCTGGCCTGCGAAATGGCGCTGATCCGGCTCTGTTACGCCGCCGATCTTCCGCCGACCGACAAGCTGGTGCGCGATCTTCTCGACGGCGACGGATCGCCTTCGGCGCGCGTCCCCGCGCCCAAGGGAGAGGGGCGAGGGGGCACGAACGCAGCGAGGGACGAGATCGGATCTGGCCGCGTCCTGCGCGGGGACGGGCCCCAATTGCAGGCGCGCGCCGCGCTCGCCTCGTCGCCTGTCCAAGGGCGGGAACTTAAGCTGCGCGCACTAGAAGACATCGTCGCGCTTGCCGCGCAGAATGGCGCGTCGGTTCTCAAAGTGCATCTCGAAAACGACGTGCACCTCGTCCGGCTGGAGCCAGGCCAGATCGAGTTCCGGCCGAGCCCGCGCGCGCCGCGCACGCTCGCCTCCGACCTTGCGCAGAAGCTGAAGGACTGGACGGGACAGCGCTGGGTTGTCACCGTGGCGCGCGAAGGCGGCGGCCCGACGATCGCCGAGCTGAAGCGATCGGCCAAGGCGGAGCGGATGGAGAGCGCGATGCAGGAGCCGCTGGTGCGCGCCGTGCTCGATCGCTTCCCCGGCGCAGAAATCGTCGCGGTGCGCGACGCGCACGTCGCCGCAACCGAGCCTGAGCCGCAAGACGACGCCTAGAGAAAATTTGTCGGCCAGACGATCGTGCGCCACATATGCGCGGCGGGCGAATTGTCGAAACCCAACCCCTCTTGCGGCTGCCTGAAGCCGCGGCCCACGACGTCTTCGAACTCGTCCGGATCGATTTGCAGGTTTTCCTCGAACGAGTAGAGATCGAACAGCGTGATGGCGCGGGCGCTGCCGTACCAGCGATGTTTGCGGGCGGCCTCGTAGTCCCGTCGCAGATATTCGGGAATGACGTAGCCTTCTCCCCAGAACCGCACATAGGCTTGCGGATATTCGTAGTTGGCGTCCGGGTCTGGGAAGAATCGCAGCGCCTGATGATGCTTCACCGCCCAGGCGACTTCCTCGTCCACATAGGGGGCGATCATCTGCGCGCCCCAATAGCCGTGATCGCCTCGAATCAGTCCGCCCAGCGCGACATCGTGCAGCAGGCAGGCGAGTACGATCTTGTCGCCATATCCGGCGTTTCTCGCGTTGCGCGCGCTCTGCAGCATGTGATTGACGGCGATGGGGCGAAACCTGAGGCGAAAGAAATCGAGCACCGTCGGCCGTTCCGGCATCTTCGGCAGCGCCGGATTGTCGCCAGCCATCATCAACGCATCGGGCCCCAGCTGGGACAGGATCGCCGGTTCCTCGTCGTGGTCCCGGTCGAGGATCGCGACGATGGGCTGGGGGACGGTCAGCCTGCGCTTAGCGTACTTTTCCTTCGGCATCAAAGGCTCCTCGCGCTCAAGCGGACCATGGCAAGGAATTTCCGCGCCTGCTAGACCAGCGCCATGGCAGTCTACGCCGCAGGCCCGGAAATCGAACGTCTGATCCAGCTTTTGGCCAAGCTGCCGGGGCTGGGTCCGCGCTCGGCCAGGCGCGCGGCGCTGGCTCTGCTGAAGAAGCGCGAGGCGCTGCTGGAGCCGCTGGGCCAGGCAATGCGCGATGCCGCGGCGGCGATCCGCGTGTGCGGCGTCTGCGGCAATCTGGACACTTCCTCGCCCTGCGCGCTGTGCCGCGATCCGGCGCGCGACGGGCGCCTTCTTTGCGTGGTGGAGGACGTCGCCGACCTCTGGGCGCTGGAACGGGCCGGCGTGTTTAGCGGCCGCTATCATGTGCTCGGCGGCGCGCTCAGCGCGCTCGACGGGGTGACGCCCGAGCGGCTGAACGTCGCCTCGCTTCTCAAGCGGGTGGGAGAGGGCGTCGATGAGGTGATCCTTGCCGTCAACGCCACGGTCGAGGGCCAGACCACAGCTCATTATCTGATGGACGCGCTCGCCCCATCCGGCGTGAAGATCACGCGCCTCGCCCATGGGGTGCCGGTAGGCGGCGAGCTCGACTATCTGGACGAAGGCACGCTCTCGGCCGCGTTCAAGGCGCGGCGCGGACTCTGATCGACTTCTTCAGCCAAATCTCGACGTCGCCCACTTTCTTGTCCTCGCGAAATTCTTCGAGCGCGGTTCTGATCGCGGGATATGACATCGCCCATTTGCGCCAGCCGCGCCCATCGATCAGCACCACGTCTGGTTTGTTGGCACGCAGATCATGAACCAAGACCTGACGGGAAAGCTGCGCGTATCTACGAATCGCGTCCACCTGGCTTGGATCGGGCTGGTGGCGGAGCAGATACAGCGCATTGTCCGCGATCCACAGGCTGCAGTAGGCGCCGGCCCAACTGCCATGCACGTGCCGCGTGAGCGGATGTCCGAGTGATATGTCGGCCGAGATCGTCAGAATCTTCGGATGCGCGAAACCATAAGCGGCCACAGCCTTTTCGACATCCGGCTGCTCCGTGTTGAATTGAAACCACACTGCGGCGCACGCCAGCACATAACCGCACAGCGTTCGCGCCGCGAGGGTCGAAAGAGAGCTCGCGCCATTGATGCGCCGCACGAGCAACACGCCCAAGACGAGCGCCAGCAACGAGATTGCCGGATAGCCGTGATATGGCCATCCCTTGCCTTGAAGAAAGACGGCTATCAGAAATCCAACGCTCGCTAGAATCGGAAGTTCATATATCGGTTCGTGAAGCCGCCCGCGTCCAAGAAGGACAGCAATAATGCCGGCGAGCGCGTAAAACCTGTAAGTTGGATTGAGGAACTGCATCCACAGCGGCCGCACAACCGGGATGTAGACGGTTTGCAGCATCGGCAACACGGAATGAATGAAAGCCGGAAACTTCCAAAACACCAGCGCGAGATACGATGCCGCCACGCCGAAAGCCGTGAGATTCTCGGCTGCGAACGAAAGGCGGAACATGTTCCGTGAACTTCCTCTGTTCCGCCAGAGTAGCGACAGGAAGGGCAACGCAAGAGCGAAAGCGAAATATGGCTTTATCACGACGGTCATGCCGCCTGCGAAACCTGCCAGGAACGCAGCGAGCGAAGGCGGTTCATGTCCCTGCGCCCGCGTCGCGTAAATGCTCAGCATGGGCAGAACCAGAAGCAGGGCGATGTGTTCGCGCTGCGCAAATACATAAAGAGGCAGTACGAGCAAGACGAGGGCGGCCAGAGCCGAAAGGAGCGGCAGCTCTTCTGTTCCGACGATATTCGATCGCCTGAGAAGCCAAAAGCTGCTCGTCGTGGATGCAGCGGCCAAGACGAATACCATCACGACGACGACAGATTCCGGAGTGACTTGCAGCGCACGCGCCACATAGATCGCCGGCAAGTACAAATATATTGAGGCTGGAGGATTGACCTCGATGAAATCCACATAGGGTTGACGGCCGCCAAGCACCTGCTCGCCAAGCGTCAGAAGCCACGAAACGTCCGTGCACAAGCTAAAGACAAGGCGAAGCGCAATGGCGAGGCCGAGAATTCCGAGCGTTGGCGCGTACGCGGACAGCCGGCCATATCGCGTCCGCTCTATCGTGGCAACGGCGGCAACCTCAGACATGTTCCTAGGCCTGCTTCTGCGATCTCGATTGCAGCGCGAAGCTTTCCTGCAGGCGCGCAAAGGGAGGGAAAACGGGATCAACCTCGGTTCGGCGGTCGAAGCCCTGCTCGCTCCGCACCAGATAGAGCGGTCTGGCTTTGACCTCATTGTAGATTCGCCCGACATATAATCCCATCAACCCGGTCATCATCATGTTGGCGCCGGAGAGAAAGGCGACGATGACGACGATCGAGCTCCAACCCGGAACCAGGCCCGGATCGCCCGTCAGCCAAAGGGCGATGACGTAAAGACCATAGAGCATCGCCAGCATCGAGACCGACGCCCCCGCCCAGAGCGCGAGCCTGAGCGGCGCATCGGAAAATCCGACGATGCCGTTGAAGGCGAGCGCGACCATCTTGCGAAGCGGATATTTGGTTTCGCCCGCGCTGCGCCGCGGCCGCTCGAAGTCGACGCAAGCCTGGCGAAAACCCATCCACGCGAACATGCCGCGCACGAAGCGGTCGCGCTCGCGCATCTGGCCGAAGGCGCGCAGCGCGGCGCGGTCGACGAGGCGGAAGTCGCCGACATCGCGCGGCATGTCAACTGCCGAAAGGCGCGCGATCAGCCTATAGAACAGCGCGGCGCTGGCCCGTTTGAAGCGGCTCTCGCCCTGGCGCGCCTTCCGTCGCGCATAGACGATGTCGAATCCCTCGCGCCACTTTGCGATCATCTTGAGGACGATCTCCGGCGGGTCCTGCAGATCGGCGTCCATGACGATCACCGCATCGCCGCAGGCCCGGTCCATTCCGGCGGTAATCGCGATCTGGTGTCCGAAATTTCGCGACAGGCCGAGATAGCGATAGCGCGCGTCGGCTTGCGATTTCGCAAGCGCCAGCTCCGCGCTTCGGTCTCTGCTGCCATCGTCGACCAAAATGACTTCGGCCGCCCCGTCCAGCCGCTTCAGAAGCGAATCGATCGCGGCGAACAGCTGCGGGAGCGCCGCCTCTTCGTTGAACAGCGGAATGACAAGGGAATAGCGCGGATGGATCGGCGGCGATGACACGGCGTTTCCTCGATAGAGACCGCCATTCGGCGGCGCATTCTTCGCCCGCGCGGTTAACGTTGGGTCAATCGCCGGGGAGCGGGCGGGAATTCAGGACCCGCGCTTTTCGCGGCGCTTGCGGAATCCGACATAGGCGCTCGCCGCCATCAGACCCCATAGCAGCCAGTCAAGATCGCCATTGACGGAATCCGGCAATACGAAAGAGGCGATCCCGAAGCAGAGCGAGGCCATGAGCGCGAGCTGGCGCCAGGGCATCTGGAATTTGGAGCCGCGCGCCTCCTTCCAGGCCTGCAATTCCTCATCGATTGAGGTCGCCGCCGGACCGGCGGGCGCGCTGTCCTGCGCGGCGGCAAGGATTGGCGCCGCCGCCGGCGGAGCCGGTGCAAGTCTTGGGGTCGCAACATTGCGCGACGGCGGAGCGGACGTGCGG
>DASZRM010000082.1:0-7184 GCA_035549135.1 Rhizomicrobium sp. | reverse complement strand
AGCTCGGCCATCTCGGCGCCAGAGACGCGCGCGGAAAAGCCGCTGTCCGCCGCGTCGAACAGATGATGGCCCTCGTCGAAGACATAGCGCAGGCGGCGCTCGGGCGGCGCGTCGGTGGTCTCGTCGACGGAAAGCCAGTCGCGCGAGGCCTGCGCGATCACCAGCGCATGATTGGCGACGACGATCGGCGCATGGCGCGCCCGGCGGATCGCGCGCTCGATGAAGCAGGCGCGATAGTGCGGGCAGGCGGCGTAGACGCATTCGCCCCGCCGGTCGGTGATCTCGCGCAGGGGCAGCGCGGCGCCGAGGAAGGCCGGAAAGCCATGGCCCGAAATGTCGCCGTCGGGCGTCACCCCGATCCAGCGCGCGATCAGTCCGAGCGCGACCGCGCGTTGTCCCGGCGCCAAGGCGGTGCGCTTGGCCGCTTCCTCGAAATTGAGGAGGCAGAGATAGTTCTCGCGGCCCTTGCGCACGACGGCCTTGTCGTTGCGCTCGGCGGGATCGGGATAGAGCCTTGCGATCTCCTGCACGATCTGGCGCTGCAGGTTGCGGGTGTAGGTCGAGATCCAAAGTCCCGGACCGTTCTTCTCCGCCCAGAGGCTCGCCGGCGCCAGATAGCCGAGCGTCTTGCCGACGCCGGTGCCGGCCTCGACCAGAGCGATGCGCGGCGCGCCCGCCCGTTCGCGCGCGGCGAAGGCGTAGGACGCGGCCTCGCTATAGGAGGCCTGTTCCTCGCGCGCCTCCCCGCCAAGACCGACGAGCTGCTTCAGCCGCGCGCGCGCCTCGTTCGGATCGACGGGATGCGACCCGGGCTTGCCGGGCGCCGCCTCGTCTTCCCATTGCGGCAGGCCGCGCCAGGCGTCGAGCCCCGCGATGGGCGACAATTTCTCCGCGCTCCGCCCGATAGCTCCGAGGATGAGCGGCGACCAGCGCCAGCCCGCGCGCTCCATGGTCTCGGCGAGCGGGCGAAGACCTGCGCGCGCCGTCTCGCCAAGCTGCGCGATCTCGCCGAGAAGCCGCTCCGCCGCAAGGCGCAGAATGCGCGCGGAGTCTTCTGGCGTATGCGGGATGTCCAGCCCCAACGCCCGCGCAAGTCCGAGCGCGCTCGGAACGCAGGGCTGTCCGGGCCGCGCGAAGGCGAACAGCTCGAGCGCGTCGAACAGGGCCGCGGCCGGCGGCGCCTTCAGCCGCCCGGCGACGAAGGCCGCATGCGCGACGATGGCCTCGCCCGAGCGGAAGATGCGCCGCGCCTCTTCGAGGCCGACGCGCCGGCAGCTTCCGTCCGCGCCGCAGAGCGCCGCGCCGCCGGGCGCCGGCGCAAGCGCGGGCGCCTCGAGGCGGAACGCGATCTCGTTCGGCATTTGCGCATGTATGCCGAAGGCGGGCCGGATGGAAAGGGAGGCCTGTTACGCCGCCAGTTCGGGATAGAGATGGACCAGCGAGCGGCGCACCCGCTCATGCTCCCAGACGATGAGCTGCGCGGTGTTGCGCAGATCGTGCGGATCGGCGCCGTCGCGCGCGGCCTGCGCAAAGCCGCGCGCCGCCGCGGTGATCGCAAGCAGCCCGAGCCCGCCCGCGCTTCCCGCGAGGTCCTGGGCAAGACGCGCGGCTTCCGGCCAGTCATCCCTGTGGCTCGCCTCGCCGAGCGCGCGGCAGAGTTTTTCGGCGGACTCGATATAGGAGCGCAGCACGTCGAGCAGCGTCTGAACGCCGATCGACTTCTCAAGACTTGCGAAAGCGGCCGGATCGATGGCGGCCGCGCTGTCCGTCGGCGGCGGCTCGAGCGCCTGGCGGGCCGCGGGACCGGCGTCCGCGGCTTCGAGCGCGGCGTAGAGCGTCTGGGCGGTCGCGGGAATCCTGAGCTCGGCGTCCGCCGAAAGCGGCGCCGTCGCATCGTTCTCGACAAGCGCGACGATGGGCGAGCGCCCGCCCTGCGCCGCGGCGAGCGCCTCGGCCTCGCGGGCGCGGACGAGGATCGCATCGAAGCGGCGATGCGAAGCCTGCGCGACGGCGTCGGCAAGATCCGGCGTCAACGTGACGGCGTTGCCGAAGGGTTCGAGAAGATCGGCCAGATCGCGGCCCGAGGCCTCGTCCGGCGCAAGAATGAGGACGGCAAGTCCTCCCGGCGCCGGCCGGGGGTCGGACGCCGCGGCCGGCGCTTCGCCGCCGCGCGCCGCCGGAAACGCGATCCAGAAGGTCGAGCCCTTGCCCGGCTCGCTCGAAAAGCCGGTCTCGCCGCCGGCGGATTCGGCGATGCGCTTCACCACCGAAAGCCCGAGCCCCGCGCCCTGCTGCCTGCGGGCGTAGGAGACATCGCCGGGGCTGAAGGGCTTGTAGAGCTCGTCCATCATGTCCTTCGGCACGCCGCGGCCGGTGTCGACGACGCTGAAGCGGACCATGTCGCGGCCGGCGCGCGCATCCGTCTCGACGCGAATCTCGACACCGCCGCGCTCGGTGAATTTGAGCGCGTTGTCGGCGAGCTTGAGCAGCGCCTGGCGGATGCGCCGCGCGTCCGCGGCGACGCGCGGAAGCTCAGCCGCGATCGACACCGTCAGGCGCAGCCGCTTCTCATGGGCGCGGGGCCGAAGCAGCCGCGCCACCGCGCGCGCGGACTGCGCGGGATCGGCGTCCTCTTCGCGCTGGCGGTCGTCGGCGCGGGTGAGCGCGATCACGTCGTCGAGCAGGGTCTGCAACCCGCGGCCCGCCTCCAGCATCACCGTCACATGGTCGCGCTGAGATTTGGAGAGATCGCCGGCGTCGAGAAGCTGGGCCATGCCCAGCAGCGCGTTCAGCGGCGTGCGCAGCTCGTGGCTGATATTGGCGAGGAACGCCGATTTCGCCTGGGCGCTGGCGAGCGCGGCGTCGCGGGCGACCTCGGCCTCGCGCCGCTCGTTGGACAAATATTCGATCAGCTCGGCGTTCTCGTCGCGCAGATGCAGACATTCCTCCATCAGGCCGGAGATGCCGCTGCAATAGGTGTAGAGCACCGCGGCGAAGAGCACGATGAGGACCGCCGTCATGGTCGCGTAGGCTCCGCCCTGGCGCAGAAGCAGGAACACGAGCGGGGTCAGCGCGAAGCTGGCATGGGCGAGATAGGCGGGCCGGTAGGCCGAGCGGGCGATGAACTCGGTCGCCGTCATGCCGAGGAAGGCGAGCGAGAGATAGGCCTCGGCCGCATAGGAGTCGGGCGAGAACCAGAACCAGGCGCCGACGCCCCAGGTCGCGCCGGCGATCGCCGAGACGAAGGTGTAGCGGCCGGCCCAGAAGCGCGGATTGCTCTTGAGGCCGCGCCGCTTATAGGCGGTGGTGAGCTGCTCGGCCGCGATCACCACGGCGATCTGCAGCGTCAGCGGCATCAGCGCGTTCCAGCCCTGCGCCCGTCCGCCGAGCATGGCGACCGGAACGCACAAGGCGGCGAAGGGAAGCGAGAGATAGTGCCGGCCGAGCGCGTAGAGGATGTCGATGCGCCCGGCGAACGCCGCGCGCGGTTCTTCCTCGGCCTTGGCTTTGGCTGCGGACATTGCGAAAACCCTCTCCGCAGCCTAGCTTTTCGGCCCTTTCAAAACGCTTAAGGTTAAGGTTTCTCAATGACTTCCGGCGACGCTCCCGTTCTGCGCGACATTGCGCGCGCGGCCCATGCCTGGCCGTTCGAGGAGGCGCGCAAGGTGCTGGCGCGGCTCGAGCGCCGGGCCGCCAAGGGCGAGGCGGCGAAAGAGGTTCTGTTCGAGACCGGCTACGGCCCCTCGGGCCTTCCCCATATCGGCACCTTCGGCGAGGTCGCGCGCACGAGCTGGGTGCGCCGCGCCTTCGAGGCAATGTCGGAGGTCAAGACCAGGCTCGTTTCCTTTTCCGACGACATGGACGGGCTGCGCAAGGCGCCCGGCAATGTGCCCAACCAGGAAATGCTCGTCGCCAATCTGGGAAAGCCGCTGACGTCGATTCCCGATCCATTCGGCACGCATGAGAGCTACGGCGCCCACAACAACGCGCGGCTGCGCGCCTTTCTCGACCGCTTCGGTTTCGCCTACGAATTCTTGAGCTCGACTGAGTGCTACCGGAGCGGTCGCTTCGACCGGGCGCTGCTCGCCGTGCTCGAGCACTACGAGGAGGTGCGCGACATCGTGCTGCCGACGCTGGGGCCGGAGCGCCGCGCCACTTATTCGCCGTTCCTGCCGATCTCGCCGAAGAGCGGAAAGGTGCTCCAGGTCCCGATCCTGGAATGGAACAAGACGTCGGGCACGATCGTGTTCGAGGACGAAGGCCGCAAGACCGAGCTTCCCGTCACCGGCGGACATGTGAAGTGCCAGTGGAAGGTCGACTGGGCGATGCGCTGGGTGGCGCTCGGCGTCGACTACGAGATGTCGGGAAAGGACCTCATCTCATCGGTCGAGCTCTCGACCAAGATCGCGCGCGCGCTCGGCTGCGAGCCGCCGGAGACGCTCACCTACGAACTCTTCCTCGACGAACACGGCCAGCGCATCTCCAAATCGAAGGGCAACGGGCTGTCGATCGACGAATGGCTGACCTACGGGCCGGACGAAAGCATCGCGCTCTTCATGTTCCAGAAGCCGCGCGCGGCCAAGAAGCTCTATTTCGACGTCATCCCCAAGGCGGTGGACGACTACATCGCCTTTCTCGATCAGTATCGCGCCGCCAATGACGAGGCGGTCCGGATCGAGAACCCGGTCTGGCACATCCACAACGGCCATCCGCCCGACGAGACCTATCCGGTCAGCTTCGCGCTGCTCTTGACGCTGGTGAGCGCCTCGAACGCTTCGGACCGCGAACTGCTCTGGGGCTTCATCCGCGCCTACGCGCCGAAGGCCAATCCGAAGGACAATCCCGGCCTCGACCGGCTCGTCGGCTATGCGCTGCGCTACTACGAGGATTTCGTGAAGCCGGCCAAGACCTACCGCGCCCCCACGGAGAAGGAACGCTCAGCGCTCGAGGAGTTGGCCGGCGCGCTCGACAAATTCGAAGGCGAGCGCGACGCGGAGAAGGTGCAGTTCGAAGTCTATGAAGTCGGCAAGCGTCACGCCTTCGAGCCGCTGCGCGACTGGTTCAAGGCGATCTACGAGGTCCTGTTCGGCCAGACCCAGGGCCCGCGCTTCGGCTCCTTCGCGGTTTTATACGGCTGCGCCGCGACCGCCGCCATGATCAGGATGAGGCTTCAGGGCTGAAGGCTGCGCCGCCGCCGCCCGCCTGCGCATCGGCGGCGCCGTAGAACTCGCCAACCCGCACGGTGAGCGCGCGCGTCAATTCCCGCTCGGCTTCGCTCAGGAACGGGCTCCAGATGTCGAAGATGAGGACGGCGCGCGGCTCGTCGCCGTCGTTCCAGGCCTCATGATCGATGGAATCGTCGAAGACGAAGGCCTTGTCCTGTTCCCAGGCGCGGCTCTGGCCGCCGACGCGGAAACCGCAGCCCTTCGGCACGATCAGCGGCAGGTGCGCGACCAGCCGCGTATTGACCGGTCCGGTGTGGGAGGGGATGCGCGTCTTGGCGTCGAGCACGGAAAAGAGCGCGGTGGGGCCGTTCCCCGGCACGTCCCAGCGCGGGCAGTCTCGCAGCGCCTCGACCGTCCGCGGGCAGCGCGCGATGTTCTCCGGATAGGCCCTGCCTTCGCGCCACAGCGCGAACACGCCCCAACGCCGCGAGCGGATGAGGTTGCTCCATTGCGCGGGCGGAAGGCCCTTGGGGTCCGCGACATAGGGATCCAGCGCCGAGGGGCCCTGGCCGAGCACGTCGAGGAGCTCGCGGCGAATGTCGTCCGCCGCCCCTTCGAGCGCGGCCAGCCAGGGAAAATAATGGCGCGGATAGAATTCGATGGCCGGCAGTTCCGGGAAATAGAGGAAGGTCGGCTGCTGGCGATAGACGCGCCGTTTTTGCAGCAGCGTCTCGACGCACTGGTCGAAGCGGCCGAGATGTTCGCCTTCGTAACGCGCGCGGATATTCTCCAGCCCGGACCGGATATAGTCTTCGAGCGCGCGATTGTTCGCGTCCACCGCCCGGCGCGCGTGGCCCAGCCGCGCGGCGAGGGCGGGAGACGGCGCAAATCCCCGAGGCGCAATCCGAAGCGCCGCCCGGAATTTGGCGGCGGCGGCCCGGGGCCTGCCGGCCAACTCTTCCCTCTCGGCTGCGCTCAGAAGGGCGAGAATCTGCTGTTCGAGGTTCGGCGACATCCGGCAAGGGCGTGAAAACGACCGCGCAAAGAATAAATCGCCGTCGGCGCGGATGTGTTTTCAACTCGACGTGTGCGGATTCACTTGAACGTGAGAAATGTCGCGCAATCGCGACAGAATTCATCGCGAATTCGTGAGGCGCGAATTTGCGACAACGATCGGACAAACACTTGTCGGGTATTACTGGCTCGCCCAGATGATGCGGTGGACGAACACGATGTCGGACAACGCGAAGGTGCGGTCCTCGAACGCCGGGTTGAGCGATCTTAGCTCGATGCGCTGCGCGGTCATGCGATGCAGGAGCTTGGCCATCACCTCGCCTGACACGGTCTTGACGACCACGCGGTCGCCGCGGCGCACGCTGGTCGAAGGCGACACGACGATGCGGTCCCCGTCGCGATAGACCGGCAGCATCGAATCGCCGGTGATCTCGAGCGCATAGGCGTGCTCGTCGGCGAGGTCGGGAAAGGCGATCTCCTCCCAGCCATTGCCGGCGGGAAATCCGGCGTCGTCGAAATAGCCGCTGGACCCGGCCTGGGCCATGCCGATCAGCGGCACGATCCGCGCGCGCCCGCTCGCTCCTTCGACAAGCGCCACGAATTCGTCGAGCGAGGCGCCGGTCGCGGCGAGCACCTTGGAGAGGCTCTCGGTCGAGGGCCATCTCAGCTTGCCCATGGCGACGCCGCGCTTGCTCTTGTTAAATGTCGTTGGATCGAGCCCGGCGAGCTTGGCCAGACCCGAAGGCGAAAGGCCGTAACGCGCGGCGAGCGCGTCGATGGCGGACCAGATTTGTTTGTGCGTCAGCATCTGATAAGAATGCGATCCGGCAGCGGGGAATAATTCCTATAATATGTCGGCGGCAAGGTCCAGAGGGAGATTGTCATGATCGACGCCGCGGCGCGGCTCCTGGCGCTGCTCCCTCCGGAGACCGCCCACCGCCTAACCATCCGGACGACAAAGGCTTTTTCGAGGCTTTTGCCCGCACCGCCGCCGGACGATCCCAA
>DASZRM010000081.1:0-1770 GCA_035549135.1 Rhizomicrobium sp. | reverse complement strand
AACATCGCGCTACTCCGCCGCCATCTTGCGCGCGGCCATGCGCCGCTCGAGTTCGGGCCGGAAATGCCGGATCAGGCCCTGGATCGGCCACGCCGCCGCATCGCCGAGCGCGCAGATCGTATGGCCCTCGACCTCCTTGGTGACTTCCTGGAGAAGATCGATCTCCTCCGGCTGCGAGTCGCCTCGGACCATTCGCGTCAGCACCCGCCACATCCAGCCCGTGCCCTCGCGGCACGGCGTGCACTGGCCGCAGCTCTCATGCTTGTAGAAGTAGGCCAGACGCGCGATCGCCTTCACGACGTCGGTGGACTTGTCCATCACGATGACGGCGGCTGTTCCCAGGCCGGACTGCACGTTCTTCAAGCTGTCGAAATCCATCAGCACGTCGTCGCAGATCGATTTCGGGATCAGCGGCACGGAGGCGCCGCCGGGTATTACGGCGAGAAGATTGTCCCACCCCCCGCGCACGCCGCCGGCATGCTTGTCGATCAGTTCGCGCAGCGGAATGCCCATCTCTTCTTCCACATTGCACGGCTTGTTCACATGGCCGGAGATGCAGAAGACCTTTGTGCCGGTGTTGTTCGGACGTCCGATACCGGCGAACCACTCGGCGCCACGCCGCAGAATGGTCGGCGCGACCGCGATGCTCTCCACGTTGTTGACGGTCGTGGGGCAGCCATAGAGGCCGACATTCGCCGGGAATGGCGGCTTCAGGCGCGGCTGGCCCTTCTTGCCTTCGAGGCTTTCGAGCAGCGCCGTCTCCTCGCCGCAGATATAGGCGCCCGCGCCGTGATGGACGTAAAGATCGAAGTCCCAGCCGTGGATGTTGTTCTTGCCGATGAGCTTGGCGGCATAGGCCTCATCGACTGCGCGCTGCAGCGCTTCGCGTTCGCGGATGAATTCGCCGCGGACATAGACGTAACAGGCATGGGCGCGCATCGCAAAGCTCGCGATCAGGCAGCCTTCCACAAGCGTATGCGGATCGTGGCGCAGGATGTCGCGGTCCTTGCACGTGCCGGGTTCGGACTCGTCCGCATTGACGACGAGATAGTGCGGCCGCTCCTTCACTTCCTTCGGCATGAATGACCATTTGAGGCCGGTCGGGAAACCTGCGCCGCCGCGGCCGCGAAGGCCGGACTTCTTCATGACGTCGACAATGGCCTCGGGGCCAAGCTCGAGAATCTTTTTCGTGTCGTCCCAATTGCCGCGTTTCTTCGCAGCCTCGAGGCCGGGGCTCTCGAAACCGTAGAGATTTGTGAAGATGCGGTCGCGATCCTGCAGCATTACGAACCCGTCTTGCGGCTATAGCCGCCGTCGTAGAGCTGCGGATCCTTGAGGGTCAGCGCTCCGCCTTCGGGCTCCGACGAATGGCGGCCATTGCCGGCGCCCGGCTTCGGCTTTTCGCCTCGGCGCAGCGCTTCGAGCAACGCCTCGGTCTTGGGTCCGTCGAGGTCTTCGTAGAAATCCTTGCCGATCTGCAGCATCGGCGCATTGACGCAGGCGCCCAGACACTCGACCTCCATCCATGAGAACTTGCCGTCGGCGGAGACGGTGTGCGGCGTCGGCGCGATGCGCCGCTTGCACGCGTCGACGACATCGTCCGAGCCGCGAAGCCAGCACGGGGTCGTCGTGCACACCTGCACAAGATGCTCGCCGACGGGTTCGAGATTGAACATCGTATAGAAGGTCGCCACTTCCAGCACCCGGATGTATGGCATGCCGAGCATGCGCGCGACTTCCTCGATCATGGGCTTTGTCACCCAGCCTTCC
>DASZRM010000080.1:0-2079 GCA_035549135.1 Rhizomicrobium sp. | reverse complement strand
AGAGACTCCGTTAGTAGTGGCGAGCGAAAGCGGATCAGGCCAGTGGCCTTCGTTTAAGAACCGGAACGCTTTGGAAAAAGCGGCCATAGCGGGTGATAGCCCCGTACGGGTAGAAAGAACGAAGGTCCTCGAGTAGGGCGGGACACGTGAAATCCTGCCTGAACATGGGACGACCACGTTCCAAGCCTAAGTACTCGTGTGTGACCGATAGCGAACTAGTACCGTGAGGGAAAGGTGAAAAGCACCCCGGCTAGGGGAGTGAAAGAGACCTGAAACCGGACGCCTACAAACAGAGGGAGCCGGCTCACCTTTGGTGAGCCTGCTCGGAATGAAGAAATCAGAAGTCAGAAGTCAGAAAAGGAGATGGGCATGGCGGACAATTCCGTTGTGCGCACTTTTGAGGACTTGGACGTCTATCGGCGCAGCTACAGGCTGGCGCTGGAGATTCACAAGGCTTCGCTGAACTTCCCCAAGATCGAGCAATATGCGCTGGCGGATCAAGTTCGCCGCGCGAGCAAATCCGTCTGCGCGAATATCGCGGAAGGCTTTGCCCGGCAGCGCAGTTCTTCAGCCGATTTTCACAGGTTTGTCGTTCTGGCCATTGGCTCGAGCGATGAAATGAAAGTGTGGCTGAGTTTTGGTCTCGACCTTGGTTATCTTTCTGCGGACGATGTGAAGCGAATGAAGAATGAATACACCGAAATCGCACGCATGCTCCGTGGGTTGATGAAGAACTGGAAGTAGTCTCTTTTTCTGGCTTCTGATTTCTGGCTTCTGAATTCTGGGCGCCGCTCGCCGAAGGCGAGCCGGTGACCTCGTACCTTTTGTATAATGGGTCAGCGAGTTCGTCTGTCTAGCAAGCTTAAGCCGCAAGGCGGAGGCGCAGGGAAACCGAGTCTGAATAGGGCGACTGAGTTAGACGGATGAGACCCGAAAGCAAGTGATCTAGCCATGACCAGGCTGAAGGTGCGGTAACACGCACTGGAGGGCCGAACCCACGCCTGTTGAAAAAGTCGGGGATGAGTTGTGGCTAGGGGTGAAAGGCCAATCAAACTTGCAGATAGCTGGTTCTCTGCGAAAGCTATTTAGGTAGCGCGTTGCGTATCGCCATCGGGGGTAGAGCACTGGATGGGCTAGGGGACTTCACCGTCTACCAAACCTAACCAAACTCCGAATACCGATGAGTGCTGAGCGCAGCAGACACACGGCGGGTGCTAACGTCCGTCGTGAAGAGGGATGAAAACCCTGACCAACAGCTAAGGCCCCCAATTCGTGGCTAAGTGGGAAAGGATGTGAGGTTCCCAAAACAACCAGGATGTTGGCTTAGAAGCAGCCATCATTTAAAGAAAGCGTAACAGCTCACTGGTCTAAACAAGGAACTTTGCGCCGAAAATGTAACGGGGCTCAAGCCACGAGCCGAAGCTTTGGATTTCGCCGCAAGGCGGAATGGTAGCAGAGTGTTCCGTATGCCTGCGAAGGGAGAGCGCGAGCGATCCTGGAGGTATCGGAAGCAAGAATGCTGACATGAGTAGCGACAAAGAGGGTGAGAGACCCTCTCGCCGGAAGTCCAAGGGTTCCTGCGTCAAGTTAATCTGCGCAGGGTTAGCCGGCCCCTAAGACGAGGCCGAAAGGCGTAGTCGATGGGAATGAGGTCAATATTCCTCAGCCTGCGGGAAGTGACGGATCATGCAAGTTGTTCTCCCTTACTGGATTGGGAGGGCCGCGAAGTGGTCCCAGGAAATAACTCCCGCGTTCAGACCGTACCCCAAACCGACACAGGTGGACTGGCAGAGTATGCTAAGGCGCTTGAGAGAAGGATGTCGAAGGAACTAGGCAAATTGCCCTCGTAACTTCGGAAGAAGAGGGCCCGGTGTTCACGCAAGTGATCGCCGGGGGCACATAGCAGGGGGTGGCGACTGTTTACTAAAAACACAGGGCGCTGCGAAATCCAAAGATGACGTATAGCGTCTGACGCCTGCCCGGTGCCGGAAGGTTAAGAGGAGATGTGAAAGCGTCGAATCGAAGCCCCGGTAAACGGCGGCCGTAACTATAACGGTCCTAAGGTTGACAACGAGTCAC
>DASZRM010000079.1:0-42432 GCA_035549135.1 Rhizomicrobium sp. | reverse complement strand
GCTGATGGACATCTGACTTGCGACCAGCCAGGCCTGCGGCATGATGGCGACCGTCGGACCGAGATTGAAGATCTCCTCTTCCAGGCCCGCGATCGATCGCGACTTCATGTCGGCGACGATGATGAAGCGGCTGCGCTCGCCGGGCGTCTGGCTCGTTTCGCTGCGTCCGAAGGCGGCGCGCTCTTCCTTGGCTTCGGCGCTGAAGAAGGGCGCGGCGCGCGCCTGCGGTTGCGCGGTGCGGAACAGTTCGGCGAGGGCCGGGTCCTCCGCGGCGGGGCGGAAGGCCGCCTCGCCCGATCTGCGCACCAGCGATTGCGGCGCGAGCCGTCCTTCTCCGGCGAAGGCCTGCATCTGGGCGAGCGTGTAGGGGCCGTAGGTCTGGCCGCTCACGCTGATTGTCCAGCTGTCCGACATAAACGTTCCAGGCGTTCGCCTGTGCAAGTCTAGATGCGAATGGTTACGCGTTCCTTGCGCGCGCATGCGGTTCCAGGTTCTCGCAATGCGAGAATCGGCTGCCTAGAAGAGCCCCTCGATGTCCCCGCGTTCGTCGACGCGAATGCGATAGGCGGCCGGTTCTCTTGGCAAGCCCGGCATCGTCATCAGGTCGCCGCAAAGCGCCACAACAAAACCGGCGCCGGCCGACAGCCGCACGTCGCGCACCGGCAGGATGAACCCGGTGGGCGCGCCGCGCACATCCGGCTCGGCGGTGAAGCTGTACTGGGTCTTGGCCATGCAGATGGGAAGGTCGCCGAAACCGTCGGCTTCGTATTGCTTCAGCTTCTTGTCGGCGTCCGCGGAAAGCGAGATGTCGGCGGCGCGGTAGATTTCCCGCGCGATCGTCCTGATCTTTCCGGCGAGCGATCCTTCGCTTGGATAGAGCGGCTTGAAATCCGCGGCTCCGGAATTGCATAGCGCGATCACTTCGCGCGCCAGGTCCTGGGCGCCCTTGCCGCCGTCTGCCCAATGGCGGCAAACATGAGCGCGAACGCCGACTTGGCGGCAGCGTTCGATGATCGCCGCAACCTCTTCCTCCGTGTCGGCGGTGAAGTGGTTGATCGCGACCGTCGCCGGCACACCGAACTTGCGGACGTTTTCGATGTGCCGCAGCAGATTGGGTATGCCGGCGCTTACCGCCGCGACGTTTTCCGCCGCAAGATCCGCCCGCGCCACGCCGCCATGCATTTTTAGCGCCCGCACAGTGGCCACGATTACCGCGGCGGACGGCGCAAGACCCGTCTGCCGGCACTTGATGTCGAAGAATTTCTCGGCGCCGAGGTCGGCCCCGAATCCGGCCTCCGTGACGACATAGTCGCTCAGCTTTAACGCCGTCTGCGTGGCGATCACCGAATTGCAGCCATGCGCGATGTTCGCGAACGGGCCGCCATGCACGAACGCCGGCGTATGTTCGAGCGTCTGCACCAGGTTGGGCTGCATCGCGTCCCGGAGCAGCGCCGTCATAGCTCCGGCGGCCTTGATTTGTCCCGCCGTGACGTTCTTTTTCGAGAAGTCTCGCGCGACAATGATCCGGTTCAGCCGCTCCTCCAGATCCGCGAGCGACTTGGCCAGGCAAAAGATCGCCATCACCTCCGATGCGACGGTAATGTCGAAGCCGTCCTCCCGCACCTGGCCGTTTCCGCCGAGGGCCACGACAATGTCGCGGAGGGCCCGGTCGTTCATATCCATGACGCGACGCCAGGAGATCTTGCTCGGATCGATCGCCAGCGGGTTGCCCCAATAGATCTGGTTGTCAATCAGCGCGGCCAGAAGATTGTTGGCGGCCGTGATCGCGTGAAAATCGCCCGTGAAATGAAGATTGATTTCGTCCATCGGTACGACCTGCGCATAACCGCCGCCGGCCGCGCCGCCCTTCATCCCAAAGCACGGACCGAGCGAAGGTTCGCGCAAGCAGATGGCGGCCTTTTCGCCGAGAAAGCTGAGAGCGTCGCCGAGGCCCACCGTGGTCGTTGTCTTGCCTTCGCCAGCCGGCGTTGGGTTGATCGCTGTGACGAGGATCAACTTGCCGATTTTTTTCTCGCCCAACTGCGCGATGTAATCTAGCGAGACCTTGGCCTTGTTTTCCCCGTAGCGATACAGCGCCTTCTCCGGCAGGCCGATCTTCGCGCCGATCTCCTCTATTGGTTTGAGCTTGGCCGCGCGCGCGATTTCAAGATCGGTCATGGAATTCGCCCGTTCGAAGAGATTTGCGCGTGGTGAAGCGCTAGAGGAGCTCCGATTCTAGCCCGAAACCGAGGCGCGTCCAGCCGACCATGGGCGTCTCTGGAGGGACATGAAATGGCTTCAAACCCGGCGCTGGAAAGGTAAAAGGAAACTTGGGCCAGCCTCGGCTAATATACTCTTGCCTTGGGAGGAATGTATTCGACGTCATTGGTGAGCGTGAATGCGTGAACAGGACGATAGGCCAATCGCGCTGCGCCGGTTTTTGGATCAAGCCAAGCCAGCGTGTGTTTCATCCAGTTTTCGTCGTCGCGCTTGGGATAGTCTTCACGGGCGTGCGCGCCGCGGCTTTCAGTTCGCGCGACCGCTCCCTCGATCGTCACCACCGCCTGCGAGAGCAGGTTGTCATATTCCAGCGTTTCGACCAGATCGGTATTCCAGATCATCGAGCGGTCGGTCACCTTGATGTCCGAGGAGGTCCTGTAGATTTCGCCAATCGTCTTCCGCCCGTTTTCGAGCGTCTCGCCGGTTCGGAACACGGCGGCGTCGATTTGCATGGCCTGCTGCATGCGCTCGCGCAGCCTTGCGGTTGGGATGCTACCATTCGCATGCCGGAATCGGTCGAGGCGCGCCAGCGCTTCGTCCCCGGCGTTCTTGGGTAGGTCTGGGTGCGACCCCAGGCCGTCGATGGACTTGGCAGCCTGAATGCCGGCCGCTTTTCCAAATACGACCAGGTCGATCAATGAATTCGATCCCAGTCGGTTGGCGCCGTGCACGGAGACGCAGGCGGCCTCGCCCACCGCCATCAGTCCTGGAACAATAGTGTCGGGATCTCCGTTTGCCAGGGTCATCGCTTCGCCGTGGTAGTTCGTCGGAATTCCGCCCATGTTGTAGTGAACGGTCGGCAGAACGGGGATCGGCTCTCGCGTCACGTCGACGCCGGCGAATATGCGGGCGCTTTCAGTGATGCCAGGGAGACGCTCGTGAATGATCTTTGGATCCAGGTGCGATAGGTGCAGATGGATGTGATCTTTTTTTGGGCCGACGCCGCGACCTTCGCGAATTTCGATCGTCATCGCGCGCGAGACCACGTCTCTTGAGGCGAGGTCTTTGGCGTTCGGCGCGTAGCGCTCCATGAATCGTTCGCCCTCGGAATTCGTGAGATAGCCGCCTTCGCCCCGCACGCCTTCGGTAATCAGAACGCCGGCTCCATAGATGCCAGTCGGATGAAACTGCACGAACTCCATATCCTGCAAAGGAAGACCGGCGCGAAGAACCATGGCGTTGCCGTCGCCGGTCTGGGTATGGGCGCCAGTGCAGGTCGTATAGATCCGCCCATAGCCGCCGGTCGCCAGAATGACTTTGTGCGTCCGGAAGCGGTGAATTGATCCGTCATCCAGATTCCATGCCATTAGGCCGCGAACAGCGCCACCCTCGACGATCAAGTCCAGCGCAAAATATTCAATGAAAAAATTCACATCATGCCTGACGCACTGGCCGTACAGCGTGTGCAACATGGCGTGCCCGGTGCGGTCGGCAGCTGCGGCTGTCCGTTGCGCAATTCCTTTTCCGAAATGGGACGTCATCCCGCCGAAGGCGCGCTGATAGATGCGGCCGTCCTCAGTGCGGGAAAAGGGGACGCCGAAATGCTCCAGCTCATAGACCGCCTCTGGCGCGTTCTTGCACAGGTACTCGATCGCGTCCTGATCCCCCAGCCAATCGGAGCCTTTGACCGTGTCGTACATATGCCAGCGCCAATCGTCCTCGCCCATATTCCCGAGAGCGGCGGCGACGCCGCCCTGCGCCGCAACGGTATGGCTGCGCGTCGGAAAGACTTTAGTAACGCAGGCGGTCTTGAGGCCGCGGGCAGCGCATTCTAGCGTCGCGCGCAGGCCCGAGCCGCCAGCGCCCACGACGACGACGTCAAAAGTGTGGTCGGTAATTGGATATGCAGTCATCTAGACGGGTCCGGCAATGCGAAGAAGGGCGAAGAGCGAGCTTGCCCCCAAGGCCAGCGCGAAAGCGCGCACAAGCAGCATCAGCGAGATTTTTCCTCCCTCGCTATGGATGTAATCGTCGATTATCACCTGCAGGCCGAGAACCATATGGTAGAGCAGAATGACTACGAATATCCCCATCAATATCGCGTTGAGTGGTATGCCAAGCGGCGAAACGGTCAGGAAGGTCAGGGCCTGAACCTCGCTCGCGCCGATCAGGCCAAACGCGGCCCAAAAAAACCAGATCGAAAGCGGGAGAAGGGCGGCCGCCGACACGCGCTGCCGCCAGAAATGCCTGACGCCCGAATGGGCGGCGCCCAAACCTTGCACCCGATGCAGCGGAGTCTCGAGGCTCATCGATTGAAGCCCCCATAGCCGGCATGGGCGAGTGCAAAAGCGGCGCAAGCGAGGAGTACCGAGAAGACGATCACCAACCAGCTCGTTGCGTCGGCCGTAGGGACTGCGAAACCAAATCCCATGTCCCAGGCCAGGTGCCGCACGCCGTTGAGCAAGTGGAACGCTAATGACCATGTCAGGCCGAGCAGCACAATTTCGCCGAACCAAGACGAGGCGAACGCGCAAAAGTCCTGGTATGCCTCGGGTCCGCTGGCGATGGCGATAAGCCACCAGGCGAGCGCGACTGCTCCGAACGAAAGACCTATCCCGGTTATGCGATGGGTGATCGATGTGGCCATGGTCACGGGCCAGCGATAGATGGTCAAATGGGGCGAAAGTGGGCGTGGCCGGATTGAGGCCACCTGCTGGTTTTCCGCCATGAATTTCCTCAGGAAGTGCAAGAGCGAACCGGCGGAGTGTAGGTTTGCGGCATGTCAAGTCAACCGTCGTAAATGCCGCGATAGTTCATTCGCCAGCGACTGCTCGCTTTGCGATTCTCGCCGTTTGCGGCCAACCTTGCGGCTCGTTGATCTTTGGGGGGTGTCTTGAGCGAGGCTCAGGTCACAAGCTTCGCCAAAACGTGGGCGAGTTTGAACTGGTCCATGCTCGCGTCGCGGCCCCTGTCGGGCCGCTCTTCCGCGATGGCGATGGTCATCGCGTGGCCGATTCTGCTCGGCGCCGCTATCTGGAACCGCTTTCCAATAGTGTTTTACGACACCGGTGCTTATCTCCTTCAAGGCCTTGGCGGCGATTTCATCATGGAACGCTCAAGCGCCTACTCTTTGTTTCTGAAGTTCGCGGGCGCGGGATGGAGCTTGTGGGCAGTCGCCGCCGTTCAGGCGATCTTGACGGCCTTCGTCATGGTGGAATTCGCGCGCGTGGAGCGGCCGGATCTGTCTCTTCCAGGATTCTTGTCGGTTGTTACGGCAATGGCGCTTGCGACAAGTCTGCCCTGGTATGTGGGACAGATAGAGCCAGACTTTGCGACGGCTCTTCTAACCTTGAGCCTCTATCTGCTGACGTTTAGGGCGGATCGCATCGGGTATACGCGGCGCGCGGGCCTTGTCGCCGTCGGCGCCCTGACGACCGCACTCCATCCTTCGCACTTGGGATTGGCGCTCATCTTGGTGTCGTGCACATCGCTTATGGGCGTGTTCAATCGGAAGCAGGACTCCCTGCGTCCGAAATTCGAGTTGCAATGGGCGAGCGTTGCATTCGGCTTTGCGCTCGTCGTCGGCGCAAATTATGCCCTGACTCGCGACGCATTCGTCAGCAGAGCCGGGTTCGTTTTTCTTTCCGCCCGCCTGACGCAGGACGGCATGGTCAAACGCGTTCTCGACCAAGAATGTCTCCGAGCAAAGTTTCGAATGTGCGAATTCAAAGACGAGCTGCCCGCAAGCGCCGATGCATGGTTGTGGGACAGTGAAAGTCCATTTAATACGCAACTGGGCGGCTTTCGGGGGATGCGCGGCGAAGCGGAGCGAATAGCTGTCGAAAGTCTCGCCCGCTATCCGCTGGCCAATCTTGAGGCTGCGACCGCCGACACGGCGCTTCAGCTTATCCTGGTCCAGACCGGGGACGGGATCGGCCCACAGAAAACAGTTCTAGATCCCGAGTTCCGAAAGGTCATCCCAAAAGAATTATCCGGCTATGCTGGCGCGCGCCAGCAGCGTGGCGAGCTCTCCTTCGTTTTATTGAATGTCGTTCACGTCAGCGTCGCATATTTGTCGATCGTGGCGATGAGCGCGTGGCTGTGGCGCAGCAGCGTGAAGAAACGGCATTGGAGCGATTCGGCCCTTCCTGCCTTCGTCCTGGCTGCGCTCTTGATCAATGCCGCAATTTGCGCCGTTTTCTCGGGGCCTCATGGTCGTTATCAGTCGCGGGTGGCATGGTTGCCGGCATTCGCACTGTTGATCGCGGGCGCCCCACCGAGCGCGAGGAGCCTTGCGGATCAAGGTCGAATCCGCCACTTAATTGGCTCCAATGGCCGCTAAAATCCGGATTGCTCCCTCGATACTGTCGGCCGACTTCGCCCGGCTCGGAGCGGAAATCGAGGCAATTGAAAAAGCTGGCGCCGACCTCATTCACGTCGACGTGATGGACGGCCATTTCGTGCCCAACATCTCGATCGGGCCAGCTGTGGTCAAGGCGATCAAGCCATACGCGCGCAGGCCTCTCGATGTGCATCTAATGATATCGCCGGTCGATCCTTATCTCGATGCCTTTGCCGAAGCAGGCGCGGACGGAATCACGATCCACCCAGAGGCGGGACCGCACGCGCACCGAACACTTCAACACATTCGCGCGCTTGGAAAGAAGCCGGGTGTGGTGCTCAATCCGGGTACGCCAATCGATGCTCTCGACTATGTCATCGATCTCGTCGACTTGGTGTTGATCATGACGGTCAATCCGGGATTCGGCGGCCAGACCTTTATCTCGAGCCAGTTGACGAAGATCGAGGCCGCCGCCCGGCTGATCGCGCGTACGGGGCGCGACATTGCCCTTGAAGTCGATGGCGGCGTGACGCCGGACACCGCGCGGCTCGCTGTGTCTGCGGGCGCCAGCGTGCTTGTCGCCGGGACAGCGGTGTTTGAAGGAGGTTCTGATCGCTACGCGGCCAATATTGCTGCGCTTAGAGGCTGAGGCCGTGCGCGGCGGCGCGTTGTCAATCGCCGGCACGCCCTTGTCGCTTGTTCCAGAGCTCCTGCGCGCGCTGCTCCGCCGCGCGCTTCGCTCGCCGCGCATTTGGTGGCGGCGAACTTGGTTCTATCGCCAAGCGCTCAAGGGCGCCCTTGCTGACCGCATCGCGATCCACCCCTTAGACCCGCTGCCTCCGAGGCTGGAGGAAGCCGAAGCGCTGCTGCACGGCAGGTTCAGATTCAACGGCGAGTTGGTCGAAATACGCGAGGGGTCGATCTTCGATAAACGCCCTCCGTCGAATTTCTGGACCGAGGCGCTTCACGGCTTTGAGTGGCTACCGCCCCTGGCGGCGGCCGGCGGCGAGCCGGCGCGCACGCTCGCTACCAATTTGATCAGCCAATGGATCAAGCGCCATGCGCGTTACTCCGAACCGGGCTGGCTTCCCCAGGTATCGGCGCGCCGTCTGGTCAACGTTTTCGCGCACGGGAAGATCGCGCTCTCCAATTCCGACATGCTCTGGCGGTCGAAAGTGTTTGTTTCATTGCGCGAACAAGCCGCCATGCTCGCGCGAACCGTCGACGAGGCGCCGGATGGGATGCCGCGTCTGGAGGCTTGCGCGGCGCTCGCGCTTTCCGGCGCATGTCTTTCCGATCCCGACCGGCTCGAAGCGGGAAGACGGCGGCTCGAGGCGGAACTCGCTCGACAAGTTCTTCCCGACGGCGGTCACGTCACGCGGTCTCCCGAGCAGTTGGCGTGCGCATATCGGCTCTTGACGATGGTCATTGACGCCTTGTCCGCCTCATCTCACCCGGCGTCACAGGAACTTCGAAGCGCCCACGATCGGATGGCGCCTATGTTGAGATTTTTTCGCCACGGCGACGGTGGACTCGCGCTTTTCAACGGCGGCCAGGAATGCGACGCGCGAATGATCGCCGCGCTTCTGGCGCGTGACGAGGTCAGAGGACAGCCATTCGCATATGCCCCGCATTCGGGTTTCCAGCGCATGGCTGCTGGGCGAACCTTGATTGTCATGGATTGCGGGTTGCCGCCGAAGGGCCCGTTTTCGGTTGACGCGCACGCCGGCCCGCTGGCGTTCGAGATGAGCGTCGGCCAGCATCGGCTGGTCGTCAATTGCGGCGCGGCGCGCGATAGACGTCGGGCGACGTGGGATGGAGCGCTGCGCGCGACTGCGGCCCACTCCACAGTCGGGCTCGCAGATACGTCGGCTGGATGCATCTTGCCGCCCGGTCTCGCTCGCGACTATCTCGGTCCACGCCTTACTCTTGATGAGACCCGCATTGACACGCGGCGCGTCGAGACGCAGCTGGGGTGGAAGGTTGAAGCGAGCAGCGACTGCTATGCCAAGCGTTTCGGGGTGCGGCATGAGCGACGCCTCACCCTAGGCCCGCATGGAACCGCGCTCGAGGGTATGGATCGCCTCCTTCCAACCAGCGACTCGCGCCGGGACAGAATAGTCCCCTATTCGATCCGTTTTCACATCCATCCCGAAATCCGCCTGTCCAGATCGCAGGGTGGAGACATTCTCTTGAAGCTTCCCAATGGCGAGGGCTGGAGGTTCAGGGCCAGCACGGCGATTGCTGTCGAAGAAAGCGTGTATCTTGGCGCGGAGACGCTGCGGCGGACCGAACAGCTGGTCCTCAGCGGAGCTGTCGCCAAAGCGCCGGTAGAAATCGGCTGGAGGTTCGAACAAGTCGGCCGCGAGTAAGGGCGCGACTTTGCTTTGCACCCGTCATTTTGCTATGCAAAAGCCGGTAACAACGAGATTTCGATAGATGGTTCAATTCACGCTGCCGAAAGGCAGCGCTCCGAAAAAGGGCAAGACTTGGCCTTCGCCGCGCGCCGCAAATGGGCGAAAGCCTGAAGGCTTCAAGGAGTTTCGCGTCTATCGCTACGATCCCGATGTCGACGTGAATCCGCGCATCGACACCTATGAAGTCGATCTCGCCTCGTGCGGACCGATGGTTCTGGACGGGCTCATTAAGATCAAGAATGACGTCGATCCGACGTTGACGTTCCGTCGATCATGCAGAGAAGGCGTTTGCGGCTCTTGCGCGATGAACGTCGCCGGCGGAAACACGCTCGCGTGCACTAAGGCGATTGCCGATATCTCCGGCGCGGTGACGATCTATCCTCTGCCCCATATGCCCGTGGTCAAGGATTTGGTGCCGGATTTGACGAACTTCTATGCGCAGTACGCATCTATCCAGCCCTATCTGCAGACAAAAACAGCGGCGCCGGAGCGGGAGTGGCGCCAATCTCCGGCCGAACGGGCGAAGCTCGACGGACTCTACGAGTGCATCCTCTGCGCGTGCTGTTCGACGGCTTGTCCGAGCTATTGGTGGAATTCCGAGCGCTACCTGGGGCCGGCGGCGCTACTTCAATCCTACCGCTGGTTGATCGACTCGCGAGACGAAGCGACTGGCGAGCGCCTGGACAATGTGGAAGATCCGTTCCGTCTCTATCGTTGCCACACCATCATGAATTGCGCGCAGACCTGCCCAAAGGGACTTAATCCGGCCCGCGCAATCGCCGAAATAAAGCAGATGCTGGTGAAGCGGAGCGTGTGAGCACGTTATGTGGATGCGTCCGCCGTAAATCCCGCCATTCCCGCTCTAGCGCGCAGCACTCGCCACAAGAGGGCGGCTGCGGCCCGCGTCATCCGGCCCTGCGGATCGGCTCCCACCGCCTTCGCCACCATCTGGGTAAGCTTCTGAACGTGCTGCCTACGATAGATTCGAAGGATGGTTCGGTACGAGGCTTGCGCATATTGGGAGCGTTCATACGGAAACTGACTCACGTTGTCCTCCGGCACGCGCGCGCAATAGTAGGCGAAGGAAAGTTCGTCGTCGTCGGATTCGTTGATGCGGCCAACAGCGATAAAAAGCTTCTTCCAGAAGGGTAGATCCGGCTCCTGCTGCATTCCGAGGGTCTCGAAAAAGAGTCTGTAGTGGCGATATTCGTCTGCAGCGATGCGTCCCGCGATTTCTTTGAGCACGGGCTCGTCGGTCGCGTCGCGAATAGCGGAGTAGTAAGACGATGTGCCGCTTTCCACGACGCAGCGCGCAATCATTTCACCCCGCCGACTGCCGCGAACCGACACATCGTCTTCACGTTCGAAGTGTGACGGCCGATATCCAGTCCTGAAGCGCTGGAACGTCCGCTCGAGATCGAACGTTGGGTCGGCCAGTTCCGCCCAGCGGCCGAGCGCACGGCCGTGCTGGGATTCTTCACGGCCCCACTCCTCGATCGAGGCGCTCGTGGAGGCATCCGGAAATATGCGTTTGAGGTAGGACACATAGTCCGGCGCGTTGAACTCAACCAGCGCCGCAGCCTTCACCGCAGTAATCATCCACGGTTCGGCTTTGGCGCAGTCGAAGCGCGACCACGGAATGTCGTCGAGCGTCCATCCTCGCGTGTAAACGGCGCCTGCGGTCATGGCCGATCCATTCGCTCAAGCGATAGTATAGCCAAGAGGAGATAACGAATGAAGGGGCACTAAAGCGCGGCGCGAAGGCGTCTTAAATGCGCGAGGGTTTCCGTAGCCTTGGATATTTCCGCGTCCGTCTTGGCGAGCGCCACATCTTCCTCTGCGTCCAAAATCCGTCGGTCCATGGTCGCAGCGTCCAGAGCGGCGAGGGGGATCGCCTCCTCTGCGAGAACCGTGATTTTTGCTGCCGTTATCTCCGCGAAGCCGCCGGAAACAAAATATCGTTCATGGGCGCCGGGCGCCTTTCTGACTTCGATCACGCCAGGGCGCAACGTCGAAATCAGCGGCTCGTGGCCGGCCATGACGCCCATCTCGCCGTCGGCGCCGGGCACGGTGACCATTTCGGCATCTTCGGAGAGCAAGAGCCTTTCCGGCGAAACGAGGTCGAATGCGATCTTGTCGCTCATTGCGTTCAGGCAGCCTCCGCCGCCATTTTTTGGGCCTTGGCGACGGCGTCTTCGATCGTTCCAACCATGTAGAAGGCCGCCTCGGGAAGATGATCGTACTCGCCCGCCACCACCGCCTTAAAGCTGCGCACCGTATCGGCGAGGTCGACAAAGAGGCCGGGGAAGCCCGTGAACACCTCCGCAACATGGAAAGGTTGCGAAAGGAAGCGCTCGATCTTCCGGGCGCGGCTGACGACGAGCTTGTCTTCTTCCGAGAGTTCGTCCATGCCCAGGATGGCGATGATGTCCTGCAGTGATTTGTAGCGTTGAAGCGTGGCCTGCACCGAGCGGGCGACGTCATAGTGCTCCTGTCCAACCACCCGCGGATCGAGGATGCGGGAAGTCGAATCTAGGGGATCCACGGCCGGATAAATTCCTTTTTCGGAAATCGCGCGGTTGAGCACCGTGGTCGCGTCCAGGTGCGCGAACGAGGTGGCAGGCGCCGGATCGGTCAAATCGTCGGCCGGCACGTAGATCGCCTGCACCGAAGTAATTGAGCCTTTTGTGGTAGTAGTGATGCGCTCCTGGAGGGCGCCCATATCTGTCGCCAGAGTCGGCTGATAACCGACCGCGGAGGGAATTCGACCGAGCAGTGCCGAAACTTCGGAACCTGCCTGCGTGAAGCGAAAAATATTGTCTATGAAGAACAGCACATCCTGGCCCTGATCGCGAAAACTTTCCGCCACCGTCAGGCCCGAAAGCGCCACGCGGGCCCGCGCTCCCGGTGGCTCGTTCATCTGGCCGTACACGAGCGCGCATTTCGAGCCATCCGTGGAGCCCTTCTTGGGGTCCTTGTTCACGCCGGACTCGATCATCTCGTGATAAAGGTCGTTGCCTTCGCGCGTGCGTTCGCCGACGCCGGCAAACACAGAATATCCGCCATGCTTCTTGGCGACGTTGTTGATCAGTTCCTGAATGAGAACTGTTTTCCCAACGCCGGCGCCGCCGAACAATCCGATTTTGCCGCCGCGCGCATAAGGCGCAAGAAGGTCTATGACCTTGATGCCTGTGACCAGAACTTGCGCCTCGGTCGATTGATCGACGAAGGCGGGCGCGTCGGCATGAATGGGCCTGCGCAACTCGGCTGCAATCGGCCCCGCTTCGTCGACTGGTTCACCGATTACGTTCATGATGCGGCCAAGCGTTCCATCCCCGACCGGCACGGCAATCGGCCGTCCAGTATCGGCGACGGCCTGCCCCCGAACCAAACCTTCTGTCGAGTCCATCGCGATCGTGCGAACGGTGGATTCGCCAAGATGCTGCGCAACTTCGAGCACCAAACGATTGCCCTTGTTGTCCGTTTCAAGGGCGTTGAGGATCGAGGGCAGGTGACCGTCGAACTGCACGTCCACCACTGCGCCCATCACTTGAGTCACTCGCCCCTGCTTGCCCGTCGTCACCTTCATCCAACTTCTCCGTTCAAAGCGCTTCTGCGCCAGAGATGATTTCGATCAATTCCTTGGTGATCTGCGCCTGCCGCGTGCGATTGTACTGCAGCGTTACGCGATCGATCACTTCTCCGGCGTTGCGAGTCGCCGCGTCCATCGCGCTCATTTTGGCTCCGAATTCTCCGGCGACGTTCTCGAGCATCGCGCGGAATATCTGTACGCTTACGTTGCGCGGAAGCAGGTCGGCCAGGATTTCCTGTTCGTCAGGCTCGTACGCGTAGACTACGCCCGTGGATCGGGCGGAGGCAGCATCGAGCGAGGCCGGGATCAACTGCTGTGCGGTCGGCGTCTGACTGATCACCGACTTGAAGCGCGAAAAGACGATAGTCGCGACGTCGAATGCGCCTTCGTTGAACATATCGAGTACCTTTTTGCCGATTACTGCGGCATTGGCGAAACCGATTTGCTTAACTCCCGTATGCTCATAAGCATCGACGATAAGCGCTCCGTATTGACGCTTGAGCTGATCTCGCCCTTTGCGGCCGATGCACAGGACCAGGACAGTCTTGCCATCGGCCTGGAGCGCTTGGATGCGTTGTCGCGCCAGACGGACAATGTTGGTGTTAAAGCCTCCGCAAAGACCCCGATCGGCCGTAGCCACAATTAAAAGATGCTTTTCGTCAGATCCCGTGCCGGTAAGTAGTTTCGGCGCGCCTGGATTGTCCATCATTCCGGAGGCGAGGCTGGCGATGACGCCGTTCATTTTCTCCGCGTAAGGTCGAGCGGCGGCGACTGCCTCCTGCGCACGGCGCAGCTTTGAGGCCGCGACCATCTGTTGCGCCTTGGTGATCTTTCTGATCGCCTTGACGCTTGCGATGCGGTTGCGAAGGGCCTTTAGGCTCGCCATCAGGCGAAGCCCGCGGAGAATTCGTCGAGAGCCGCCTTGAGCTTGGCTTCGGCCCCCTGCGAAATCTGCTTGGAATTACGAATCTCGACCAGGATGTCGGCGTGCCGCGCACGCATGAACCGCAACATATCGGCCTCGAAGCGTCCGATGTCGGCGATTGCGATCTTGTCGAGATAGCCTCGCATGCCCGAGAACAGGGAAACGACCTCCTCCTCGACCGGATAAGGCGAAAACTGCGGCTGCTTCAAAAGCTCCGTCAGTCGCGCTCCGCGGTTGAGAAGGCGTTGTGTGGCGGCGTCGAGGTCCGAGCCGAATTGCGCGAATGCCGCCATTTCGCGGTATTGCGCGAGTTCGAGTTTGATTGAGCCGGCAACCTGCTTCATCGCCTTGATCTGCGCCGAAGAGCCGACACGGCTCACGGAAATGCCCACGTTCACGGCGGGCCGGATGCCCTGATAGAAGAGGTCGCTCTCAAGGAATATTTGGCCGTCCGTGATCGAAATGACATTCGTGGGAATGTAGGCTGAGACGTCGTTGGCCTGTGTCTCGATGACGGGCAAGGCGGTCAGCGAGCCGCCGCCATTGTCGTCGTTCAACTTTGCGGCCCGTTCGAGAAGGCGCGAATGCAGGTAGAAGACGTCGCCTGGATAGGCTTCGCGGCCGGGAGGGCGACGCAGCAGAAGGGACATCTGCCGGTAGGCGACAGCCTGCTTCGATAGATCGTCATAGATGATGAGCGCGTGACGTCCGTTATCTCGGAACCATTCGCCCATCGCGCAACCCGAAAACGGGGCGAGGAACTGGAGTGGCGCGGGATCGGATGCGGTTGCTGCTACCACGATCGTGTATTCCATGGCGCCCGCATCCTCGAGCGTCTTGACAATTTGCGCGACGGTCGAGCGCTTCTGTCCGATCGCGACGTAGATGCAATATAGCTTCGCCTTTTCGTCGCCCGCCTGGTTGACGCTCTTTTGATTGATAATCGTGTCGACCGCGATCGCGGTTTTGCCGGTCTGGCGATCGCCAATGATCAGCTCGCGCTGTCCGCGACCGATCGGAATGAGACTATCGATGGCCTTGATCCCGGTCTGCATCGGCTCATGCACAGAGCGCCGCGGAATAATGCCCGGCGCTTTCACGTCGACCCGGCGGCGCTCCGCTATGTCGGCGATGTCGCCTTTGCCGTCGATTGGATTGCCAAGGGGATCGACCACCCGCCCCAGAAGTCCGCGGCCGACAGGCACCTCGACAATTGCGCCTGTGCGTTTGACCGTGTCGCCTTCTTTGATTGTGGCGTCGTTGCCGAAAATCACGACGCCGACATTGTCCGTTTCGAGGTTTAGCGCCATTCCGCGGATACCGCCCGGAAACTCAACCATCTCGCCGGCCTGAACGTTGTCGAGTCCGTAGACGCGAGCAATTCCGTCGCCGACGGACAGCACTTGGCCGACCTCGCTTACCTCCGCCTCGACGCCGAAGTTTTGGATCTCGCGCTTGAGGATTGCGGAGATTTCGGCTGGCTGAATGTCCATCTCTAAGTCCCTTTGGTCGTGGCGCGGAATTCTGCGTTAGGGGCTACGCTTCCCATCCGCTCATTTCCGGCATTTCTTCTTCCGATCGATCTTAGTCCCGAATCATTTGGTCGTGCTCGCTCAGCCGCCGCGCATTGCCGCGCGCATGCCTTCGAGCTTTGTTCTGAGCGACGAATCGATCATTCGTGACCCGACCCTTACGATGACTCCGCCAAGCAGCGAAGGATCGATGCGCGCTTCGATTACTGGCTCCAACCTCAGCTTGTCCTTGATTGCCCGCTTCAGCTCTTCCAACTCGGCGTCACGCAGCGCGCGGGCGGAAATCACCTGAGCCGAGATCTCGCCCCGGCGCCTGGCGACCAGCGAATCGAAGGCGGAAATGATATCGATCAGCGCGAATAGCCGTCGCTTAGCCGCCAACAATAGTATGAAACGCACGGTGAGGCCGTTGGCGTCCATCTTATGAAGCAAGGCCTGCAAGCCCCTTCTTTGTTCGTCGCGGCTGAAGACAGGCGCACGCACCAGTCTCGACAAATCGCGGCTTCCAGAGACCATGCGCCTTATGGAAGCTAGATCGGCCGCAACCGGGTCAAGCGCATTCGCTTCCAGCGCCAGATCGAAGAGCGCAGTGGCGTATCTCTCCGCAAGCCCTGAATTTCGCACCTCGTTTGCCACTCGCGCTCTCTCACCTGCGGGACGCAGTGGACGTCCTGCGCTTTAAACTAAGTCATTGATAGAACAGTGATTTTACCGTGGACGCGAATCTGGCTCGCCCGCGGCGAGGCACTTAGCATGAGCCCCTGCGCCACGCAATATTATGAGCGCCTGCCCCGGTGTCGCGGCGCCCTGCGCCAGACCCCGTCTGGGAGGGGCGCGGCCACTCCAACCAATTCATAACCACGCTTTGCAGCACGATTTTAAGACGCTGGCTGCAAGATCGGTCCATGAATGCCCTTACTTTGCGCATCCTGAACTCCGCCGCGCCGCGCCTGCCCTCTGTATTGGTTGAGAGCCTGTCGACGCTGGTCCAAGCCGCGCATTCCCGCATCACTTCGCGGTCCCGCTTCCGACGCGACGCGCAGGCTGCGATCGAGCCGCATCTGGCTTTCCTGATCCACAAACGCAGCAAATTTCTTCGTCCCGCACCTGGCCAAGCCGCGAGGTTCGACCGTTGGGCCAACGAACTCGATGACTTTGTTCGCCGTTCCGTGTGGCCAGCATCCGTCGCCAACGAAATCCGAAGCATGTCCGGTCGGCGACATCTAGTTGATCTCATCGACCGCGTCGTTGGCGAACATCAGGAACGACTGAGGGCCGAGGACGCTGGTCTACCGCTCACTTCTCGATTCAATTCCCACTGGGCCGATTGACGCGGGCGCTTTTGGGGCGTCCGCCTTCTGTTGGTTGTCAAATTTTCGTCTTGCTTCGGCCATGAGCGCCTTGTTCGCCAGTGCCCAGTTCGAAAGGCCGGTGACCGGCCCGAGCAACGAGCAGCCCAGCGGCGTAAGGGCATATTCGACATGCGGAGGGGCAGCCGGAAAGACGGTCCGGGTGACCAGGCCGTCGCGTTCCAGCCCGCGCAAAGTGAGCGTCAGCATGCGTTGAGAAATGCCTTCCACTTCGCGGCGCAATTCATTGAATCTCAGTTTCCGATCCCCAAGCCTGCTCACGACTAGGATGGACCACTTGTCGCCGACGCGCGCCAAGACGTCACCTATCGCGCGACAGTCCTCGGTCACATGCAGGTGCCTGGGTTTCATCGGAGTTCCTTCTTGCGCAAGTTGTCGACAGTCACCAGTTTAGCCTCGGTTTCAAATGGTGACCGTGGGGTCGCAAGACAAGGAGCGCAAATATGACCTCGAAATTGCATACCGTCATCGCGAGTACGCGGCCCGGCCGCATAGGTCCCTCTATAGCGCGCTGGTTCGACGAGTTTGCCAGAAGACACGGCAAGTTTGATGCGCGATTAATCGACTTGGCGGACTTCAAATTGCCGGTGTTGGACGAACCGCACCACCCGATGAGGAGGCAATACGTTCACGACTACACAAAGGCTTTCAGCACCAGCGTCGACGACGCAGACGCCTTCGTGTTTGTGTTGCCTGAATACAACTACATGCCGCCACCGTCCTTCATCAACGCTATCGATCACGTCTATTGGGAATGGCAGTACAAGCCGGTCGGGTTCGTCTCATATGGCGGCGTTTCAGGTGGTTTGCGCTCGGCCCAGCAGGCCCGACTCATGGCCACTACCGTCAAGATGATGCCGGTGCCCGAGGGCGTCGCGCTGCCCAACGCCTATCAACAGATAAAGGACGACAAATTCCAGGCCAATGAACTGAATGAGCAAGGAGCGACGGCGATGCTCAACGAAATGATCAAATGGGCTGAGGCCTTGTCGCCCCTGCGCGCGCAGATTCGCGCCGCCCGCTGATTGTCGGCGGGTCAAGGGGTCGCTGTTGTCGCGAATTCAGCCCTTGGGGTGTAATGTGATCCGAGAAATGAACTGGAGACCATCATGAAACTGTTTCTGGCCGGTGTGATCGCATCCGTCGCGGTCTTGGGAGCCGAAGCCCATGCTGCGCTTGCGGTCGGCGCCAAGGCGCCGGACTTCTCCGTGAAGGCGGCGCTGGGCGGAAAGGAATTCGAGTTCACGCTTGCCGACGCGCTCAAGAAGGGCCCTGTGGTTCTGTATTTCTTCCCGGCCGCCTTTACGCCTGGATGCACAAGAGAGGCGCACGAATTCGCCGAAGCGACGGACAAATTCAAAGCGCTCGGCGCGGCCGTGATCGGGGTGACGGCCGGCAACGCTAGTCGCGTGACGGAGTTCTCATCGGTCGAATGCCGTAACAAATTCGCCGTCGCGGCCGATCCGGACCAGAAGGTCATTAAGGAATATGACGCTGTGTTGAAACAAAAGCCGGAATGGTCCGATCGCACGTCCTATGTGATCGCGCCAGATCATTCGATCCTCATGTCCTATACGGACCTCAATCCGGACAAGCATGTCGATCTTGCCTTGGAGGCCGTCAAGAAGTGGCGCGACCAGCAGAAATAGGCGCAAGGCTCACTCAACTTGGTCGACGCGTAGGTATCCCAGCCTCGCCCGAGGAGGCGGCGCTGGAGGCCGTGCCCAACCGCGATCCGGACACCGACTATATTGTGCGGTTCACCGCGCCGGAGTTCACTTGCTTGTGTCCGGTCACGGGACAGCCGGATTTTGCGCATTTCGTCATCGACTACGCGCCGGGGAAATCGAGCGTCGAATCGAAATCGCTCAAGCTCTTCCTGTCGAGCTTTCGCAATTATGCGGCGTTTCACGAAGCCACGACAGTGATGATTGGCAAGCGCATAGCAGACGCGATCAAGCCGAAATTTCTGCGCGTCGCGGGCTACTGGTTTCCGCGCGGCGGCATGCCGATCGATGTGTTCTGGCAGAAGGGAAAGCTTCCGTCGGGTGTGTGGCTGCCAGATCCCGGCGTTCCTCCTTACAAAGGGCGATGGTAATTCATGAGTATTCGTGCAAGGCCGTAGGCGCTGACCAGAGCCCAAAACCCTTCCATGATCGCCGCCGGAAGGTTCCAGGACCAATGAAGAGAGACGAGGATAAGCGTTGCGCCCAGCAGATTGAGCAGCGCATAGGGCCATCGATCGCTCTGCATCGCGCCCCTCAAATTGGCGATATAACAAAACGCGATTGTTACCGATCCGCCCAGTCCCAGAGCGTCGGGGATGGTCATGTCAGGCTCCGTCAAGCTGACTATGCCGGAAACAGGGGACAATGTGGTCGTTGACCAGGCCGACCGCCTGCGCGAAGGCATAGACGATCACGGGCCCCACGAAATTGAAGCCCTTCTGCCTGAGTTCCTTCGAGAGGCCTTCACTCATTTTGGTTTTCGCCGGCACCTGTTTCGTCGTCTTGAAACGATTGGTGACTGGTTTGCCGTCGACATGCTTCCATATGAATCCGGAAAACCCCCCGGACTCCTTTTCCTCAATGTCAAGCCAGAGCTGCGCGCCCCTGATCGCCGCCTTGATCTTGGGCTCTGAGCGAATGATGCCTTTGTTCTTCATCAGCCGCGCAATGTCGCGCTTGCCGTAGTGGGCGATCTTTTGAGGGTCAAATCCATCGAACGCTTTGCGAAAACTTTCGCGCTTTCGCAGAATCGTAATCCACGAAAGTCCCGCCTGAAACCCGTCGAGGACCAGCTTCTCATACAGGGCGCGCGAATTGTATTCAGGCACGCCCCATTCATCGTCGTGGTAGGCGACGTAGAGCGGGTCTTCGCCGGGCCAGGCGCAGCGGATGAGGCCGTCGTTCAACGCCGGCGGGCCTTCTTCTTTTTCGCCTTTTTCTGCGGCTTTCTTTTTGGGCCAATGCTTCGTTTGGCGGTTTTCCTGGTCGATCTTGGCTTTGCCGCGGCCTTCGCGGGCGCTGTGAGGGTAGCCTCGATTTTGTTGCCGTCGAGATCGTAGATGAACGCGCCATAATAGGCCGGACCGTAGTCGGGGCGCGGGCCGGGCTCGCCGTCATTGCTCCCGCCCTGGGCAAGCGCCGCGGCGTGGAACGCGTTGACTTGACCCTTGGAACGCGCGCTGAAGCCTACATGCGTGCCGTTGCCACTGGTCGCAGGCTGCTGGTTGTGCGGCAGCTGAATCCAGAATTCGGCGTTGCCGCCACGCTCGCCATAGCCGATTGCATACGGCAAAAATTCCATAATGCGCTTGTAACCCAGCGTCTTGAGCACGGGATCATAGAATTTAGCCGCGCGCTCGACGTCATGAACGCCGACTGAAACGTGATGAAGCATGAGAGCGTCTCCTGTTGGAAAAGCGTGACTCTTATACGATCGCCGCGTCCGTCAAGAGAAAAGCCAGTGGGGTCGATCAATTGTGACAGGCGTTGTGTCCGCGAAGATTGGGGCTCTGCCTTCCTCCAACCTGTCCAGGCGGACGAGCGCAAAGCCCATCTCTCCGTAGGTCGAGGCGATTTCGCCGAGCGTCTGGCCGCCTGCGGTCACGGGGGCGCCCGCGGCGGGCAGTTGCGCGCAGCCGGTCGTCCGGATCGGCAGGAGGCGCTTGCGCGCCACGCCGCGATGCTTCATTCGCGCGGTCAGCTCCTGGCCCACATAACAGCCTTTTTCGAAGCTGATTGCGTTGAGTTCTTCTAGACCAGCGTCGAGCGCGAACATCCGGTCGCTTCCGAAATCGGGCCCTTCTGGGACCCCCAACGAAAGTCGGAGTTCCCTGTAGGCACTCGAGCGGGCGCCAGCCGGTGGCATTTCAGCGAAGGCTCCAATGGTGCGATGGCCGAGGGCCGGTAAGCGCGGATCTACGAATGTTATTCCTCGCGCCGCCGCCGCACCGTGCAGGTCGGCGAAAACGCGCAACTGGTCTCGAGCCTCAATTTCGATTTTCGCGCGCAGACGATAAACGCCGAGCCGTTTGACCAATGAATCGCGCGCGTCCATGCGACAGTCGATCAGGAGCGCCCCATCGCCCTCCGTCACGATGAAGTCGAAGAGGATTTTGCCCTGGGGTGTCAACAAGGCCGCGTAGATTGCCCGAGCGCTGCTCACTTTTTCGATGTCGTTGGTGATGAGGCCCTGCAGAAAGCCGCGGGCTTCCGGACCCGACACCGCGATCACGCTGCGGTCTTCCAGGAGAATGGGTATGCTCATGGACGGGAAGTATTCCCTAAGCGGCCGATTGCCAAGCCGCAGCCCGCCCCTTACTCCTACGTCTATGGCCGAAAGCTTCGACCTTCTGATCCGGGGTGGCGTAGCCGCGACCGCGAACGGCATTGTGGAAGCCGACGTCGGGGTGAAGGCCGGGCGCATTGCGGCCATCGGCTCGCTGCGTGGCGCCGCCGCTGCGGAGATTTTCGAGGCGAGGGGGCTGCACGTCCTGCCGGGCGTCATCGACACGCAAGTTCATTTTCGCGAACCGGGGGCCGAACACAAGGAAGATCTGGAAAGCGGTAGCCGCGCAGCCGCGCTGGGCGGGGTCACTGCGGTGTTCGAGATGCCCAATACCAATCCCCCAACCACAAGCCGCGCCGCGATCGAAGATAAGCTCGCGCGCGCCGCGGGGCGGATGCATTGCGACTACGCCTTTTATGTGGGCGCAACTTCTGACAACATCGGCGCCTTGGAGGAGCTTGAACGTTTGCCGGGCGTGTGTGGCGTCAAGGCGTTTCTGGGTTCCTCGACGGGATCGCTGCTGCTCAACGAGGCAGATGATATTCGTTCGGCCCTCGCGGCAGGCATGCGCCGCATGGCCGTCCATTCCGAAGACGAGGCGCGGCTGAATGAGCGCAAGGGCTTGCGCATTCCGGGCGACCCGCGCTCTCACCCCGTCTGGCGGGATGTCGAAACTGCTCGCATATCGACGGAACGGGTGCTCCGGCTGGCGCGCGAAGCGGGTCGTCGAATCCACGTTCTGCACGTAACGACGCGAGAGGAATTGCCGCTATTGGCGGCGGCGCGCGATTTGGCGACAGTCGAGACAACGCCGCAACATCTGACGCTCGTTGCGCCCGAATGTTACGAGAGGCTAGGCGCCTTTGCGCAGATGAATCCGCCCATCCGCGGGCCTGAGCATCGGGAGGCGCTTTGGAAAGCGGTCGGGGAAGGCCTTATCGACCTTATTGGCTCGGACCATGCGCCCCATGCGCGCGAAGAAAAAAGCCGTCCCTATCCGGACACGCCGTCAGGGATGCCAGGCGTCCAGACTTTGGCGCCGCTTCTACTGGATCACGTCAACGCGGGCCGGCTCACGCTCGAGCGCTTCGTCGATCTGACCAGCGCCGGAGCGGCGCGAATCTTCGGGATTGTCGGAAAAGGACGCATTGCGCTGGGGTATGACGCAGACTTCACGGTCGTGGATCTCCGCAAGCAACGGAAGATCGAAAACAGCTGGATCGCATCCCGATGCGGTTGGACGCCGTTCGACGGCATGATCACGACGGGCTGGCCAATCGCAACAATCATCCGCGGCCGCACGGTGATGCGCGACCACGTCATGACGGGTGCAGCGTCAGGCCGCCCTTTGCGTTTCCATGACACACTCGGGCCTAGTGGACGGTGAGCTCCGCGCCGAAATGTTTGAACTCTGCCGGCGAAACTAGACCGCGCCACGCGACGCGCACGGAGTGTAATTGTCCTTCGATGCTCGTTTCCCAGAAGCGAAGGAATTTCGTGAGCGCCGGAAACTGCGGCGCGATGTCGAATTCCTGCCATATGAAGCTCTGTAGCACGGTGGGATGATCCGGCATCCGATAGAGAATTTCGGCCGTCGTGAGCCGGTAACCCTTTAGAGCCAATTCCAACTCGTTCATCTTACTCCTCTAAACGCGGACGGATGCGATTGCGTTCGTCGGCAAATGTTCTCACATCCTCATTGCATAAGAGTTTGCGCGGTAGGGGCGAATTGGTCGAGACTTGCTCAGAAATAATTGACCGTCGCGTGTCGGGTGGGTCAGCATCCGGCGGATTTTTGTCAGCAGTCGATTCCGGGAAGTGCCAAGATGAAGAACAGGTTCAAGGCCATTTTGATCCGCAAGGAAAATGGCGGGCAAAGCGTCGATCTGACAGATCTCGGACCGGGCGATCTGATGCAAGGCGACGTGACCGTCGCCATCTCCCACTCCACCGTCAATTACAAGGATGGCCTGGCGCTCACGGGACGCGCGCCCGTCATCCGGCGATTTCCGATGGTGCCGGGAATCGATTTCGCCGGGGTCGTAGAAGAATCCTCCAATTCCCGATTCAAACCTGGCGACGGCGTCCTGCTCAATGGCTACGGCGTCGGCGAGGCCCATTTCGGAGGATATAGCCAGTACGCGCGCGTCAACGGCGATTGGCTCGTACCCTTGCCTTCACGCTTTACGGCCGCAGAGGCGATGGCCATCGGCACAGCCGGCTTCACCGCGATGTTGGCGGTGCTGCAGCTGGAATTCGCCGGCGTTTCGCCGGACAAGGGGCCGGTCCTGGTTACTGGCGCGGCCGGCGGCGTGGGTTCGCTGGCCATCCTGATCCTTTCGAAACTCGGCTATCGCATACTGGCTTCTACCGGTCGGCCGGAAGAGGAAACCTATTTGCGGAAATTGGGCGCCGCCGAGGTGCTTCCGCGCAGCGAACTCACCGGCGAACCGAAGCCTCTTTCGAAAGAGCGCTGGAATGGCGCCATTGACAGCGTCGGCTCCCGCACACTGGTCAACGTGTTGTCTAGCACCTCCTATGGCGGGGCGGTGGCTGCATGTGGTCTGGCGGGCGGAATGGATTTGCCTGCCAGCGTTGCGCCGTTCATTCTGCGGGGTGTCTCGCTTCTGGGGGTGGATTCGGTGCAAGCGCCTATGCAGCGTCGCCTGCGCGCCTGGGAGCGCTTGGCGCACGATGTCGATAGAGCCAAGCTCGCCGCGCTCTCGCGCAGGATTTCACTCCATGACGTGCAGTCGGCGGCCGAAGACATTCTCGCAGGCAAGGTCCGCGGTCGGCTGGTTGTGGATTTGCGATGAACGGCCTCAATCAAATTCTTCTTATTGGGCCGGGTGTTGCGATCGGCCTGATTGTTGCGGCGCCGATCGGACCGGTAAATCTCATTTGCATCCGGCGCACCCTGCAGTTCGGCTCCCTGAACGGCTTTATGTCCGGCCTCGGTGCCGCTTTGGGCGACGGCGTTTTCGCCATTGTCACAGGCTTCGGGTTGACGGCTATCGCGCAATTGATCGAGGGACTCTCGGTTGCGTTGCAATTGGCGGGCGGGACGCTTCTGGTGTGTTTCGGGCTCTATACTTATTTCTCCAAGCCGCCGGCTCCATGCGATTCCAAATGCGAGACGAAGGACAAGGCGGGCCGCACGCTAGTGCGCGCCATGGCCTCTACTTTCGCGCTGACGATCACAAATCCCGCGACGCTTTTGGGATTCACGGCCATGTTCACCGGCCTGGGCGGGCTCGCCGGAGACCATCCCAGCTTTTTGAGCGCCGCGATCGTTGTCGGGGGCGTCATTCTAGGATCGACGCTTTGGTGGCTCCTGCTGACGACCTTCGTCGGCCTGCTTCACGCGCGCATCGACGATCACGTGATGCGCATCATCAATCACGGCTCCGGGCTTCTGGTGGCGCTCTTCGGAGTTGCTGTCCTCGCCCATGTAGCGGCGAATCTGGTCTAGCTGCGCAGGAGCTCGAGCCGGCGCAAGACGCGCTCGGCCTCCGCCAGTATGTCCGAGACGATTTCGCAGGCCGATTTGACGTCGCGGATCGCGCCGGCTCCCTGTCCCATGGCGAAAGCTGAACGTTCGCGGCTCAGACCTTCGATTTGTCCGCCAATACCGCCCATCACGCCCGCCTGATGGGACAGGATCGCCTGGGCCGGAAAGGGCCGAATGTCCTGGGGGCGACTTTCCCAATCGGCCACCCAATCATTCTTGAGCACGCGCATGGGCTTTCCCGAATAGCATCTGGTAACGATTGTATCTTCGTCTCCTGCGTCGACGATGACCTGCTTGTAAAGTGCGCCAGCGTGCGCTTCGCTGCTTGCGATGAAGCGCGTTCCAATCCAAACGCCCTGCGCGCCCAGCGCGAGCGCCGCGACCAATCCTCGTCCATCGACAATCGAACCGGCGGCGATCACCGGAATGTCAACCGCGTCGACGATCTGAGGAATGAGGGCCATTCCGGCAACGCGTCCGGTGTGTCCGCCTGCCTCTCCGCCTTGAGCGATGACCGCGTCGAGCCCGCCGGCCTCGGCGGCGCGGGCATGTTTCACCGCGCCGTTGACGTTCATCACCTTCAGACCGGCGTCGTGAAATTTCTTCACAAGTCTCGGTGGCGGCACGCCAAGCCCCGAGATGAACGCGCGCGCGCCGCCTTCGACGATGACATCGGCGGCCTTGTCCATCGACTCGGGAGTCGCTGCGAGTAGATCGACTCCGAATGGTTTGTCCGTGAGATCTCGAACCTTCCTGATTTCATCTGCGATCTCGGGCAGTGAGCGCCCGGCCATGCCAAGCGTGCCCATTCCGCCGGCGTTTGAAACTGCAGCGCACAATTCCGCATAGGAGACGCCGCCCATGCCCGCGAGCAGGATCGGATGCTCAATTCCCAGGAGATTGCAGATCGGCGTACGGATCGTCATGTTCGTGGCCTTGGACCGACTCGCCGTTTCTGTTGCGACGGCTGGCGTTTGAGTTTCGGGCGCAGATAGTAGCGCGAATCGACCTTCATGGCGTTCCATAACGACGCTCGGCTTCCCGCGTCAGGCCTAACGCCACGGAAAGAAAGTCGGACCTTTCCGCTACGCGGGCCGATGGAGTGGCGGCAGAGATTGCGCGGCGTACGGCGGGGGCGCGGCTAGATCCGACGGTAAAGAACTTGGCCGCAATTCCGTCGGGCTCAAGTCTGGAGTCGGAGATGCATCTCAAGGCGACATCGGTCAATCGCGCTCGCCGCTCCCCGATTGCGTGCTCGAAGCCTGATCGCCCAACCGGAGCCGATCCTGCGATAACCGAGCGCGGTCTTCTCATCGATCAGCAACGAACCAAGGATCGATTTGAGGGCGCAGATCAGCCGGACAGGAGTCTGGCCGACATGGGCCTCGATAGCATGGCGGCCGAAATGCACGCGGCCGCGCGTTTCCTCGTCGAAGAAAACGGCGCTCGGCAGTAGAAGATTGTTGCCCTCGAGAGGCGCAAGGCAGGGGACATCATTGCAGACGATGCCGACGGCGGAGTTGGAGGCGCCGAAATCCAGTCCGCAGGAGCGCATGGAGGCCCCCGTATATAGCTAAGGGCGCGCTATCTGTTGCGCCGAAGGCCCGCTTGCCAGTCTGTTTCTTTTTCCCCACACCAACCCCACTAGCGGGATGTCCGGAAAACGGGCGTCCGGCTTAATCCGCATACGGATATTCCCCCGCGCGTCAGAACTTGGTGTATCCGCCGTCTATCACGAAGGTGTCCCCGGTGTGATAGCGCGAGGCGTCGCTCGCCAGATAGACGGCGATGCCGCCGAAATCGGAGGGTTCGCCCCAGCGGCGCATGGGAATGCGCGGGACGACCTTTTCCGTGAAAGCGGCACTTGCCTGCGCTTGGCGCGTCATGTCCGTGGCGATCCATCCCGGCGCGATAGAATTGGCGCGAACGCCGTATCGGGCCAGTTCGACCGCTAGGGCTCGCGCCATCGACATCACCGCGGCCTTGGACGCTCCGTATGCGGAATTGCGCGCCGCTCCCTCGATGCCGGCTGTGCTCGCCACGACCACGAGCGATCCTCCCGGATCTCCGCTCTTGGCGCGTTCGATCATATGCTTGGCGGATTCCCGGAACGTCCAGAACACGCCTTCGAGGTTGACGCGCTGCACGTTGCGGAACAGTTCGGTCGACATCTCGGCGATCGGCGCGCCGCCACCGACGCCGGCGTTCGCGATAACGCAATCAAGTCGACCGAGCTCCGCGATAGTCGCCTCAATGCCCTCGATCACGTCCCGTTCGACGCCGACATCCACCTTGCGCGCGCAGACACGTTCGCCATGCGCGCGCAGCGCATTCGCCGCGACGTCATTTTTCTGCTGGTTGAGGCCCCAGATGGCGATGTCGGCGCCGGCCTGGGCGAGCGCATCGGCCATCGCCAGCCCGATCCCGCCATTGCCCCCGGTGACCAGCGCCACTTTTCCCGTCAAATCGAAGGGCTTGTACATCGTTCTCTCCGATAGTTGCGTTTCTGTCACGGTAAACGCCCGTTCGCGGCGCCGCAACGCGCGTGCTCTCCATGCGCGATCGATCTCCCAATTCCGCGGCGGCTGTGACATGCTGATCGCGGTGGGCGGGTAAGGTCTGAGGGATGACTTCCGAAATCGCGGTGATGAACCAGCGCGCGGTGGCGCTCGCCGCCGATTCCGCAGTCACGCTTGTGGACGGGGGAACGGTGGTCGTCCGCAACGACCAGCGCAAGCTCTACAATCTGATCCCTAGCCGGCCGGTCGGCGTCATGTTTTTCGGCGTCGCCGATATAATGGGCCATCCCTGGGATCGGCTGATTGAGCACTATCAGAAGAAGGTTCGGCCGAAAGACTTCGCTCATCTTGGCGAATATGGTGCGAGCTTCACCGGCTCGCTCGACAATCTGGTAGAATTCTTTCCGCCGGATCGCCAGAAGGACGATTACAAACGGCTTCTCGCCTCTGTCTTTCGCTACATCTTTCACCTGGCGCAATACCTGCGGGAAACGGGCGAAGACGAGATCGGGGATACGGAAATCCTCGAGGAGTCGATCGCGCGCATCTGGCGCGACTATCAGTTTCGCGAGGACGGCGCGGCGCGGCCGGATCTGGCCTGTTTTCCGCAAGGTTTCGCCGCGAAAGTCTCGGCGGATCACAGAGACGTCATAGAGGAACTGATCGCCTACGGCTTCGGCCCCTTTTCGCTCTCCCAGGAGGGGTTGCGGCGGCTTCGGGACATCGCTGTCTTTTGCGTAGTGAAAGACCTCTTTCTGGAAGACATAACCGGCCTGGTCTTCGCAGGATTTGGCGCCGAAGATCGCTATCCGGTAGTGGCGACGTATCTTGTCTCCGCGATCGTCGGCGGGATTGTCAAACGTACCCAGGCATCCGTCGACGCAATCGACACCGAGGTCCGCTCCAAGATTCGGATGTTCGCCGACAGCGAGGTCACGCACGCATTCATTCGCGGCATCGACTATGGTTTGGAGCGACGGGTCTACGGCGTCATGCGGATGATGCTCTACGGGGTCGTAGACCAGCTGGTGGCCGCGTTTTCCGACGCCGATCCGGCGCGGCGCGAGGAAATCCGCCGCCGTTTTCAGACCGAGCTCGTGCCGCAATATCTGGATGCATTCCGCAGCATGATCGGCGATTATCAGCAACAGGCCTATATCAACCCCGTGCTCCGCGTCCTGGAGATCGCGGCGCGCGCGGAACTGGCGGATACGGCCCGCGAGCTGGTGAGCCTGAACGTGTTCAAGAAGCGCATCATGGCGCAGAAGCAGACAGTCGGCGGCGCGATTGACGTCGCCGTCATTAGTCGCGAGGCCGGGTTTCAGTGGTATACTAAACAAGATGGAGGCTGAGCGATGGCCGATCCGTTCCGACAGTCCAGCAAGACGCCCAGCCGGATGCTAGCCGAAGCCGCCGAACGACTGGATCGTGTGGTCAGCATCGTCAAGGACCAGCAACTGGCCCGAACCCAGTCGGGCGTAGGGCCGCGCGAAAGCGAGACCTTTGTCCTCAGCCCCGAGGAAGCCTGGTCGAAAAAATACATGATTCAGTGCGTCGGTCCCGTATGCACCGTGCGGCCGGCGGGCGACTGGGCGCTTCCAATTCCGCGGCCGGCCCCCACGGCTCCAGCCGCGAAGGAGGCCGGAAGCCTAGAATTCGCCCCCGGCGCGACCCGACCGGCTAAGGCTGGGCCAGGTCCACGGGCGACGGGGCGCCCCCGGCCGGAGCCGATTGGCGTTGCGATCGGTAAGCCTGTTCGAAGGCGATCCTGGCTCGGACGGCTTCTTCGCCCATAAATCCATCGCATTGGAGTATGTTAGCGCCATGGCGGCGTAGCCACCGCCATGCTAGCCCGTCGTTCTGGATCGTTAAGGGAAGAGCTCTTATGCGCCGCATCAGTATTTTCTTGGCCGCATTGGTTGTCGTTTCGGCCTCCGCGCAAGCCGCGGTGAACGCATTGAGCCTGGAGGCCAACCGACAATATCTCGCCGACTACGCGAAGCAGTCAGGTGTGATCGTCCGGCCAAGCGGGCTGATGTACAAGATAATCCACAATGGATTCGGCAAGCGGCCAGGTCCGAACGACATCGTCACCGTTTACTACACCGGGTCGCTGATAAACGGCGTCGTGTTCGATGGAACGGAGCCGAACCTGCCGGCGCAATTCAAGACTGGCGCCCTCATTCCCGGCTGGACCGAAGCGCTGGAGATGATGCGCGAGGGCGATCAATGGCATATCGTGATTCCAGCAAATCTCGCTTATGGGGCCCGGGGAGCCGGACAAGGCGCGATCCCTCCCAACCAGACGCTCGTCTTCGACGTTACGCTGGTCTCGGTGACTACCCCCAAGGAGCAGCCGAAACAGGATGAGGGCTCGCCCGGAAACGGCGCCGACTAGGTCGACCAGCGCATGTTCGGATTTTTGGGCAAGCTTTGGGAGGGAATGCGGTCCAGAACGGACGGCGGGCGCATGCGCATTGCGCTCGCCTTGTTTCTTGTGGTCGGCGCCAGCGCGCTCTTCTGGGCGAGCCGCGACTACGGCGTAATCGCGCCCGATTGGGACGGCCAGGTGCGCGGCGTCGCCTATCACCCGAGCCACATGTTCACGCGCGCGGACAATGACAACATAAGCCCCGAATTGATCGACCGCGACATGGCGCAGCTCGCCAGGGTGACGGGCCATATTCGCACCTACACCGTGGCTCACGGTATGGACAAGGTGCCGGAAATCGCCGCGCGCTATGGCCTCACCGTGTCCCTCGGAATCTGGATCACAGCGGATCTCGAGGAGAACGAAAAAGAGATCGAGACCGCAATCGCCGTGGCGAAGGCCAATCGCGGCACGATCGATCGCGTATTCGTCGGCAATGAAGCGATGCTGTTCAGCTATGTGACGCCGGAACAGCTGAACGGCTATATTCGTCGCGTTCGCGCAGCGCTTCCGGCGCGCATCAAGATCACGACCGGCGAGCCTTGGTCGACGTGGCTGCTATATCCAGAGATCGGAAAATACGTCGACGTCATATCCGTACATCTCTTTCCCTATTGGGAAGGCATCGACGCCAGGAATGGCTTCGATTTCATGCAGCGCGCCTACGCCGACGTGCAGCAGGAGTTTCCGGACAAGCCCGTCATCATCGGCGAGGCGGGTTGGCCTTCGGAGGGCCGCTCCAAGCGAAACGCCGAGCCGTCGCTGGCGAACGAAGCCTATTTCATGCGCGGGTTTGTCCAGCTCGCGATGGAGAAGGGCTGGGACTATTACCTGCTCGAAGCCTATGACCAGCCCTGGAAAATCGGATCCGAAGGCGCGGTCGGCGCCTATTGGGGCCTTTTCGACGCGGATGGCAATCCGAAGTTCACCTTCACCGGCCTGCAGCGCTCGTTCCCGCAATGGCGCATCTATGCGCTCGTCGCCGCGATTCTGACGCTGCTTCTGGGCCTGTTGATTCTGGGCCGGATGCCGCGGGTGCGCCAACCGGGTTACCTGGTGATGGGAGGGTTGGTCGCGCTGGTCTCAACGGGCCTTCTTGCGGTGATCGACGCGACCACGCTCGGCTATGTCGATTCCGGCGATCTCCTGATGATCGTGGCGATGTCGCCTTTGGTCGTGCTGGCATGCGCGGTGATCCTGACTGAAGGCGTCGAACTTGCGGCGAGCCTGTGGCGCGTCGAGCGGCGCCGAGTGGTGTCAGCCATCCCGCAGAAGAGCGCGCGCGTCTCTGTGCACGTTCCCTGTTTCAACGAGCCGCCTGAAATGGTGAAGGCGACGCTCGATTGTCTGGCCGGTCTCGACTACGACAACTTCGAGGTCATCGTTCTCGACAACAACACGACGGACGAGGCCGTCTGGCGGCCGGTTGAGGAGCATTGCGCCGAGCTAGGGTCGCGCTTTCGCTTCTTCCATTTAGAAGGGCTGGCCGGTTTCAAGGCCGGCGCCCTCAACGAGGCGCTGAAGCGGACCGATCCGGAAGCCGCATATGTGGCGGTGATCGACAGCGACTACCAGGTCGAGCCCTATTGGCTACGCCGGACTTTGCCCTTCTTCGCCACGCCTGACGTTGCTGTCGTGCAGGGCCCGCAGGATTATCGCGACCATCGGGACAGCTTGTTCAAATCCATGGCCTATGAGGAGTATCGCGGATTTTTCCATATCGGAATGATCGAGCGCAACGAGCACGACGCAATCATCCAGCACGGGACGATGACCGTCGTGCGCAGGGCGGCGCTCGAGGAAGCCGGCGGCTGGAGCGCGTGGTGCATCACCGAGGACACCGAACTCGGCCTAAAGTTGTTCGAACGCGGTTGTGGCGCGGCGTACATTCCCCAAAGCATGGGTCAGGGCCTGATGCCCGACACGCTCGAGGCGTTTCAGAGCCAGCGTTATCGCTGGGTCTATGGCGCAATGCAGATCATAAAGCGCCACGCCGGAGCGATCTTTCTGGGACGCACGAAGCTCTCATGGGCGCAGCGCTATCAGTTCCTGTCCGGCTGGCTGCCTTGGATTTCCGACGCGCTCGGACTCATCGTGACGCTGATGGCGCTGGCGTGGACTACGGCGATGTGGATCTCGCCAGAGCATTTCTACGCGCCCATGCCGGCATTGTCCGCCGCAGCGCTCGCATTGTTCTTCGCCAAGACCTTCAAGACGTTCCTGCTCTATCCGCCCAAGGTCGGCTCAGGGCTAAAGGGCGCGCTGATGGCATCGGTTGCCGGACTCGCGCTCACCCACACCGTCGCCAAGGCTGTGATTTCCGGATTGCTCACCTCGGGCAAGCCGTTCCTGCGCACGCCCAAATGCGCCGATCCGGCGCTGTTGTCTCAGGCGCTGCGAGTGGCCTGGCAAGAAACGACGCTTCTGGCGCTGTGCGCGCTGTCGATCGTTTCGGTGGGGCTGACGCACGGGATCGAAGAGCCCGCAGCCGCGCTCTGGATGTTCATGCTGACGGTGCAGAGTCTTCCCTATCTTGCGACCGTCGTCACCGCGAGCTTGAGCGCGGCGTCGAACAAAAAGTCGCTTAGAGGCCGCGCGGCCCCGCAGGCCCCGTCGCGGCCGGAGCTGCGCGAAGCGGCGTAGGCTGCGTCTTCCAGGCGAATTTCGACTCAGCGTTCCGTCGTCACCTTGCCCGGATTAAGAATGTTTTTCGGATCGAGCGTGCGTTTGAGCGTCTTCATCAGCTCGATCTCCGCTGGGCTCTTGTAGCGGCGGAGTTCATCCCGCTTCATGACGCCAATCCCATGCTCGGCGCTGATCGAGCCTCCGTAGGCGCTGGTCAAGTCGTGAACGATGCGGGCGACATCTTCACGCCGCGCGAGGAACGCCTTCGGGTCGGCGCCCCTGGGGGCACTGAAATTGAAATGCAGATTTCCATCTCCAAGATGGCCGAACGACACCGGCCGCGCTCCAGGTGCGGCTCTCAAGACCGCGTCCGTCGCCTTTGCTATAAAATCGGGAATGCGTTCGATGGGAACTGCGATGTCGTGTTTCAGCGATGGACCTTCCCTCTTTTGCGCCTCGGATAGGCTCTCGCGCAAACGCCAGAGCGCGGCGCGCTGGGCGCGGCTTTCGGCGAGCGCAGCATCCTGTGCGACGCCATCGGAAATGGCCTGCGCCAGCGTCGCCTCGAAGGCGCGCCGCAGGCCGATGTCGGGCGCGCCAGAAGCTTCGACGAGCGCGTACCATGGCGATGACACTCTGAGCGGATCGGCGGTTTGGGGAATATGCGCGAGCGCCAGGTCGAGCCCCAGGCGCGGGATGAGTTCGAAGGCCGACAGCAGGCCGCCTGTGGCCGCCTGCAAGCGCCACAGAAGCTCCACCGCGGCGGCGGGGTCTTGGACCGCCACGAACGCCGTTTCGGTCTGCGCAGGCCGCGGATAGAGCTTCAGCGCGGCCGCCGTGATAACGCCCAGCGTTCCTTCTGCGCCGATGAACAGCTGTTTGAGATCATAGCCCGTATTGTCCTTGCGCAGGGTCCGCAGCAGGTCGAGCACCGTGCCATCCGCCAAAACCACTTCAAGTCCGAGCGCGAGCTCGCGCGCCATGCCGTAGCGAAGCACGTTCACGCCGCCGGCATTGGTGGAAAGGTTGCCGCCGATCGTGCAGGAGCCTTCGGAAGCAAGGCTCAGCGGAAACAGCATGTCTTCGCGCTCCGCCGCCTCCTTCAGCCGCGCCAGCGTCACGCCCGCTTCGGCGACGCAGTAGGCCCCAGTCCTGTCTAGTCCGCGAATTCGGTTCAGCCGTTCAAGGCTGAGAAGGATTTCGCCCGCTTGCGGAATCTGGCCGCCCACAAGGCCCGTATTGCCGCCCTGTGGCGTAACCGGCGTCGCGGTCTCACCGCAAATGGCGAGGATGCGCGAAACTTGCTCTGTCGTTCCAGGTTTCAGCAGAAGCGGCGTGCGGCCTTTCCAGGCTCCTCGCCACTCCTGAAGGTGCGGCGCGATTTCGACCGGATCTTCGCTGAAACCTCCGGCGCCGACAGCCGCTTTGAGCTGCGCAACTATACCGGGATTCATGCCGGGGCCTCGCGCGGCGCCGCGGCGCGCTCGAGCCGGTCATTGATCGCCTCGCCGAGGCCGTGATTGGGTATGGGCGCCACCGCGATGCGCTCGAAGCGCATGTCCAACTGGCGCAGCATAGCGAAGAGGTTGGCCGCAGCCTCGGCGAGATCGCCGGCGGCGCTAAGATTCATGGTCGCACCCTCAGGGGACGGACCAAAGCCCAGTAGCGCTTCGCCGGGCGCGGCCGAGAGCGCGTTGAGCCGCAGTAGGGCGCGTGGCGCGTAGTGGCTGGCGAGTTGGCCGGGCGAGCGCAGAGCGCTTTCCGATCGCGCGACCAAGGGCCCCGTCACCGCCTCGATCCGCTCGCGCGCGATCGCGCCGGGCCGGAGCATCGCAGGGCGCCCCGCGTCAAAGCCGATCACCGTCGATTCGACGCCGATCGGAGCTGGACCGTCATCGAGGATGAGATCGACGGCGTCGCCGAGGCCTTCGGCGACATGCTCCGCCGTGGTCGCCGTGATGCGGCCGGATCGGTTCGCGCTGGGAGCTGCGATCGGCGCATGGCTGCGTTCGATGAGGGCGCGAGCGACCCGGTGCGAGGGCGCGCGCAAGGCCACTGTGTCGAGACCGGCGCTCGCCAGCAGGGATACCGGACAGTCCGGACGGCGCCGAAGCACGAGGGTCAGCGCGCCGGGCCAGAACGCCTTGGCCAGCGCCGCGGCGGCGGAATTGAACGTCGCAAGCGCTTCGGCCTGGGCCAGGTCGCGCACATGCACGATCAAGGGATTGAATTGGGGGCGTCTCTTTGCCGCGAAGATCCCTGCAACCGCCCGGTCGTTGGTCGCGTCGGCGCCGAGTCCGTAAACGGTCTCGGTCGGAAAGGCGATTAACCCGCCGCGCTTCAGGATCGATGCCCCTTCCGCGATCGCCGCCGCGTCGGCGCGCCGCACGCGCGCGTGAAGGTCGATATTCATGCGCCCGGACCCAAATGCCATGCGCCGCCCGCGGAGTCGCGCAGAAGGCGGAAAAATGGCGGCGAAGCGAATACAATACGGTTCATTGCCGTATCATAACCCGGTTCCGCGCCTGTTGGATAAGTCCGTCTCAGGGCCGTCTGTGGGCCTGCATTTCCAGGTGGATCGACACGCGATGGGCCACGACCTTCTCGTCCGCCCATTCGCCTTGCCCAAGCCCGAAATCGAGCCGCGAGACGTCGGCGCCGCCGGTCACTCGCGCGCTGTCGCCTGATTGCAGCAGCCGAAAACGCAGTCGGATTGGCCGGGTGATCCCCCTGATGGTGAGCGCGCCATCCGCCTCATATATGCTGCCGCCCACGGGGGTGAACTTGGTCGCCTTGAACTGCGCGGTTGGGAACTGCGAAACCTGAAACCCCTGAGCGCCCTGGATGCCGTCGTCATTGTCAGGGAGGCCAGAATATTCGCTTGTCAGATCGACGCTGACCGCCACCTTCGAATGGGCGAGATCCTTGGCGTCGAAATCGATGTCTGCCTTCCATGACTTGAAATCTGCCGTGAGCGGCTCGCCGCTCCAGCGCACCGTGAAGCCGAGCCGGCTCTTGGCGTAATCAACATCCCAATGCGCCGCCGAAGCGGGGCTGACGGTCGCGCCAGCGACGATTGCGGAAATCAAAATCGCAAATTTCATGGTTTCGTCGCCATACTCGTTCCGGGAAGCATCCGCTTGAGCACGTCGTCACGCCGTACGATGTGATGATACAGCGCGGCCAGCACATGCAGCGGAATGAGGGCGATCGCCGACCAGGCGAGCGCCTCGTGCGTTTCTTCGAAAGCCTCGTGCCATGGGACGATTTGGGCGCGAGTCATGCCCTGAAAGAACGGGAGATTGGGCCAATCGAAGAGGCCGAAATACTGCGTCGCATTTCCGAGCGTGGAGGCCGAGGCCATGATCCAGCCGGTCAGCGGAATAAATACGATCAGGAAATAGAATGCGTAGTGGACGGCGCGCGCGAGAAACGCGAGGGCGCGGTTCATCTCGGCCGGCAGAGGAGGCGCGGGATTGATCAATCGCCAGCCGAGCCGAAGGATGCTGAGCGCAAGCACCGTCAATCCGATCGACTTGTGCGTTTGCACGATCATGAACTTGTTTGGATCGCTGCGCGGTAGATCGGCCATATAAAGGCCGAGGCAGATATTGGCGATGACGAGCGCCGCGATCGTCCAGTGAAATGCGATCGCAACCGTTCCATAGCGCGACGCCGTCTTGCTCGATGTCATACCTATTTTCCCTTCGGGTGCTGAAACAGTGCCTCGATGGTGAGCGTCACCTCCTCGCCAACGACGGGTTCCCAGACCATGCCCGTAAGCCCGAAATCGGCCCGCTTGATCGTGGCGGTGGCGCGAAAACCGATGTCGTCCGCGCCCGAGAATGGATCGGTCGTCAACCCGCCGAAGGTTGCGTCCAGCGTCACCGGTTTGGTCACCCCGCGGATCGTCAGATCTCCGGTGATCTTGCCGCTGGTCGGACCGGTGCGGACGATCGACGTGGATTTGAAGGCGGCGGTCGGAAAGTCGGCGGTCTTGAATACGTTGGGCCCCATCAGCTCGCCCGTTAGCTCCCGGCTCGGCGTATCGATGCTCGTCATGTCGATAATGACCGAGGTCGAACTCTTCTCCGGCGCGCCCGCATTGTAATTGAGGCTGCCCGTCACCTTGTCGAAGCGGCCGTGATAGTCGGTCACGCCCAGATGGGGAATGGCGAACAGCACCTGGCTGTGGCGCGAATCGAGCGTATAGGCCCCCGTGGGCGCCTGTTTCGGATCTTGGCTGGACTGGGCGAGCGCAGGCCCAGCAAGGAGCAGATACGCCAGCGAAGCGGCCAAACGCATGCGCATGAATCCTCCCGTACCGTCGACAAGGCAGACTAGCAAAATCGCTCCGTCAATGCCTCTTTCTCCCGACGAAATTGTGGCGGTCGCGCTTGACGCGACGATCTCGTGCAATTCTCATGGCGGCTGCGTTCACTCTTTCAAGAGGGCCTCCTTCTTGGGCGTTGCCGAAGCCCCGACCCGGCCGGGCAGAAATCTCGATTATCCCTTTCAGGGGCGGCCCGAACTCGGCCAGTCCATCTCCGTGACGAGCGGGGTTTACTGGGTACGCATGCGCCTGCCGATGCAACTCAATCACATTAACCTGTGGCTACTCGAAGACGAAGAGGGTTGGACGGTCGTCGACACCGGGATCAAGAATTCCGAGACGACGGCGGCATGGGAGCAGCTCTTCGCGGGCCCCATGGACGGGCGCCCGGTCAGGCGAGTGATCGTGACTCATATGCATCCCGACCATATCGGGCTTGCGGGGTGGCTAACGCGCAAATTTGACGTCGAGCTGTGGATTACGCGCACGGAATTTTTGATGTGCCGAAATCTCTGCGCCGACACTGGCCAGGAAGCCCCGCGGGAAGGGGTGCGCTTCTATCGCGCGGCCGGATTTCCCGATGAGCTCATCGAGACCTACAAGGCGCGCTTCGGCGGATTCGGCCATGGCGTCTACAAGCTCCCCAATTCCTACCGGCGCATTCGCGAGGGCGGCGAAATCGCGATCGGCGGGCGGATGTGGCGCGTGATCGTCGGTCAGGGCCACTCGCCGGAGCATGCCTGCCTTTGGTGCCCGGAGCTGAACCTCGTCATTTCCGGCGATCAGATTCTTCCGCGCATTTCTTCGAATGTCTCGGTCCATCCGACCGAGCCGGAGGCCAACCCGTTGCAGGACTGGCTCGATTCCTGCGCGCGGCTGCGCGGCATATTGCCAGCCGACGCGCTCGTGCTGCCATCGCACAATGAGCCGTTCCGCGGGGCGCATTTGAGATTGAACGAGCTGATCGAAGGCCATGAACAGAACATGGAGGCGCTCCATGCGCTGTGCGCCGAGCCGAAGCGAGCCGTGGATGTGTTTCCCGCGCTGTTCCGCTCGCGCATCACGAGCGGCGTATATGGAATGGCTACGGGCGAAAGCATTGCGCACCTCAACTGCCTGCGCGCCCGAGGACGCATGCGGCGCGAGGCGGATGCGAACGGAGTGGAGTGGTACACGAGCCAGTAGCGAAAACGAATACCGCACTCAGGCCATTCGTCGCACGCCCTGGAGAGGATGAAATGCCGCTGACAGGCAAGACATTGTTCATCACCGGCGCCTCGCGCGGGATCGGACTCGCGATCGCGCTCAGGGCTGCGAAGGACGGCGCCAATATCGCGATCGCCGCCAAGACTGCCGAGCCGCATCCCAAATTGCCGGGCACGATCTACACGGCCGCGGAAGAGATTGAGAAAGCAGGCGGCAAGGCGCTGCCGCTCGTCTGCGACATCCGATTCGAGGAGCAGGCGCAGGCTGCCGTGGAACATGCGGTTGCGCGCTTCGGAGCGATCGATATCTGCGTCAACAATGCGAGCGCAATTCAGCTCACCGGCACGCTCGAAACCGACATGAAGCGCTATGACCTGATGAACGGGATCAACGCGCGCGGGACCTATCTCACCTCGCGCTGCTGCATCCCGCATCTCAAGCGCGCCTCCAACCCGCACGTGCTGATGCTCTCGCCGCCGCTCGACATGCAGGCCAAATGGTTCCGCAACCACACGGCCTATACGATTGCGAAATTCGGCATGAGCATGTGCGTGCTCGGGATGGCGGCCGAATTTGCGGAGGACGGCATCGCCTTCAACGCGCTATGGCCGCGCACCGGCATCGCCACAGCAGCGATCCGCAACGCGCTCTCCGGCGACGAAGGCCTGAAACATTGCCGCACGCCGGACATTCTCGCGGACGCCGCCTATATCGTCTTCAACAAGAAGGCGCGCGAATTCACCGGGAATTTTTTGATCGACGACACGTTCCTCGCGGGCGAGGGCGTGAGCGATTTCGACAGGTACCGCGTCGATCCGACGAAGGACCTCATGCCCGATTTTTTCGTGCCGGACTGGATCCCGCCGCCGCCGGGCGTCAGCCTGAAGGCGAAGGATTGAGTCAGATGCGCGCGACGGCCATCGCCGCGATCTTGCTCGCATTCGCCGGCCCGGCGGCGGCTGAAGAAACGCGCCCTTCCTGCGCGGGGCCCGTCGAGATCGCGCGCGCCGAAGTCGTCCGGGTCGAGCCGACAAACGACGAGCTGGTGCTCAAGGACGGTCGGGCCGTCCATCTTGAGGGCATCCGCCTACCGCACGCCGGGCAAGACCATGCGCCGGCCTGGATCGCCGATCAGGCCTATGACGCGCTCGACGCGCTTGCGACTGGCCGGCGGCTGAAGGTGACGGCGGTTCCACCCAAGGAGGACCGTTACGATCGGGTGCGAGGCCAGGTCTTCGGCGAGGACGGCTGGCTCCAGATTGCGCTGCTGCGCAAGGGGCTGGCGCGCGTCGACATCGCGCCCGACCGGACGGAGTGCGCCGCACAATTCTATGCCGCGGAAACGGCCGCGCGCGACGCGGGCGCGGGTCTGTGGGCTCTGCCGGCGTATCGCGTGCGCGGGCCGAACGGGCTTTCCTCCGATATCGGCGCGTTCGAGTTGGTAGAGGGAAAGGTTCTGGCCGTCGACGTGAAGGGCGGACGCGCCTATCTTGATTTCGGAACGGACTGGCGAAAAGATTTCACCGCCACCATCGCGCCCGAGGACATGAAGACGTTTCGCCGCGCGGGCGCGGATCCGCGCGACTATGCCGGCAAGACGGTGCGTTTGCGCGGCGTGGTGCAGCTCTATCACGGCCCCGAGATTGAAATCGCCAACCCGCAGCAGGTCGAGCTGGCGCGTTAGCATCGCCGTTCCTAGAGGCGAAGGCGCGTCGCTGTGCCGGCGCTATCGATTGCTGGGGCGACGCCATGGCGAGCCCCGAAGCACGCGGTTTTGCGCGCCAGGATGACGGTTGGGCGCGAAACAGAAAGGGCTCGGAGACAAGTCTTCGAGCCCTTTGTCGTTTGACCTGGGTGGCGCGCAATTGCGGGCCGCGACAAACGGCGCCGCTTAGGCCGCCTTCTTGGTCAGCATCGTCTCAACGCGCTTGACCGCCGTCGGCTCGTCGGTGCGTTCGACCGCGGCCACTTCGCGCGCCATGCGGGCGAGGGCGGCTTCGTAAAGCTGGCGCTCGGAATAGGACTGTTCCGGCTGACCGCTGGCGCGATGCAAGTCGCGCACCACCTCCGCGATCGACACCAGATCGCCTGAATTGATCTTCGCCTCGTATTCCTGCGCGCGGCGCGACCACATGGTGCGCTTGATGCGCGCGCGGCCCTTCAGCGTGTTGAGCGCGTTCGCCACCACGTCAGGAGAGGAAAGCTTGCGCATGCCGACGGACTTGGCCTTCGCCACCGGCACGCGCAGCGTCATCTTGTCTTTGTCGAAGGTAATGACGAAGAGCTCGAGCTTCATGCCCGCAACTTCCTGCTCCTCGATCCGAACGATCTTGCCGACGCCGTGGGTGGGATAGACGACATGGTCGTTCGCTTTGAACTCCAGCTTTCGGTTGGAGTTTGCCGGCGCCTTCTTGGGCGCCGCCGTCATTGCTGTTTTCGTAGCCGTCATATTCATATCCGTTTCGCGCGCCCGCTCCCGTGCCTGCCGGACGCAGGCGACCGCATCGCCTTGCACTGCAACAAATGCGGCGCCGGACCGGATCAGCGTACAATCCGGGTCGGGAAGCGCCTTTCAGCCAGTAGAGATCGTGGCGTATATAACATGCGGATGACAAAAAGGGAAGGGTGCAAACACCAAACCTTTGAATCTCCGCGCTTTATTTCGAATTCGTCAGACTTAAGGGGCGGCGCGCCGAGCCTTTGGCGGGGGTTATCCACATGGTAGAAGCGTAGATTTCAAAAATTTCACGATCCCGTTCCGGGTTTGTCGCTGAAATATTTCTCGAACTTGTTGGGCACGCCGTCCCACTCCTTGCCGTCAGGCGGCGGCGTTCCCTTCACGGTGATGTTGGGCCATTTCTTCGCATATTCGGCGTTTAGCTCTAGCCAGCGCTCGAGGCCGGGCTCGGTATCGGCCTTGATCGCCTCCGCCGGGCATTCCGGCTCGCACACCCCGCAGTCGATGCATTCGTCGGGGTGGATTACGAGCATGTTCTCGCCCTCGTAGAAGCAATCCACCGGGCAGACCTCGACGCAGTCCAGGTACTTGCACTTGATGCAGGCTTCGGTGACGACGTAGGTCATACGGAACTCCGGCAGGCGCGGCCCGTGACTTAAGGCGCTCGCGGGTCAGGATCAAGCACACTGTCATTGAGGATTTCGTAGAGCGATTGCGCTTCTTGCGCGGGTCCGCGCCGCTCCCCGCAGGCGAGAATCCGCACGACGAGGACGTCCCGTCCGCGCGGCAGCGTGAGAAGATCGCCCGGCTTCACCTCGAGGCTCGCTTTCTCGACGCGGATATCGTTGCGTCGGATGCGTCCTTTTGTAGCCGCCGCCTGGGCCAGCGCGCGCGTTCTGTAAAACCGCGCATGCCAGAGCCATTTGTCGATTCGGATGCGCGCGCTCATCGACCGGAGAAGCGGGCCGCGAGCTGCGCCAAGGCGTCGGCAGTCGGCCGGTTGCGCTCGGGCTGCGGCCGGTCGCGCCGCCGGCGACGCTGCGGAAGGCGCCGCCATACGGCGCGCCCGCCGTCGGAAGAAGAATGGGCGACCTCGACGAGTCGCCAGCCGAGGCGGTCGAGAATGTCGCGCAGCTGCTCGTTGCCGCAACCGAGCAGCGAGACCAGTTTCGGCAGGAGTGCGTCGGCGCTCGCGCCAGAACTTGCGCCTCTCTCCAGTTCGTCCTCCAGTCGCTCTAGCATGTCGTAGCGGATTGCGCGGCCGGAAACGATATGAAAGCCGCAGGCCGACAGGAACGCTTCCGGCGCGGAACGGTCGACATCGAATGAGGTGAGCCCAGGTTGCGGCGGAGGCGGAATGCGCTCGCGCCTGGCCCAGACGCCCCAGAGAAGTCCCAGCAGAGCGGCCGGCTCCGGCCGCAGCAACTTCGGCAGATAGACGACCCTCCTGCCGATCCACACCCCGAAGGCCTTGAGCGCGCGAATGTGGTTGCGGATGTCGTCGGGAAGATCGAGCGAGACGCGGTCCAGCGAACCGAAATGCTCGCACAGCCGGTGCGCCACTGCGCGGGCGAAGCCTGGCAGCGCGCCCGGCGCGCCCGCCTTGGCGTCGGCCGCTTCGCGTAGCGCCAGCAAAGGCTGGAGACGATCGGCGAGGCGCTTTGCGATCCAGGCGTCGAGCCTTTGCTGCGCAGGCTGGCGCAGCTCCGCCTTGAGATTTTCGTCAGCGGCGAGAACCACGCACGGCGCGTAGGGCGAGGCTCCGGCGGCGAGTTGGGCGACGATGGCCCCATCCCACCAGATGCGGCCGTGCTCGCTGAGGCTGAACTGGTCGTCTCTAGATTCGATGAGCCGTCTGGCGCGCGCAAGAAATTCGCCTTCGAGCGCTTTCACAGCGGCGGCGCGCAGGGTGCGGCCATGGACGCCTTCTGCTCGCGGATCGGGCTCGAAACGGAATCCCTCGAGCTTGCCAACCGCTTCGCCACCGACAATGACCCCGCCCGATTCGTCGAGCGCGAGGTCGAGAACCTCGTCTTCGCGCAGCCGCTTCATCAGAACGGATGTGCGCCGATCGATGAAGCGCTGGGTGAGCTGTTCGTGCAGGGCGTCGGACAGGCGGTCTTCGACCTGGCGCGTGACGCCCTGCCAGTGATCGGTGTCGCGCGTCCAGCCCGGCCTATGGGCGGCGTAGGTCCAGGTGCGGATCTGCGCAAGCCGCCCCGAAAGCGTGGCGACATCGCCCTCGACGACGTCGAGCCGCGCGATTTGCCGCGCCAGCCAATCGTCGGGCAATACGCCGTCGTCGCTCATCAGGAAGGCGAAGATCGAATGGACCAGGCGCGCATGATCGTCGCTCGACAATTTGCGGAAATCGGGAAGTTGGCAGGCGTCCCAGAGCCGGCGCACGGCGGCGGGAGCAAGCGCCATCGCGCGCACGTCCTGACGCGCGGCAAGCGCGCGAAGCGCCAGAAGATCGCTCGCCGGTCGCGCGCTCGCAAGGCCGCGCGCCGGCGGCGCTTCGTCAAGACTTGCGATCAACCCGTCGAGCGAATGAAAGTCGAGCGCCGAATTGCGCCATTGCAGAACGCGCACCGGATCGTAGCGGTGGCCCTCGACGCGGGAGACCGCTTCCTCGTCCAGCGGCTCGGCTTCCGCGGT